>JAMPFC010000009.1 GCA_023664685.1 Roseburia sp. | reverse complement strand
AGATCAACCATCATATTGGAGAGTATTTTTACAACACGTTCCTCGGTCTCGATCATTACATACGGAACTGCTGTGTTCTGGATCTCTGTCGCCTTTTCCTCGGAGATCACAGTGCCTGCTTCCGCCACGACCTCACCGGTCGTCACATCCACCACATCTTCTGCCAAAGTGAACCCCGTGATGCGGTTGCGGAATGCGAGTTTTTTATTGAATTTATAACGTCCTACTTTCGCCAGATCATAACGTCTCACGTCAAAAAACATGCTGTTTATGAGGTTCTCCGCACTGTCTACAGACAGCGGTTCACCCGGACGGAGCTTTTTGTACAGCTCAAGAAGGCCATCCTGATAATTCTCGGAGGCATCTTTTGCAAAACTTGCAACGATCTTTGGCTCCTCGCCGAACAGATCCAGAATTTCCTGATTTGTCCCAACGCCAAGCGCACGGATCAGCACCGTGATCGGCACCTTCCGGTTCCTGTCGACACGCACATAGAAAATATCATTGGAATCCGTCTCGTACTCAAGCCACGCACCACGGTTTGGAATGACCGTCGAAGAATACAGTTCCTTACCGATCTTATCGTGTGCGATTCCATAATAAATACCCGGAGAACGAACCAACTGACTAACGATAACACGTTCCGCACCATTGATAACGAACGTACCTGTCGCTGTCATAAGCGGTAAATCACCCATGAAAATGTCATGCTCACTGATCTCTTCTGTTTCTTTATTGTGAAGTCTCACTTTCACCTTCAGCGGCGCTGCGTATGTCGCATCACGCTCCTTGCACGCCTCTATGGAATATTTCACATCATCCTTGCACAGCTCAAAACTCACAAATTCAAGACTGAGATTACCATTGTAATCGGAAATCGGGGAAATATCACGAAAAACTTCATTTAAACCTTCTTCCAAAAACCATTTGTATGAATCTGTCTGTACTGCGATCAGGTTAGGCATCTCCAATACTTCTTTTTGCTTTGAGTAACTCATTCTGACGCCTTTGCCCACACTGACAGGACGTATTCTGTTTTTCTCCATCGATGATTTCACTCCTTGTTTTTTTTACAGAACTGTGTTATAATGAATCTACGTAGGGCTACTGTCCCTAATTTACCACAGTACTGTATATTCCATCTTACCACAGTTGTAGAGCAGTGTCAATAAAAAATTGGCACTTTTTTCATGTCTAAAAATTTCAACCTTTTTTTGTGACATTTTTTCATTTCGTCATTTTACACAGTGTAGTTGTGTTGTTTTTGTGCATATTTACTAATTGCATGTAGCAGAAAAAGACTGCCTACTGCCAGTCTTTCATTCCCTATAGTCCGCCCTCTTTATGTAATCATAGCAACTTCTTTCTCAAACAACTCTGCCGAAGTATGGAAACCAAATATCTTTCTGGGATAGCGGTTTATCCAATCCTCAATATTAGATATGTCCTCGGCAGTCTTGTTATCAAAGTTACTCCCTTTAGGAATCTTTCGTCTTACCAGTTTGTTCTGGTTCTCATTCGAGCCACGTTCCCAACTACTGTATGCATGACAATAAAAAATGTTTGTTCGCTTACCGCCGAAAATAGATGTCTCCATTTCTTCATTATAAGCGAACTCACTGCCATTATCTACTGTAATGCTTTTAAATACTTTGGAAAACTTATCTTTCCAAACCATTTCCAAAAAATCCAGTTTCTTTACGACCTCTTTAGCTTCATGGGTTGGCAGTTTAAAAAGAATCTCTTTTCTTGTCTTCCGTTCCGTCAGGACAAGGAGTGCATTTTTACTCACTTCCTGCTTTCCGATAACAGTATCCATTTCCCAGTGTCCAAACTCTCCCCGATCTTCTGCCTCCGCCGGACGTTCAGTTATGCTTTTTCCCGCACTTGCTCTTTTCTGGCGTTTTACTTTATGATACTTCCGTTTTCTTTTGCCCTTAACCGGAAGGTCTTTATTTGTCAGCTTGAAAAACACCCCCTTATCAATGTAACTGTATAATGTAGTAACACATATTTTCGTTTTGTACTCCTTATCCCGCCCGGTTGCCTCTAATTCTCCCAAAACTGCCGAAGGGGAGAAATCATCCTCCGCTATCCGATTTTCAATATACTCTGCATACTCATAATCATTCGCTATTTTCAACTGCGTCCCTCGCATTTTAACATTTTCCTGATAATGTTTCTCTGCAAGTTCAGCAGAATAACGATACTCTTCCGTATAATCGGTATTCCGATGAAGATAACGTCCCCGCTTGATTTCATTTGTTACCGTATTTTTATGAATATGTAACCGCTTTGCTATCTCGCCTTTTTTAATTCCGGCTCTTAACATCTTTTCAAAAATAAGGCGGTCTTCATATTTAAGTTGTCGATACCCTTTCATCTTACGCTCCTTTTCTTACTCTAAAAATTCACATATAAACTTTCTAATCTCATATTGTGTCCACATTTTTTAAGAGTATACCACACACATTTTAAGTACCGCAACAAAAACAGATTTTTTTCAACAAAATTCTTGTTTTCCCTTCTCTCTGTTTGGGAAAACTGCCCCGGCATAGAAACATCAATCCTATACCGGAGACAACTCTTGAAACGTAAGATATGCATTTTTCTTTTGTAAAATTTCCTCTTCCGTATAATCTGGATGAATAATAAGTTTTATGTCTGTCTCTGGTATCTGGTGTTGTCTCAATTCCTGTATCACATCCTTCCTTGTAGTACTGATAAAATCAGAAGAATATATTTCAAACAACGTCATACTGTCATAATTTTGTAAAAACTCATGGTACAGTTGTTGCCTCGCTTCTTCCTTTTCCCGCAAACAAATTTCCTGAAGGTGTTCCAGAGATATATCTTGTTCGATTATTCTTGAACCATGAGCCAGTTGTCTTTCTAACTGAACCAAGTCCATTTTCATAAATTCCAGAGCATCAATACTATAAATATCTATATTTTCCCCTTTCTCTGTGAGTTTCTTCAAATAGTCCATGCTTTCATCATTTAAAATTCTGCAAATTTCCTCATCAGCAGACTGATCGGCATCTGGCTTTTGATAAACTCCAAGAGATTTTGCCTTTTTATATTCCTCATATTCCCACGGAAACCATTTTTTGTCCCGGAGCGGTTCTTCGCCGCGAACAAATATAATACACTCATCCTGTGGAAGAAGTCTTACCTCATATTCCATCATCAGTTCACGACCAAGCACATCCATATTTTCACTGTACGAACCAGATGTACCTCTGCTTTCCCCGCTTGTTTTTTTGTCAATCGTCCATTTTCCCAAAAGTTTCGTGATATATTCAAAGGTACTTTGTTCGTTTCCTCCAAGATAAATAAAAGTATCGCAGTTTCCTACCACGCCTTCCCACGCACCGTCTTTAAATAGTTGTTTTATCTGTGCAAGGGACTGGAGCATGGGAACACAATAAATACCACGACTTCGACAAGTGGCAAGAACTTTATCAAAATTTGCCGGCATTTTTGTATTTGCAAACTCATCCAGCCAAAACCCGACATCAATTGGGAGCCGCCCGCCATACAACCTCGCCCGATAATATAAATCTTCCAGTAACAGTGTATAAATCATTCCCGGAACAAAATTGTAAGTAGTGTCATTATCCGGAATCACGATAAATAAATTTATTTTTGTCTTCCCATCACCATCTTTTCCTATTCCGACTTCATTCAATGGAATATCATTTCCAGAAAAAATATCCAAGAGTTCCGGATTATCAAAAGGCTGCATTCTTGCATTGACTGTCATAAGAACGCTCCGTTTCGTATCAGCAGCTCCGCTCCGGAACCTCTTATAAGATTTAACTGCCGGATGGTCGGGCTGCTCCGTCTCCAACGCTGACATCCGTCTATCCAGTCCGGTAGGTACATCTGCGGATTTTATCTCCGCCTCCTCTAGCAGATATAATACTGAACTCATATTTTTTTCCAGACGGATAGTCTTTCCTTTTTCATTAACAAACGTCTGTGGACACTGTAACCAGACATAAAAGAAAAGACTCTCCAAAAATACGATTTCTGCTTTTTCCCAAAATGGATCGGCAGTGGAATTTTGAATATTTTCACTGTTTGTATTCTGGATCAGATTGGAAATCAGCTTACTGACATCCATCTGGGTTCGTAAAAACAAAAACGGATTGATATGCATGCTCTTTTCCATTTCACAAAGATTAATGACACAGACAATCGTATCTTTCTGCTTCTCCAGAAATGTCCCAAGCTCTTCTAACACACTTCCTTTTGGATCAGTATATACATTGGAACCGTGGCACTGTAATAGATTTGGCGTAAGAAAAAAGGAAGTCTTCCCTGCCCCTGAACCGCCAACCACAAATATATTACCATTCCGGAGTGTTGATTCATCATACCGGAAACGTATATTTCTGGACAGTATTTTGTTATCTTCCTCTTTCTCCGTTCCATATTTTGCGTTAAAAGCCGGGATGCTTCCCCATTTAGCAGAGCCATATTCTTGTCCATGCATAAGCGTATTGTTCATTTTTACATATTGCGTAAAGACAAAAATTACCCATAACAGTAATGCCGAAAGCACTATTCCTATGCTCTTTTCGTTATAACACTGCATGGGATGTTTTAAACACCATTCATATAGTACACTTATGTTATCCAGTTTAACATCACTCATAAATAATCCACTGGCACAGTAAGTCATATATAGCCATGCCGGAAGAAAAACAAAACAGATAATTAGAAAATTCCGTAGCCTTAACTTCCTGATATCTGTAATGCTCCTTACTACGTTACTCATATCACTTTCCCTCCTTGCGTTGGATTCTTTAAAACTTTCCCTTTTATCAGCTCCAGACTTTTATGCATCGTTTTATTTTCTTCAATGCCCGGATTCTTTCCGGCAAAAGTTTTAGCAATTTCCTCATTGCTCATCAAAACGTCAGACTTCCTTCCTCCGCTTTTCACATCATGAAGAGAAACTTCTGTTTTTCCTTTCTTATCAAGAAAAATCTGTGCTTGTCTGCCATCTTTACTGATTACTGCATCTTCCTTCGGAATGGAAATTAGGCGGGTTGTTTCCTCCCCTAGTTCCGGAGTTCCCTCATCCGGAATTTTGGCAATATACAAGTTCGGGCTTTCTGCCACGAGTTGTTTCTCCAGATTGATGGTAACTGGAAGATAATCTGGACTGCCTGCCTTTCCCTTAACATGTTCATTTGATAATGCTTTATAAACCTTTTCTTCTGACTGGTTTTTAGGACGTTGCAATAATGTCTTCTCCAAATCTTCCATTTCAGAAATACCCCTAGCATCACTTCTGTTGCCAAAGGGTAATGGCTCATGTTCCGGGGCAGAACCCGTCTGATCCTGCCCCTTCGTAAAATCCGGCAAAATCTCCATATCATCTAGCCTTGTCCTTTCTGACATTTTCTTGTACTTAGCAACTACTTTATTGTAATTTCCCTTAATGTTCTTGGTTGCCGGATCATCTTTCCGTAAGTGGGTATAAATAACCTTCCTGTCATCAAACAACAGACAGTCTTCCTTTTTTATTGTTACCGTCTGCTTATGTTTTGTTCCCGGCACATAACAGATATAACTATCTGCATCCTCTTTTTTCAGTAATGTTTCAATATCAATACTGATAGGAACATAATTATTATCTTTGTTGCGTTCACGTATCTTCTGCAAAAGGTTTATTTGCGTTTCCTGCTGATATCCTTTTTCGGCTAGTTCATTTAATACTGCTCTTGCTTTTTCGTCTCCCATTCTCTCATACTGCTCCAGACTGATTTCAGCTGCTTCCACCTCCAGTTTATCTTTATAATATTCCACAACCGTTTTTATGCGGGCAGCGTCCTGCGGATTATAAGCAATCTGGGTATATCCGTCGCCTAGATTTAAGTCCGGCAGTTCTGCAAAGGAAACGCTTACCTTTTTTAACCTGTCATAAAAGCCGATTAAAGACTTTTCATCCTCAAATGGGATATTCAGTATATCATACTGACCGCCTGTAAGTTTTTCCAAATCCTTCAGCAGCATTGTATCGTGTGTTCCGGTACTGGCATAATGGAGTTTCATCTTCAGCTGCATCCATTTCAAATCTATCAGCTCCGCCCCTTTTGATGCTCCCTTTGCAGATAGACGGATTCCCTTCATTACTCCGGATAATCCCCTTCCAGTCAGTTCCAATACTTGTACCATAGTTTGTACTTCTTCACTCATATGCTAATCCTCACTTTCTTTTATTTATATTCCTTTTGCCAAACAGTCTTTTTTCTGTTTTATCTGGTTTCCACCATGATATATATTTTTCCATCTGTGCCGGAGAAATGTCCGGGGAAGCAAATGTTAAAATTTCTTCTTCCGGCATCCGCAGCTTTACCGCCTTATCTAGTTTTTCTAACTGCAATGGGGTAAATGTCCCGCCATTGAGTATTTTTTTCCTCAAAATGCTATAATCGGATTTCTTTTTTCTCCTGCTTCCTTTATCATTCTGGATCTGGGTTTCGTTCTGCAGGGCATCTCTTTCCCTCGTCAGCAAATCTACAGATTTCTGCAAGGATTCATTTTGCATTTCAAGCTTATTATTCATTTCCTCCGCCTCTGAAAACTTTTCTCTTATCTCCTCTAGTTCCTTTTCTGCCTTAACTTGGAGTTGTCCGGATTCCTCTAGCATAGATTTTGTTTCGGTAACATACGCCTGATGGTTTTTCTCCAGACGTGCAACTTCCTTTTTCAGATATGCATTTTCTTCTTTAAACAGAGCAAGCTCCTCTCCATCCGAAGTGTTCTGTTCTGCCAGTTTCCGGCTCTTTTCTTCCAACTCCTTAAACTTTTCCTGCTGCTTTTTCACTAGCTGGGAGTTTATAAACTCTTCCGGATGCTCCGGCAGTTTTTCTAGCACTTCATCCGGCGGAATATCTAAAAGCAGACACAATCTTATCAAGTCACGCTTATAAATGCTTTTTGTTTCCGTCATATAACGCTCGATCTGTTCCAATGGCATACAATAAAATATTCCCAGACATAAAAAGAGGGAATCAATGCTCCCCTTTTCAGTCCGGTATTTTTCTGCCAACTGGAAATAAGTTTTACTTTGTTCGTCCGTCATGTGTTTTCTCCTTTCTAACAGTCAGTGATTCTCTTTGTTCTGGTTCTGGCATTTCTTTTTTATAATCTTCCGGAATTTTCTGTTTCTCCAGTCTTTTTAAGTCTGTCAGCTCCTTTTTCCATGTCTTCACTTGGTTTGACACATCTGCTTCCTGCTCTGGCGGTATCTTGCCTTCGGAAAGACGGTGTTCTGTAAAGGTAATCTGTTTCTTCAGTTCAAATATTTCTTCCGATAACCTATGTTCTGTCCGGATATTATATTTATACAGTTCCCCAACCTCATGCATCATACTGTGAATCGCACGGACACTCTGCTCATGACCTTTCAATGTTGTCCCGGTTCGATGATATAATCTTCTTGCCGACAACATTCTCCTCACAAAGTATTGCTGATATGCAGAAAGGTCTTTATATGGAATGTGTCTCTGACGAAAATACCCACTCCGTAAAAGCTCCTTCTCCTGACGGAATATCACACAAAAGAGGGCTTTCGTGTTCTCTTTCCGTTCCAGATTTATCCTGACTGTCTCTGGAATCTCCTTTAAAAAGCTTTCCGTGATTTTCCGCTCAATATCTTCCGGCATATATCCGGGAGACAGTCTGTATGATCGTATTGCTTTTGCTTTCCCCGGCGGTTTTAGTGACAGGTACACGCCATAATCTTTCGATACCCCCTCCCGAAGAGAATAGTGAAAATCACGTTGCAGCCGAATCTTAAAATCCGAATAAGACTTACTGGCTTTGATGCATTCATCTATCGCTTCTTCCACCTCTGCTTTCCAGTTCCTTTCCGGAGCATAGTCCAAATCCTTATCTTTTTCTTTGACATGCCCGGTATGATACTTGTCACATATACGGTTTGTCAGTGGTTTTATCACTTTATCCCACTCATCTTTTCCATAATGGTACTTTCCACCGCCCCGCCGGACAGAATTAAAAATAAGATGCATATGGGTTAATTCCCGGTCACTATGTTCTGCTACAACAAAGTCATACTCTTCCCCCAGATATTCTTCCGCCCATTCTCTGATAAACTCAAGAGCCTCATCATGGGAAATCATCTCATCTTTGGAAAAGGAAAACTTCCAGTGATATCCCTGCCTTTTTCCATGAGAAGGGTATACTTTTTTAGTCAGGAAAAAGGTGTCCTTTATCTCTACTGGCGTAATACCGCTATTACTGTATGCCCGTCCTTCTGTCTTCCACTCCTGCATGACATAATCAATCGCTTTTTTCAAATGCGATTCGGATTCAATCGGTCGTCCCATCTTAATTATGATTGACATAAGAACCTCCTTTCTAATCTGGGTGGAATGTACGCATGACCTCATTCAGCAGCTTACGGATTTCATCCATCTTATCCATCACATCCCTGCTCGCCTTTGTAAGACGGTGTTCATTATATTTTTTTGCTATCTGGTTAATATTGACACCAATCTTATTTATTTCATAAACCAATCGGAGGTTTACTTCCTCAAACTCCTTTCTGGTTACGTCCGGGGGACGTGCAAGAATCATCCTCACATAAGAACTGACATTTTGCCCATTTGCCTTTGCCTGTTGACAAAGAGCTTCCTTTTCTCTTTTCGTCAGACGGACTAACAACTGTTCTGTATGTTTTTCTGCTCTCATAAACATATTCTCCCATATATTCCGTAATTTTTACGAAATCCTGATACTGCCTTTTACGGAATTAGTCCGTAATCTATCTATATTTTCCGTAACTCTTCCGTAACTTTAGCAACTGTTTTACGGTATTTTTCCGTAATTTGTCTTTCTTTTTCCGTAATTCCTACGGAAATTTTCCCTTTTTTCCGTAAAAAGTACGGTATATTTGTATTGGTTTTGAATGGCAAGACACGCATTTTGTATATACAAAATGCAGTCTTGTTAGGGAAGTGTCCCTAATACCCTCTTATACCTTATAAAAGTACGGAATTTTTCCGTACTTTTATAATACCCTTTTTATTTCGTCCACCAAGTCCGGATAGTGCTTTGGCAGACGAATATAAAGAGTATCTATCACATGTTCCATCCGGTACATGCGGTATAATTGTTCCACAGAGAACTGCGAAACTGTTTTCAATGTTTCATAAATCCGTTTTTTATCTGCTACCATTTCTGCCATAGAAAAAATATTTTCTCTGGACAAACTGGTTACATTGTAAGAAAACTCTTCCCATTCCCAGTCCAATTTCTCGATCAAATCTTTTAAACTTATCTCTGACATATCTGTCTCCTTTCTTTATCCGACATCTTTATAGGTCTTCTTCTTTTTTGTCTTACCCTTCTTTTTCTTAGCGGTCTGCTTTTTCTTCGTTTTCTCCCGTTCCTTTTTTAACCTGTCCTGCTCTTTCTTGTCAGCCTCTTTCTTCAGTGATATAACATCGCTCTCCGAATATTGGCTTTTTGTAACTGCCACAGAATCACTTTTCAGATTATAAACAACCTGATACACACTGCCGACATCCGATAAAACATATGACGTTACATTACTGCTCTTCGTGGATGTTTTCTGATACTCCATTTTAGTAACTGAAAGTGCCTGCTCTTTTTCGCATTCTGTCTCCAAAGCAGATACCATTATGTCATAAGAAGTATCTGTCATAAATCCAAGGAATACCCTTAATCCATCTGTGTCCAGTTCATATTCCGCCGGTGCTATTTCTGGTATTGGACTTTGTGATTCAGCATCCGGCGTGGTTTTCTGAACCACTGGTTCGGAAACCGCCCCGCCAGAAACTGCCATTCCACTGACAGAAGCTCCAGTTATAGCTCCTCCACTGACTACGCCTGCCGCCTCTTCTCCGTCAAAGCCAAAATGCAGCCGGAGAAACATCCATGATGCCAGAACTGCAAGACAGATAGCCAGTAGTGCAAATCCGGTAATGCATACTCTGCCTCTCCCTCTGTCCCGCTGCTTCCAATAAAAACATCTGATTTTCTTTAACATGATTTTTTCCATCCTTTCCTTAATTTTGATTCCATTTCTTTAATCTTCTAAAAAACGTAAAGTTGCTATAAGAACCAAGCATTACCCCCGACGTATTCCCCGTTAATGAAGAGCCGCTTTCTGATGTACAGTGCAGCCAGATTTTTGTACCATCTTTCCGCTTTCCACAATAAATCCCGACATGATTAGCACCGCCTGTAGGTGCCGTCTCACTCTTTAATCCGATATCTCCGGGCTTTAAATCGTCTGCTGACACAGTAACAAATTTTGTGGAACTGATAAACGTAGACGTTGTGGACGTGTATGGGATTCCTGTAAATCCACTTTTATGAAAACACCACGCCACAAACGAAGAACAATCAAGCACGGTCGGATTATCCCTGCCATCATCCTGACGTGGAGGGTCGAGCATTCCATATGTAACCATTCCGCAAAGTGAACTTCCTTTTTCAATCACGTTCCATACTTTTACACTGCTCGCCTCATTGTTCTCCTTCAGTTCTTTAATGAGATTTGCTGCACTCTCATTCGTGATCGTGGTATCAACATTGGGAACATAATAACGCAATACATGAGGTACATACTCTACATCTCCATAACTGCTATAACCAAGACTGTTACACATCTTCTGGGAAAACAAAATAGCATTTTCGGCTGAATACCCCCCATAATTTGACATTGCCCATTCAATATATCCGTTCCCAAAATTATAGCCCTGAAGGGCAAGGGATATGAGGGGTATATCAGAAGAATCTTTGCTGCCGCTCTTTATTAGACAATCGCTGAGTTCGTGGACACCACAGTCAATGCTCTCCTCTGCGGTATCTATCGGCGGATTTGTATTGTAATAGGACTGCTCTGCCTGCATGACATCTGTGCCATTTCCACCGCTTTCCTGCTCAATGACTGCAAGGCACAAGTCCACATAATCCTCAATCCCATATTGTTCACAATATTTCTCAACCAACTCACGATAACTTTCCGTCTGTTCTGACACCTGACATTGGTACGTGGATGAATCTGTTCCCGTTCCTGCTCCGCCCATAATACTGGTAATGATTGCAAAGATACCTATGAAGGCACCGGCAACACATGCGAGTATGCCAAGGATCAGCAAAGCAGAGGCAGAAGTCATCTGCTCCGCAGACTTTTTCAGCAGTTTTTTCAGAGATTCCGCAACTTTCTTTTTCGTTCCCTCTGCTCTTCCTGCCAAACCATTCTTCCGGAGCATCTGCTCCTTTTGGCTTTTACGCCTGAAAAAACCCTTTTGTCCGGACTTGTCCGTCTTCTTGGAAGAAACTTTGAGATGCTGCCTGACAGAATAATAATTTGCTGCTGCACTTCCTGACACCCGGCTTTCTGAAGATTCTTCCTGACTGTCGTTTATGCCTGATTCCGATAGCAGAGCATTCATGACAACCGCCATATCACTTGCCATGAACGCTGCTTTTCCCCGGACAGGAGACTGCCTGCCGGACACGTTCTGACCGGATTTCAACTTTTCTGTCCGGCGTCCTGCATTTGTCACATTACTTGACTTTTCTTTGCGAAAATCTGCCGCTGCAAGTGCCTTCCCTTTTTCTTTCCTATCCTTATCCATAAGCATCCGCTCCGCTTTTTTCAAAAAGCGTTTTTGGTCGAGATAAGAAAACTGTAAAAACCGCTTCCTTGCCAACGGATTCATCTGCTCTACTATAGTTCTTTCTTTCTCCGTCAGCCTTGCATCCGACCGATATTTCAGTTTTCTCTCCGAGTATCGATCTCTGGCTCTCCGTTTCACTTTGCTATGCACGTCCCGTTTCCGGTCTTGTCCTATTTTACTGCTCATAAGTGTTTCTTCCTTCCCCCTTTATCCTCTACCATTTCATGGAAATCAGTGTTGAATAGGCGGTACAGTTCGCTTTCTTTCTTCACGGTGTTATTAAACGGTATGATTTTCTTTCCAAACCGAATCAGTCCGCCACCCTTTTTCGCCCCATTCACATAACCAATCTGTGTCTCTGATACCTTGAAAATCTGTTCTACGGTCTCCCGATCCATAACCCCCTGATCCAGTAAGGTAGTGAACTCACTATTTGATACCATAGTCTGGATTTCACGGTTTCTCATTCCATCAATGATATTTTGTGTCATGCCGGTGCAGATGCCGCCACGTTTGCGGACTTCTCTCCACATTTTCTGTATCGCCAGAAGGGAATACTCATCATCCCACAATTCATGGATTTCATCTACATATACCCATGTAGCCACTCCGCTTGCCTGATTGTACTTAATCCGGCTTGTAATACTTTCAAGCATGACAAGCATTGCCATTGCCTTCATGCGTTTTCCCAATTCAGAAAACCCATATACAGTAAAGCGGTTTGTTTCTGACGTAGACTGCTCCCTTGAAAAAATGTTCAGCGTACCATTGGCAAACACTTCCAACTGTTCTGCCAGTTCCCGTGCGGAACTGTTTTCCGTTTCATCCATGATATGTTCACGCATAATCGGAATTGTCGGTATCGTAAGGCTTTTTTTCTCCTTCCGAGTTCCCTTTTCCTTTATATCAAAGTAGTTCTCATACATATCTCTTACTGCCCGGTCAATAACCGCAATATGGCGACTGGTAATCGGTGTCGGTTTTAATGCCTGCTCACAGATGGCATATCCAAACTCTGCCTTCTCCGCAATAAACTTATCCTTGTCCTGCACCACCTCCGGAATATGAAACGGATTAATGTAAAAGACATTTTCCTCTGACTGGCTGAGATTGACATACTGCCCATCCCAGTTCTCTGCAATCCCCCGGTATTCTCCCATCGGATCTATCACTACCACATCATCCTCTGAAAAACATAAAACCTGCCCCATTTCCATTTTCTCATCAAAAGATTTGCCGGAACCGGGAACTCCAAAAACAAAACCATTCCCATTTTTCAACTTTTTCCGGTTTCCAATGATAAGATTTTTTGTTACCTCATTGACACCATAGCAGTAACCGCCTTCTTCCTGAATCTCCTGCACATTAAACGGTGCAAAAACAGAAAGGGAATCCGTTGTTAAGGAACGCATGGTATCAACGAATCTGGCTCCGGTGGGAAGTGTCGTATTCATAGCGTCAAGCTGATTATAAGAGTGGGGAACGATATCCATGTTGTAGGTTTTCCCTATGATATGTATCTTCTCTTTTCGTTCCTCCAGTTCTTCCATTGAGGATGCCCGGACTAAAACAGTAATCCCGACATAAAAAAGACGTTCATCAAAGGAACGGATGCCATCGAGCATTTCTTCCGATTCCTCCTGCTGACGTCTCTTTTCATAAGAAATGTTACTGGAAAAATCTCCATTTTTATTTTTTACCTCCTGCTGACGGATAATGCTACGTTCATTTCCCATATATTTCTTCATTACCAGATTGTATGCATAATCATTTTCCATCGGTTCACAATCCATTGTTACGATCAGGGGAAACGGTACATTTGTCAATTCCGTTAGAAACATATCGGACAGACCGCTTGCGTAACTCCTCACAAACATTGTACAGGCTACTTTTTCATTTTCCATCTCCAAATGTTCTTTATGCTCCCGGAGGGATGTATTGATAATATCATTTCTCCAGTCCCTTTTCATGGAAAGGTACTCATTCCAGTCAAAAGAAAAGGATTCCTCTTCTCCCATACGGTAAAAACCGTGCAATGCCCGCAGACGTTCCGTGACATTTAAGGGTATCAGCCCCGAACCAAAACTGTGGAAAAACTGTAAAATGGAAAACTCAATCGTACTGAAGTAATTCTTGGCACTCTCGTAGTCTGGTTTCCGGCAGCTGATAATAAAATACTTTGACTGCTCCAGTCCATTTCTTCCCTCCTCCATCCGATCCTGAATCAAACGATGATACTCTCTTGCAATCGGTTCCTTTTCCTCGCTGACTGCCCGGTGCAGAATGGATTCTTGTAACCGCTTGTTATTTGCATAATGGTTGGATATACTGATTTTGAAAGATACATTCATTGAATTTAACAGTTTTTTGAATTTTTCCATCGTCTGGTCTTTGTCACTCTCATCCTGCGTGGAAAAATTGATATCTTCAAAAAGATACACCTTATCAAACAAGCGGATGCCTTTCCGGTTTTCCAACTCAAAAATGCCATTTTCAGCAATGCGTGAAATCGGGATCGTGTCCTGTATGCAGTATGGCACTTTGTACATCCTTTCCGTCAGTTTCTTATTTGCCTTACCTTGTTTTGTCATTTTCAATACTCCTTTCATTCATAAGCAGCTCTGTCCGATTCAATTCTTCAGATAAAGATGAGATTGACTGCTGCATCTTTCTTTCATGCTCCATAGAATCCGCTAAGGAAATTCTTTTGTAATACTCGCCCCGGTCACGGGAACAGGCACTACAGACCAGATTCTTTGTATAATCATAGTTATCATGTCCGCACCGGGAATGAATTTCCTCCAGATGGGACAAAACAATCTCCTCATCCGAAAGTCCCTGTTTTCTGTAAACATCAACCCACTCCATTACTCCCAGTACATCTTTTTCGGATTCAGAAAGAGAATCGTAATAAGCATAATCATCCGGACTTCCTTTTTTTACATCAACACGTAGCTTTGCCACTTCCTGAAATGACAGAACCGGCACCCGGTATTGTTTCAGAAAATCAATCCGTCCGCCTAACTCTTTCCTTGTTATCTCCTGCGGAGCTAAAACCATCCTTTCCGGTAAGGTACTGGAAAGGCGGTCTTCCAAGGGGACAAATGTCTCTTTTTCCATCTGTGCCAGTTCATTCAGGAGAGATTCCCGCTCTTCCCTATACTTCTGGTAATCGTCATACTCCACCCCATAAACAACTTCTGATTCCGCACCTGTCTGAAACCGTGTTTCCTGATTAACCAGTGATTCCGTATTATCCGGGTAGAGAACATACACAGTAACATCATCTTTGTATAACCGTTCTGCAATTTCCCCCGGAAACGGAATCATTCCCTCTGCCTCATACCCATACTGTTTCATCTTTTCCGGAGCAACCGTATATTCTGTAAGCACATGAAGTTCCTCACTCCGGTTTAACAAATCTTCTTCCGTCACTCCGATTTTTCTTATGTACATTGAATAATCGCCAAACCACTCCGTGATACATTCCTGAAACGGTATACGCAGAGATCTTTCCATTTGTGCCACCTCATCTACCAGTTTTCCTTCATTTGCAGCATACTGCGTACGCCTTGTAAATACCTGTGTGAGCAGCTCGTCATATCCAACTGCATCCAGTTCTTCCTTATGGAGTTCGATATACTTCTGGCAGCTATCCTTATCCTCAAACACAGTACTGCATTTTGAATATGGAACAAGAAAACCATACTCATTATTCTCTACCAGACGGAAAAGAACGGTTGCTTTCCCATTCTCATACCGTGTGGCAAATCCGGTATTGAAATCGGAATAATCTTCAGAACTCTCGATAGCAACTGTTACCTTTTCTCCCGGAACCCTCTCCAGTTTTTCTTCCACATTTTCACTGGCTTCCCGTCCCGGTTCTGCCATTGCAATTTCTTCATTTTTTTCCGAAATTGTTTTGACAATATTATTACTTTGGTGTATAATAATATCATAGTCAAGGTTGTTAAAGCCCTTGGGGAATTGTAGCCCAAGCACACTGAACAATTCTTGGCTTTTCGTTTTGTTCCAATAAAGTAATTTATTGTTCTCCAACGACAGATGCAAAAACTGCTCAAAATTATCCCTCCCGTAAACACTGGTTATAAAATTGGAATTTTGGACTTCCAAATCATATGTACCCGTTCCGTTTGGTCTTACAGTGGCAATAAGCGGACTGCTTTCGTTATCCAAAGCGGAAAAGACAATAATTATACTGTCCTCTCTGGTTGATGAATCAATAAGCATCGCCGGGGCAGCCATATACTCCGGCAGCTTCTTGATCTGCTCTACTTCCAGACCATGATTGTGTTTCCTCGTGTCTTTCGGCAAAAGTGCTTTCCGCAAATGAGCCTTCGTATACAACATTGGAAGCTGCTCACATCCGGCATCCAGTAATATTTGCGGTGTATCACATACCTTTAAATCGTTATAACGGTCTGCGTTTCCACTCAGCACCTCATCCACCTGTTCGCTGAAACTCTTTTCCTGCTTTACTGGAATCTCCTTCTCCATAGAATGTTCTGGAACGAACTCTCCCTTTTCAATCAGGTAATCGGAAATCTTTTCCGCCTCCCTGATCGCCCGGAATAACTCATCCGGTTCATTCTTCAGAATGCGAATCCACGACTGGACATATGCCTTGTGGTTTTCCATATGGCTATGGCTTTCACTCTGGGGAAAGTGTAACGTCTGTGCGGTAAAGGCAGACGCAATCTCGGCACGAAGTTCCTCTTTGGCATATTCCGGCGAACCGAACTCCGCTCCCTTCAGACGGTCAAATCTGCTCTCGTGTCCCGTTGCATGTCCCGCCTCATGCAGCAACGTCGACATATAGGCATATTCGCTTTCAAACCGTTTAATTTCCGGAAGGTGGATGCAGTCCTCTGACAAACGGTAAAAAGCCTTTTCGCCCCCTTCCTGAAAAAGAACAGACATATTTTCCAACAGAACCGTTCTTGTCCGGATAAGTTCTTCCTCATCAAGTTCATATGTCTGTAGTTCAGGTTCCGGAAGTTTCGGGATTCCCTCAATCTGCTCTGCATTAAATACCGTATAGTTATTTGCCACCGGTTTTACCCTCTCTGCATATTCCTCCTGCGACAATTCCTGCCGGAGAATAGCTGCCTCTTTATCGCTGATTGTCTTTTTGGTTTTCCGGTCATACAACGACCAGAACTCAACATGCGTACCTTTTTCGCCCTTTTTTACATGCCAGTCATTATCTCTTGCCTGCTTAAATGTACACCAACGTGGATCAGAATAACATTTTCGTTCCGCTATATGAAATAACCAGAAACGGTTGATGCCTCGGTACTCTGTATCTTTTACTGCATTGCGTGGGGGCATCATCTGCATAGCAGACCATTCCCTATGCCACGGAATTTTGCCTTCCTGAAGGGCATTCAAAAAAGCATCAATCATTTCCTCCCTCATCTTACTCTTTGCCATTTGTCCCATCCCCTTCCCACTCATCAAATATCACGCTTTCATCCGGTGTCTCGTCCCGAAACTCATCTGGAACACCGAACGTAACACCATTCTCCTGCATGAATTTCTGCATTATCATTTCATTTTTCTGTCCATTATCCATTCTTCATCACTCTCCTTTTATCCAACCAGACGAGAAATCCTTCCAGTCCTTTTGCCTCGTTCTCTTTCTGTTCTCTTATATATCTGCCGGCATCATCCAGACGTACCGTCCGGTACGTCAATGGTTTCTGCCTCATGATACTAATCTGCCTTTTTACAATCATTGGAAGCGTCATTCCGTTTTTCTGATAAAATCCGCACAATCCGATAATGCCGATAAATGGGATTCCAACAGTAATTGCGAAATTGATATTTTTATCAAAAAGGAATATCAGGGACAGTATCACGGTAGTCCCTGCTATCAAAGCAGCTCCTCCGTAAATACACTCCCTGATTGACAATCCCTTGAAAAAATCATCCTTAAACGCAGCCACGTCCTGATTAATCTGTTTTGTCATTCCTCTGCTCCTCTCTTTATAAATTAAACGCTTTCTGCATAACCGAATCCGCACCTTTGACCGCAGTTGCAATCGCCCCCATCTTAACGCAGCATTCAACCAGTTTCACAATAGCATTCTCACTGGTTATGGCAAACGCATTGATAAATGAACCGCTGATGACAATAACAACTGCAATCAGACAAGCAGAAAATACATATCCTAAAAAAGTACGGATATATGAATATCCAACCTGCGAAGTCTGACCTCCGGCTGCAAGCGTTGATAAAGCAACTGCACAAAAGGGTGCAATCAAATAAATGTTGATTACCCTTTTTAACACAGTCAGGATTACGATAAACCCGCAGACCGCAGCAAACAGAAAAAATAGAAACGAGGTCAGAAATGCAACCATCGTTCCCCATTCTGCATCTGCGATCTGCTCATATATCTCCACGCCATCAAACGAAAAGCCAAAGGTTTTCGTTCCCAGTATTACATCCGTTATGGTTTTCGCCCATGAAAAAAAATCCGGCATCCAGCTAAAAGCAAACGATACCGCATTTGCAGTCAGAATAAGCCGGATGAACATTTTTACTGTTCTGTCAAAGGTCAGTTCTGAATGAATATCCACGGTGTCCCGCAAAAAACCATAAAGGAAAAACAATACCAGTAACGAAGTTGCAACCACATTTAAAACGGTGTAAATGTTTTTAAGGTCAGACCATATCCCGGCATAATCTCCACTGGATGGATTCTTAAGTAATATGTCTCCTGCGGATTCCATGAGGGTATTCCATAAATATCCGGCAAGTTCAAAAAAACTTTTCCCGGAAAAGAAATCCCCGATATCCGAAAAGAACCCGGTAACTGAATCCCATAAGCCCAACGTCTATCACTCCTTTCATGTCCACCCGGTGACTTACACAAACAATTTGACAATTCCCGGAACTGCGATCGCCACAACTCCGCCCACGCATTTCTTAATGGCAATGCTCTGCTGCGATGTGTCATGTGCCGAATACGCAGTAGCAAAGTCAAGCAGCCCCCACGCAAGGAAAATAACTCCTACGCCTTGTACAAGAGAAAGGGCAAGCGTCTTTAAAATTTCTATCCCATTTGTTACTTCTGCCACATTCGTTTTCTTATCATCTGCCCGAACCATAACATAGTTCGCCATAGAATATATGGCACACAACATAATTGTTGTTATGCGAAAATATTTACTGTTTCTCCGTTTTTTGTTATCTTGGTTTACTAATTTCATGCTGAATCATCCTTTCTGCAGTTTCTATCTGCTCTCTGCTAATTCTTTCAGTTTCATTCTGTCGTGCCTGACTGTCTGCCACCAGTGAGTGATATTTATACTTCTCCATGTCATAATCGGAAAGAAATATCTCTCCGTGGTTCTGAAAAGAATAAATTTCCTCTCTCCCATTTCCTACGATGATATGGTCTAACAAGGTTATCCCCATCATTTCATAGGCATTGTATAGCCGGACGGTAATATCCAGATCCCGCTCGGAGGGTTCAATGCTTCCTCCGGGATGGTTGTGCATCATAATGACATTGGCTGCATTGGAAAGTATGGCTGACTTCATCAGCTCTCTAGGTGCAGCCAGACAAGCATTGACCGTCCCAATACTGGCTATCTCAAAATTGATCGGCTGCATGCTTGATTTAAGGTTAAGCACGCATACACATTCTCTGTCCATATCTTGAACCACATCCCGGACGAGCCTGACTGCACTCTCCGGGGATGTGACCGGATAACTGGACATAACCTCCGCCTCTTTTACAAGCCGGATTGCCACCCGGTCAAGATTTCCCATTCTCATCCTCTCCTTTCCCTTCAGACATGGAGACGGTAACAACAATACGGTTATGGTCGTCTTTTAACAATTTCCCTACCAGATGCTTCAATTCCTCAACGGAATTACTGACTAAGGTCTCGCTGCTTTTTACCGTTTCTTTATTCTGTAATTTCATTTAGCTCATTCCTTTCCCGATATGCCACGACCAGAAGACGTTTTTCCTTCCCTTCAGACGTCCGGCACGTAGACAACGTAATAAACTGATACGTATGCCAGATTTCTTTTTCCTGATTAAAAATCTCTAAGAGATTTTTTTGTTCTTCCGTTATGAATTTTGACTTCCCCAAAAGGTAAACTCCATATTTTCGGTAGTCGCTTTCGTTATAAGTATCCGCAAAAGAAAATGCCAGTGACGAAACATCCGTCTCAATCACTGACACAATCCGGTATGTATCTATGGCATGTCTTGTTGTAAAAATAAGGTCACGGTGGGATTCAAAATACTCTTTGTCCCTGAAATTCTGCAACGCACCAAAAAAACGTCTGCCATTGATGTTATGACCGTAAATGAGCAGATTGTCGCTCTCGGTGCTGCACCTTCCGTCAAGAAATGGCGTCCCATAAAAATTATATCTGCCATCCACGTCCCGGTGCAGATAATACTCCGGGGCATTGTCCTTCTGCATGACCGGATAAGATATGGAAGTATCCGGAATCTCAAGCCATCCGACCATGTCATTTGTCCAGTCAATCTCCCCGGAAAGCTTCTTTCGTTCCGACATTATCCTTTCCGCCCTTATTTCCGTAATATAACATACGCTGAAAAAAATTCCTGCCATTGCGGTAAAAACCGCAAGGAAAAGAAGAAAAACCTTTCTCCCTTTTCCTTTGCGATCTTTTCCCGTGCGGTTCATTCTGGATGCATTATCGCTTTTCATTGGCAGCCATCCTTTTCTTTCTGAAAACTACAGTCCATGCACCCACACTGGCAAGCAGGAACAACGCCGAAAGAACAATCGGCGTCGTCCCGCCCGTCTGTGGTACCGGAGGAATCTCAACCGCCTCATCCGTTACACTTACCTCCTGAACATCTGCGGTATCTTCCACCAGAAGCTCCACATCCTCTGCCAGTTTGTAACCCTCTGGAGCTGATACTTCATGGAAGGTGTATGTCTCTCCGACTGCCAGTTTTCCAGTAATGTCAACTCCTTCCTCATTCGACTTAAATTCCAAAACCACATTATCTTCTGAATCCAAAACCTGATATGCAGCTCCCGGCAGTCCCTGTCCGGTATCTCCGGCAAGTTTAAAAAAGCGAATTTTGGTCGTATCATCTTTCATACCGCAGGACTGTACTTCTCCCGTGTCCTGAATAACAAAATCAATACTGTCTGCGGTTACATACCCCTTCGCCGGACGTTTTTCCGTCAGCGTGTAGGTTCTGCCAACAACCAGTTTCTCTATACGGTGTGCCTCCTCTGTGGATGTCCATGTCTCGATCTCTGTCTGGGTATCTTTATCCGTCACAGTCAGCTCACACCCCGGAACTTCCTCGCTTCCTGTAATATCTGTTTTTGAAATGTCTACTTTCGTCACATCATCAAACATTTTTATTACATTCGTTTCCTGCAAATCGAACGCCCCGACGCTATTCTTTACACTGACAACAGATTTCCCTTTATCCAAAGTGCTTTCTGTTACCATAAACACAATGCTTTCAGCGGTGGCATAACCGTCTGCCGGTTTTGTCTCTGTCAGAGTGTACTCGGCATTCTTCAAAAGACCCTTCAGCATCAGATTTCCCTTGTCCGTCATGGATGCAGACAGATTACGGTATCCTGATTTGTCAGAATCCGCCATGAGCTGAACAGATTCCAGATTTCCAGATATCCATGCAGCAATAACATTTCCGTTCTTGTCGGTCAGCTGCAACGTAGCTCCCGGCAGTTCCTCGTTTCCTGCGAGCGTAAGTTTATCAATCTCGACCTCGGTCTGATTGTTTTTCTTAACCGCAGCTGCTACGATTTCCCGTGTCTTCATGTCCTTATATTCCAAATGAACCTTGACCGGGTTCTCATCCAGATAGTAACTGTCAGAAATCCGGATTTCCTTAAAATAGTAATCTCCGGAATTAAGTGCTTTCCCGGCATCGTCCTTTTCGGTCTTGTCCGAATCTCTGTTTTCTGAATCCTCTTCTGAAGAAGAATCATCTTTCTTCTTGTCAGATTCTTCAGCGGAATCCTTCTCAACTGTTCCGCTCTCCGTCTCCGGGACGTATCCCTCGCTCATAAGCGGAAGGTCACTGTCAACGGTAGCTTTTCCATCATTTCCAGTTGTTACCATAGTTAAAAGAGTATCTTTCCGGACAATCATTTCCCCCTTGGCATTGTAAATGTCATTGGATGCATACAAACCAAAAACGGTATCACTGACCGTCTTTCCGGAGCTGCTGTCCTCTTTTGTTATGGAAAGTGCAGGCTTTGCCCGTTTATTATCTACAGTAAGCAGACCGTTTTCATCTGTTGTCCCCAAACTGTCATAAACAAACGCCTCATCCTTATTGTCCCATGTAAATTCAACCGTCCATTCATTTTTCTCCGGCAGTACATAACCATACAAAGTCTCCTTTTCTATGATTTTGTATTTTCCCAGAGGAAGGTCAATGGTTACGATTCCATCCTCATCTGTCTCATAAGAAGTAATACCGCCACATTTTGATGTAAATTCTGCCCCTTCGCCCGTTGTGACAGTGGCAGCCAGATCGCCTTTCTTAAACCAGAAATCGCCCTGTCCATCTTGTGTTTCGATATTTTCTTCTGCATAAACTTCAAAGACTGCTCCCCTTACGCTTGTCTCTTCCCAGATAAATTTCCCATTTACCATAGAAAAGAAACTGTCGCTTCCGGCAGCGGATGTTATCGGGAAGAGCGTGTCAATGGACAGTTCCATGCTTCCAGTTTCCGTAGTTGCAGTTCTGGTAAATCCGCTTAACTGCTCCCCGGTCTTTTTCAGGGAAAGCCTTCCATGTGTCTCGTCATTTACATAGTCCACTTCGACAACTGTATATGTCGTCTCAATTCCATCGCTTTCCACGACATAATTCTGTGCCTTACTGTTGATATCCACCTCAATGTAATCTTTCGTAACGTGAAGCCCCGTCGCACTTTCCGTCTCATAAATACGGTATTTACCGGATGGTAATGCCTTATAGGTCATTATGATTCCGGATTCGTCCGTCCGCCATGTATCGCAGGTCTCCACCTTGTTTCCATTACTGGTGCTTTGTGTGACAAGTTCCTCTTCTCCCGAATCCTTGACTTTGTAAATCTGGTACGTAGTACCGGATTTCAGAACTGATTTTTCCGTATTGCCATCTTTCTTCACGACACGGAGATAGGCACGGAAAATCGGATCAATTCCCACAAATGTTTTTGTTACATTTGGATGCTCAATAATGACTGGAAATGGTGCCAGCATTTCTGTATCGGCTCCGCCAGTACTAATCTGCTCTACAATGTACGCACCATAATACAAATCTTTGGAAAGTGCTACGCCTTCCGAGTTTACCGTGATAATATCTCTCTCATAATCATCACTGGCTTCATAACTTCCATCAGACTGCAAGTATATTTTAAACTGTGACCCCACTTCCCATTTCCCTAAACTGGAACCGCCGGATATGTTATCATCCTCCACTTTAAACATCTGAATCTTTCCAAGTATCGGAGTTTCCGTTGCCTCAATGGTTTGTTTGTTCGGTGTAACTTTCTCTGCCCGGTCGGATGCATCCGCAAGGAACGGAATTACATTTCCATTTAAAAGATAACCTCTGGATGGCTCAACTTCTTTCAGGTAGTACGTGATACCGCTCCGCAGATATGGCGTGGTAAACCCGCCATCAGCGTCCGTTACCAGAACCGGGCATTCCGCAGAATATGTTCCTTCTGCATCCGTATACACCGTTGCCGGAACGGTACAAGCCGGATCAGAATACAGGCGGTATTTTGCTTCCTGCAGGGTAGCGTTGCCATGTGCTTTCTTATCAGTTGAGTAATCATCATTTTTCTTTATCCTATAAGAAACCCGCTTGTAATCATTTGTTACATTCTCAATGATGTTTTTACTATAATCACAAGCATTTCCGTTTCCTTCATCCTGCCAGTGTTTATCCTCCCAGTAATCGTTGGCATCGTCCCTAAACCATGAATGTGCGGAATCGATCGTAATTGTTTTCCCGCTGCCATAATCCGTATCTACCACAAGATTTCCATTATTTGTATTCGTTTCCTGAATGAAAAAAGTATTGGAAATCTTGGCGAACTGCTGGTTTAAGTCATCCGCTGCCAGTGCTTGGGCTTCCGCCTGCGTAAGACCAGAACCGTAGGAAACATCGTCCTCGTCCATTTCTGCCTTTACCGCTTTCTTTGCATCATCATCCAGTGTGGCAAGCGTGGTATCATCCACATACCCGTAATCCTTGGTCTGCAAACGGAACGCAAAGATGTAGTACAGTCTTCCGCCCGCATCTGTGGTATTGGTCGTTGTAAAGAAGTCCGTGTTGGCAGAGCCAAAGTCGGCTTCTTCCGTAGCTTCTCCGGCACCATTGCAGAGGATGTAATAACACTCATCCACGTTGTCTACCGTTAAAGAGAACTCCACATTAGCAAGCGGGTTTCCGTCCTCATCTTTCTTATACAGAGTGATTCTCTGGCGGTAGCGTTTGGATGTACTGTAAGTTTTCCATTGTGGCGGAGTTGGAACGCCGCCTAAATTCATTAAAACCTGACGCTTTCCGCTCTGGCTTCCGGTATACTCATACCTTGTGTAATCTGCCTGAACTTCAGCTTTGTCAGCGTCCAGATACTGAAAGATCGTAGTATACATATCATCTGCCGACTTGCTGCTGAACCACCCCGTATTTGTCTGCACGGTCTGGATCGCTTTTACCAGATTTGATTTTGATGTTCCTTCTTCCTCGATTGTCCAACAAAGGGCTTGTGCCATAGCAAACGCCTTGTTTTTCCGGTTCTGCACCTGATCGTACCAGTAGCCGATGCAGGCATACCACGGTCCTTTGTCCCCTGAACCATGACTCTTGTATGTACCACTGCTCTTTTCCTCGTAGGTATCGCCGGAGTGGCACGTCAGACCAAGATTTAGACAAAAAGAGGCTTTACCATTAACTGTCATTTTCCACCAGTTGTCATTGCCCCCTTTCCCCTTGCTTCCTGCCTTAAATGCTCCAAGCTTTCCCAACTGGGAAAGAGATGCAGCATATGTCGTTGCTGCCTCTGCGTGCTGCTTCTGGATTTGTGGACAGATGCCGAGAATCATCGCAAACATGACTGCATATGCTACAAACCGCTTTATGTAACTTTTTCTGCTTTTCATTTTTCTTTTCCTTTCATCAAAAAAGACGCAAGGTATTTTCCTTTACGTCTGGTTTTCCGTTTCCTTATTTTCAGCCTGCCTTTACAGACACTCCCATAGGGGGAGAGCGTACAACTTGCATATCTTGTTCCTCCTCGCTTTTACTATTTTATGGCATAAAAAAACCTCCCAACATCTTATCGTTGAAAGGTCTTGTTTTTAGTAAAATACTACATTTTTATATTATGAAATTTATTTCATCTTCTGTAATAGTGCTATCTGAAGCATTCGGAGTTGCGTCAAACACATACTCTTTATTATCAATCTTTACTATATTAACACGATGATTAAATCCGGCAAATGCCCAACCTTGATTCTCTGAATAAAACTTTCCTACATTAATAATTTTTGTATATGATTCAATACCTAATCTCTGGCAAATCCTATTTACCAAAGATGCTGCCATCCCGCATTCAATCCGCTTGCTGATAAAATATGGTGGTGCATATTCCCTTAGCAACACTTTTGCATAAATACCCGTGGTTCCTAAATTGGAATAATAATTAAGATCGTTTGCTATATAATTACATATCTTTTTTATTTTATCATAATCATCCATATCCTTTTCAGGGCATGCCTCATTCAACATCTCCTGAATATAGCATTCTTCACCATCAGCATAACTTTCTATCTCTAGCGTCAATTTGGTTCCCGTTGAATAAAAGCTTTTAGAAGGACTGTATTTCTCATCTGGACTTTCACATATTTCAATTTCCTTTTTCCCCTCTGTTTCAAAATACCCTATTACAAGATATCCATCAGAAACATTTGAATTGGTACTATAACTTTTATCTGTCCAACGCACATCTGCAAAAGCACTATTAAGGTTCACAAAATCATTTGATTTCCAATCGTCATTCTGATTCACTCCTCTTACTTTAAAATTACTTTGACTTGGATTTTCAGTTATAACATGTAAAATAATCAATTGTCCCGCAGTACTATATAATGTTTCCTGATTATTCAAAATCTCAACCTTATATGTATACTCTGGTTGGTACGATTCTGGTTGCGAAGTTGTCATTGATGTTTCTGTTGGTTGCACTGGTATTGTCGTTGTCGTTGGAACAAAAGTGGTTTTTGGCTTTCTTGTCGACTGTGGTCTCTTAGTAACTTGAGGCATCTGTGTCACTTCAGAATCCTTTTCCCTCTGCGGTTTTGTTTGCTCCATTTTCTTATTTTTTACTGTAACATTGTATTTATAGGTTTGTTTTTTCCCATTATTCAGCGTTGCTTTTACCGTTATAGTTGTTTTTCCCACTTTCTTTCCTCGTATCTGCAAGTTTTCATAAGCAAATCCACCTCTTTTTGCAGATACAATACCTTTCTTACTTACCGCAATCTTAATCTTCTTTGCGTTCTTATAAGAGTATGTCTTCAACTGATTTTTAACAAATGTTACTTTATATATTTTTGCCCTAGATTTAGCTGATGCATACGGTGTATTTTCTATGACATTACTCAAAGTACACACTATCATAACAAGTATCATAATTCTACTTACGATCTGCCTCATAGCGAATCCCCCTCTCACTTTGCAAAGAACTCACTCCATTTCTTTGCATTCCTCAACAATTATATTTTACTACATCAATTCTTGCATTGCAACGACATCTTAGGTGCAATTAGGTGCATTTAGGTCCGCTTTTTCTTTCTGGTAGGTTTAAACTTTTATACTTGAGTTTTATCCCTTGTCGAATAACTTCCGACTTAGAGATTCCCTCTTTTTCACAAATTGCTTTCACTTTACCATCGGTTTCCTTATCTACTCTTATTTGATATAAAATATCCTTGGGATTAGAAGTCAGCTTCGTTCCTTTCTTTATTCCCACTATTGACACCCCCTCTTAATCAAGTTCTATATTTCAAATTTTCTTTGTAATTACATTGTATCAGATTTTATTTTCTTTGTCAATACAAACTTGATTTTTTTTACAGAATCAAGTAATCACTTATCTGGTCTATATTTTTCTTTATTCTCCCAAAAAATCTTCAAACCCTCTTAAATCAAGGATGTCCTCATCCGTTTCCTGCACTGCGTCCTCCGATGCCCCATCATCCGCAGTCGGTTCTTCTCCCTGCATCGGCTCTGGGAAAAATTCTTTTTTCTCTGGCACTACCGGAGCAGAACCGGACGAAAGCACTTCCTTTATGCTTCGCTCGATCGTTTCCCGGATATCTTGTGCAGTCTGCAAATCCAGACGCTGTCCTTTTGCCTGATACAAAACCGCCTGACGGAAATATGCGTTGATATTTTTCTTTTTCCGGAGAATATCCCACACCTCTTTGTCCTCCTTATTTTTCAGATTCAGACATATTTCCAGTCTTTTCCGGTCTTGTTCCTTTTTACTCTTCTCCATGATATTCCTGCTCTCCTTTCCGCTTTGCTGCATGATACTTTACCTGATTGCCGATATCCAGATGCGACTGCCCTTTTGCCTGATACAGAACAGTCAGAAGATACGACTGCTGATGCCTTATTCTCGTTGTCTGGTTCTGATACTGCTCGATTGCATAAAACAAATCCATAGAATCCAGTTTCAGCAGTCGTGAGATTACTACGTCTTTCGGCTTTTCCTCTCCCAACACCCGGATTGTCCTGCGGGTTGTATTCAGCGTGTCGTAAAGAAGATTGATAACGCAGTCAATATCCTGACGAAACTCCGGCTTCATCAGGCACAAGGAATCATAGTCATACCATTCCTTGATCTTCTCCAGAGAGTAAGGCTCGCCGCTTCTGGCAATGCAGCCCTTATCTGCATTTCTTGTCCCATCCATCCGGAGTTCTCCTTGTGGTTTTGTATCCCTGCGGATAGATGGATGGGATGTATTATAATTATTAATTATCTCTGTAGTATTCTCTGGATTACGTGGTAACATTTTCGTGACTACCCTATTGACATTTTCGTCAATAGGTGGTAACGAATCCCTATTTTCCGTTGTTTCTCCACTTTTCTCCTGCGGAAAATCCACGATGTCAGCCGATTTTTCCGGATAAGTCAGCTCATACAGTACCGATGGAACCACCTCTATGTACATGACATTATTCATCTTCATCCCGCTCTTTGCAGTAACCGTACGGAAATGGCGTTTGATTACTCCAATATCCTCCAGACGTTTCAGCACGTCACGAATGACACGTTTGCTTTCCCCGAACTCTTCACATAACTGCTCATAAGATTTATAAAGCAGATCATCACGAAATTTCTTTTTCAGACGGATTTCTCCCGTCTTTTCGTCCGGCTCTTCAATGGCACGGTACCAGTACACAAAATCAGATAAAATGTCCCTTGCCAGTGCATAAGGCTTTCCATTTTCTTTCGTGATTGTTTTCCGCCATATCCGGGGCGTAATATCCCCGCTGAAATTGATTTTGGAAACCTCATCAACAATGATATTTCCAGTTGTTAAATAGTCCATGCCCTTCTTCTCCGTTTCTTTTCCGTAAATGTTACGGTATTTATTGTCATATTCCGTATTCTTTACGGAATATCCGAGAAACTTTTTTACGGAATTTTTACGGAATTTAACTACTTTTCCGTATATATTCCGTATTTTTTATTTCTTCATGCTATTGTAAGCCAAAAGCTCATATCCTTTCGCATTACAGAAAATGTCTTCTTTGACTATGATGCTTTTATTTCCGGTATTGTAATAATTTGCTGCCACCGTAGCACCGCCACCGCATAAAACAAGCGTATTTGGAATTTTGCTTTCCAACAGTTTCATAACATCCTTCACGTAGTATTTAATCAAGTCCTTTACATACTGCGTCTGGTTCTTGGAAACGCTCGTCTTCTGGTTCTGAAAAATGCATTGAATATCCTCTTCCTCGATTTTTTCCTGATACTTTGACAGATAGTATTTTTCAATCCCATCTATCCAGTCAAGAGTTCCCTTCTTGTCAATGGAAAAGCACATATCATAAAACGGTTTTCCTCTGCGGTAAGTGATTACATCTATCGTCCGGGAGCCAATGTCAGCGATTGATACCGTCTTATCCCGGTACTGGTTCATAATCATTGCCAGTACTGGAAGCCCCTGCGGATACACCTTTACATCTTTCAGCTCCACATGGTACTTTTCGCCCTCATAAGAAAAATTCAGGCTCTTTTTTTTCATGAGATAAGCACGGAATGATTCCTTTTGTGCCGAAAAGAACGAATACGGTAAACCAACCGCAAGAATCACATTCTTTGCATTCTTCATCCGATTTACCTTCAGTTCCATTGCAATCCCTACCAATGTTAAGTAGTAATAATCCTCATTTACTGTCTTATCTGCCATGTGTTCCGATCTGTTCTGCCCAGCAACAAAGACACGATTTCCAACCTCAAATATGTCTTCGTCAAATGGCGGACGCATTGGAATTTCCTCTACCCCGCTTTTGATAATGTTTTCACTTGCAGTTTTGATGTACCCATAGCCATGATCGATGCCGATAATTATGTTTTCTCCTACTTTTTTCATTTAGTTGTACCCTTTTCCTTTCTTTCGAGCGTATCAGCCAGAGATAACTGTCCCTCGATATTTGTCATTTCTTTTTGAACCTTTGGCAATTTTCGGGATGGCGTGAAAACTGCCCGGTCACACTGTTTCGCTAATTGCAGATTTGTCATTCTGGAATTGTACCGATAGCGGATATCTTCGATTGCCTTTCTCCGTATGTTTAGTACTTTCCGATGCGACAGTTGCAGCTCATATTCAATGCACTCCCATGTCTCATTTTTCTTGTACAACCGGTTTAGTACTTCTCTCGTGACTGCATCCAGAGTATCATACACAAGCGACAGCCGGTGGCATGTTTCAATCTGCCGGAGTATCGTCTGATATTTCCAATAATACTCCTTTCGATGCTCCTCTATCATTTTCTTTGTGACATCCAGAACATCGGACAAGTCCCTTTTTTTCCCTCCTGAAGAAGCTCCCTCATTATCATCATAGGAGATTCCCACTTGTGAGGTAGTAATGATTTCTGCCACGATCCCGCCATGTTGTGCATCTAGTTCCGCAATCTGCTTGCGTACCTCTAACGATTGTCTTTGAAGTTGTTCCATATAGTTCGGGTTTGCTAAATACTCCCGGACTTCATCCGTGGTTATGTATCCCATACAATGACCTCTTCTCCTTTAATTAAACGGAAGTTCGGGAAGGGTATCATCTGGGATATTGGTAAAATCATCCTCGATACCCCTATTAACATTTTTGTCACTAGGGGTAGAACTCCCTTTTGTCGAACCAAATTCAACATCTTCCGCCATGATCTGAACACTATAAACCTTCTCCCCTTTCTTATTCGTATAATTATTATTCTGGATGCGTCCGGTAAGCAGCATCCGTGAACCCTGATTAAAATATTTTTCAACAAATTCTGCCTGCTTTCCAAAAGCAGTACAGTTAAAAAAGTCACAATCAGCATCCCCCTGCCTGAAATACCTACGATTTACTGCTAATGTGAAATTCGCTATTGCCATAGAGTTTTCGCCCTGCGTGTAACGAACCTCCGGATCACGTGTTAAATTTCCCAATAAAATCACTTTATTCATTATTGATTGTCTCCTTCCTTTTTTCATTTTTTAAAGTTTTTGGTGTTCCTTTGATTTCAAGTGAATCCACATTACATGTCACTACCTGACGCTCATCTTCATATTGAATCTCTGACTTGAACGTCTTTTCATTCATACCCAGAACAAGATATCCGTATTTCTCATAAGCAATAATCGTAGACAACCGCTGATAAAACCCCATATGTTCTAACAACTGTTTCATCGCACGGACTTCTTCTGGTTTGTAATTGCCTTTTTCAGAAATCAACCTATAATTTTCCGTTATCGCCACAGTATTATTATCTTTATCATTCAGAATAAACCATTCTTTAATGTAATAAGAATTATCTACATGCTGATAACGAATCATATTTTCTTTTGTCTCCAATACCTTTTCTGCATTTTCCAAATGTGAATATGGTGCAACATGATGCGGAATGCCTTTTTTAATGACATACTTTTTATTTCCCGTAGCACATAATTCCCCTTCAATTACACAATTCTGCCGGATTGCATAAAAATTTTTTAAAGGAATCAGTGCTTCTACAAAACATAATTTGTACATTTCATCATTCCTTTCTTATGTAATACGGAGTTGTGCGTTTAAGGCAGAATACGACTTCCGATCTGCACCACTATAAGCAATCTCCATAGATATTGAGTTTTTGTGCTTGCCAATAATGAGAGCAATTCCGGAAGTCGGTATATTGTCTTGAATCAGTTTTTCTATCAGCACACGGTCTTTGAACGTCGTATGATGATATGGAGTTTTCGTCCTTTTTGCCATTCTTAACACCACCTTTCTATTTAAAATAAATCCCACCGGGACATTTGAAGTCCCTTTTATCACAACCGATGTCGTAGTGGGATGAAGGTATTTATGTTATCAATCTACAAAAGATTGGAACAAACAGTTACCGTATTACCTCTTAAATATATATCTGATAACATTCACAGTGCCGGCGATATACACCAATATGGCAAAAGCACGGATTTCTTCCGTATTCCAAAGCTCTATGATTCCATTAAGTAAATCCATTCCATCAACCTCTCTCTCGAACCAAATCCTTTTACTCTTCTTTCAAAATATACTTTGCAAATAAAAAAGAAGTTATGAAAAGTCATTTAAACTCTTCATAACTTCTTTTTTTAATAATTAATTGAGAAGTTGCAAAGGACTATTTGCTTTTCACAACTTCATTATAAAACTTACCCACTTTTTTCATGTCTTTTTTTCAACATCAATCATTGAAAACACCCATAATCAAAGAAATCGTTCAAGGCGAGCTGTTGTGATTGTATCTTTTTAAAAATGTAAAATACGAAGTTTAGAATGTGGTCGGAGTGTCAAAAGGTGTACCTTTTGACACTCCGACTACATGGAATATTCTACTATATTTTTTTGACGTATGCAACAGATTTTCCTGTTTTGAGGCAGATTTTTGATGTTTTTCCCTATAATATGGGTTGATTCTGGTATTTTTTCTCGTAATGGACAAAGAAAGGGATATTCTCAAAAGGTACACTTTTTGATATCCATACCATTTGAAATTGAACAAATGGGCCTTTAGATTATGAGGCATAACAAATGACATTAAGCGTATGTCAAAGAAAGGAAAATACTATGATATCAAGATTGTCTAGAACAGCAAAGAAGCGGATACTATCTATGATTCTTGTTGCAATTGTTTTTGTATTAATACATTTTATTACCGACCCGGTTTTTGGGGATGAGGTTGGTTTTCGTAAGGGAGCGGTACAATATGATCATAATTATTTTTTGTATGTTTATGCTCGGTATTTTACATGGAGTTCCCGATTTATTCTGGATCTTCTAATGTTATGGATTCCTTCTCTGCCGGCGGTTGTATGGAAGGTTCTGGATCTCGGTGTGATTCTGTTGCTGTACTGGCTGTTAGCCAAATTTTCAGACCGTCATCTTGAAACGGCATTGCTTCTGTGTGCATATCCATTTATGCATATGGGATCAGCTGGCTGGATTGCGACAACTACAATTTATTTATGGCCATTTACAGCGGCATTGGCTGCGTTCTTTTTATTACTGCATAAAGACGCTGAGGAAAAAATTCTTTGTTCTTTTACATATTTTATTCTTGTTATTTATGCAGCAAACAATGAAATTTTGGCATGTTTGTATGCGGTCGCTTTAATAATATACAGATATACCTGCAGAGAGAAAATTAAAAAATACCGTGGTCAGCTGTTATGGATTATCATTTCACTTTTTATCTGCATCCTTGGAATTATAAATGTATTAGTCTGCCCGGGAAATACAGCTCGTATTGCCAAAGAAACGACAAAATGGATGCCACAGTTTCAAGAGTTAAATATCTTTCAAAGAGTTCGCATTTGTATTGTGTCAACATTACAGCATTTTACATCGATTCCGAATATTCTTTTTTTGGTATTTGCATTTTTGCTTGCATGGCATGTATGGAAGAGAGCAGAAAAGAATCGACAAAAGGTTTATGCTCTCCTCCCATTATTCATCAGTGTAATACTTACTATATACTATTTCATAACAAATATTGTGATTCATCGAAATGTAACTTATTTGCTGCCGGAGATTGCAATAAAAACTGGAAGTCCTGAATTTTTTGATCAATTTGTTCTTCTTGTACTGGCGGTGCTCTATCTGGCAGGAGTATTATGGGCATTATCATTTTTATACCAGAGGAAAGAGGAAAAAATCCAAAGGCTCGGGATTTACATCGGGAGTCTGGCTTCCCGGTTTGCGTTGATCTTTTCGCCGACGATGCTTGCATCTGGCACGAGGATTTATTTCTTAATATATATGGCATTAATTTGGCTAGAAATTGATTTAATGAAGAAAATTAAAAACCATTATATCCAAAAAATAATTCAGTGTGTCTTAATCATTGGAATTATCATAAATCTCTGCATGGTGTATATGATGCAGCAAAAATACGGTTAAATGGCTGAAAGCCAGAAGGAAAACTGGATGCGGCGGCATACTCCGTTGCTTCCCTTCTCCTTAAAACTCCAGACTCTCTGCATGGAGAAGAAAGTATTTCATGCCCATAATCACAAAGCCCTCGTCATTTCTCCACGGTCTTTCTGTGCCATTCACAATGATAAATTTCTAAGCCCCGCATCCGTAAAGTAGTATTTTAGATTTGCCACATCTTCTAATTCTCGTAATAACTTTAATCACTCCATATTTTTGTGTGCAGACACATTTTTTGGTAATGACATTGCAACATCAAATTGTTTTGAATCAATAGCCATTAGCAATTCCAAAAGCATTCGTTAAACTCCATGCAGAGAAAGGAATATTTTCAGATGAGAACCTTATAAACGTGTCGGTTCTTAGGCTGCGTATAAGGTGCGATTTTTGCACGAGGTGCGGAAAGCGCACCTTGCAGCCTTTGTACCGCTACATGTTTATATAGCGAGAGCGGGTTCGCAGTGGAAAATATTCCTTCTTCTGCATGAAATCTACTGGTTTTGGGAATCGCAAGCATTAAAAATCAATTTCCGTGATTAGCAATAATGATCAATAAAACAAACTAGCCCGCAAAGAGGCATGAATCCCTTTTTCCCCAATATAATAATAGTAATCGCTCCCCACGGGGGTAAATCCTATGAACACTTCCAGACACCCTTTCCGCAGACTTCTCCTCTCCATCCTTTTATCCGTATGTCTGCTTTTGCAGGCATGCTCTTTTTCCGGCACCTCCCCCGGAAATAACGCCGCCCGGGAAAACGCAGTTTCCGATGCCTTTACCGAATTTACCGACAAGCTTTTCAAGGAAAGCATCTCCTCCGATGCACTGTCGCTCAATTATACCCTGTCCGATCCCGGGACATATGGCGTCAGCCCCGACGCCGGCGGCTTCTCTCCGCTCTCTTATGAAAATCTGAAAAACGCCGCACCGGAGACAGAAAATCTTCTTGGCGCGCTCAGAGAATTTGACAAGTCCGCCCTTTCCCTTCCACAGCAGATTTTGTATGACTCCCTCGCTTATACGTTGGAAATGGACTTAAAGGGCAGCGAATTTCTTTTATTTTCCCGCCCCTTATCTCCCGTCACAGGGGTTCAGGCGCAGCTCCCGGTGCTTCTTGCAGAATACTCCTTTCACACAGAAAAAGATATTGAAAACTATTTTTCCCTCCTGCACTCTATTCCGGAGTATTTTACATCCCTTCTTGCGTTTATGGAGGTTCAGGCGCAGCAAAACATGCTCCCCTGCCAGAATACCGTCTCTGCCATCGCCGACCAGTGCCTCGCTTTTTTACAGGAAAAAGGCGACCGCATCCTGATCTCCTCATTTAAAAAAAGAATCCGGGACTGCACATTTCTTGAGCCGGATACCGCCAAAAAATTTAGGAAAGAAAATAAAAAACTGGTCGCGGACTGTATCGTCCCCGCCTACCAGAAACTAACGGACGGACTGAATGTCCTCGCCGCCTCGTGCGGAACCGATGGCGCTCTTTCTTCTTATGAAAATGGAAAAGAATATTACAAATATTTATTTGCCGCAGAGACCGGTTCCGACACAGGCGTAGAAGAATACTATGAAACACTGAATGACCGCCTGAACAAATCCCGGCAGACGCTTCTCGCATACGCAAAAAAAGCCCCCTCTCTTTTCAGCGGCTTAGCTGCAAAATCTGGAGGAAGCACCTCGCCGGAGGAGCTGCTCACTACCTTGTCTTCTGCTATCGCTGCTGACTTTCCAAAGGTCTCTGATGTAAATTTTACGGTCTCCTATGTAGACCCGTCACTGGAGGATTATCTCAGCCCCGCCTTTTATCTGACGCCGCCTCTCGATGCCTATACCGAAAATGTGATCTATATCAACAACAGCCAGCGCTTCGCCGGCTCTGACCTGTCCACCACCCTCGCCCACGAGGGATATCCCGGTCATCTGTATCAGAATGTATACCACCGCCAGCAAAACCATCCCCTCTTATCCTATGCGCTTAATTTCAGCGGATACAGCGAGGGTTGGGCAACTTATGCCGAAATTTATTCATACAAATACCTCGGATACTCCAAAGACGAGGTCGGTATCCTGCGCAACAACATGATCATTTCCCTGTGCATCTATGGAATCTGCGATATCGGGATTCATTATTATGGATGGGATGAGACGAAAGTTTTGGAATTTTTGAACCAGAACGGAACTTACACAGAAGAGACCGCCCATTCGCTCTATACAAATATCATCGACGAACCCGGCTCCTATCTCAAATATACGATCGGTTATATGGAGTTTATGAAACTAAAAAACGCCGCCAAAAAGCAGATGGCAGATAAGTATTCTGAGATGGCATTCCACGAGTTTGTCCTCTCAGCAGGCCCTGCTCCCTTTCCGGTACTGGCGAAATACATGTCATCGTTTCTTGGCAGATAGCAAAAAAAATCAAATACCCCCGCCATGCCTACGTATCCACTCCCACATGTCCTCCTGCGTCTTTTCATACTCCAGTTCATTCAGGAGTTCATGCCGTGCCTCCGGATAGAGGATACACGTCACATCTTTCACACCGGCTCTCCGGTACGACGACGCCACCGCCTTAACCCCTTTTCCATAATTTCCCACCGGGTCTTCCTCGCCGGACATAAATAAAATCGGAAGTTCCCGGGGAATTTTATGGATATGTCTTTTCTCCTGAATATAGGAAATACCCTCAAACAGTGTACGATACCCATTTAACGTAAAGGTAAACTGACAATATTTATGCTTCCGGTACTTGTCGACCTCGTCCACATCCCTTGTCAGCCAGTCAGACGAGGTGCGCACCGGTGCAAAATGGCTGTTATACATCGCAAAACTTATTTTATCGAGAATCCGGCTGTGGCTCCTCTCTCCCTTGCATCTACTGAGCAGATTTACCAGTGCCTTCCCGATATTCAAAAGCCACTGCGGCTTACTTCCCGACCCCATGAGGATCAGACCGTCCAACTCATTCCCATACATCATGGCATAACGTCTCGCCATAAAAGAACCCATACTGTGTCCCATCAAAAAGAATGGCGCTTCCGGATATTTTTTGCGGATATATCGGCTGACACGGTGCAGATCCCGGACCACATAGTAACTGCCGTCCTTCGGGGCAAAGTATCCAAAATTTTTGTCTGCCGCTGTTTCCCCATGACCCAGATGATCGTTCCCGATCACCACAAAGCCCTTGTCAGCCATAAATCTCGCAAACCGGTCGTAGCGGTCGATATACTCGATCATCCCGTGGGAAATCTGCAAAATCCCACGCACATCCCCTTCTGGTTTCCACTCAATGATATGTACGGTATCCTGTCCATTCGAGGATGGCATACCATATTCGGTCTTTTCGATCATCGTCTTATGGTCTCCTTCTAAACGATACACACATAACTATTAAATCTTCTGCAAGGCAGTTACAGTTTTTTACTCGATTTCAAGATCGGCTACAAATACCGGCAGCTTTTCCTGAAATTCTTTGTATACGATTCCAGCCACTTCACGCATCTGCGGATGCGCATGTGAATCCACGCGGAGACGGAAAAAATTTCTCCACGAGCGCAGATTCATCGTGACAACGATCTCTGTCTTTAACGAGTTCGGGAGTACCGAGCGCGCCTCCTGCGGCGTAGCACCTAGCTCAAGCATACGGAAATATGCTTTCTCCGTCGCCTGCATCGCCTTTGTCCAGACTTCGTATTTTGCCTTGTCATTTTCTTTTGACAGATCATACTCAAATCCACTGGCAAGGTCAATTACTGAAATCTGGTTATCAAATTTGTCCCCCGCATAATTGCAATAGCGGGTACTCTCCTGACTATAGCTTGCGATCCGGTGCCGGACGATCTCATGGCTTACACCTCGGTCACAGATCATCCTGACCGTGACCGATTCATGCTCGATCACGGACTCGTGCTGTCTCGTGAGAAGCGCACGGATAAAATTCTCGGCGGAATCCTCCGTGATCTTCCCCTCACTTTTATAACACACTCGTCCGATTCTCTCTATCTTTTTCAGGATCGACTCGTAACTGTCCATGTCTATGATCTCGATCCCCGGTTTCATTATCTGCATTTTTGCTTTCCTCCTGATATCCTGCCTGTGGTTCTATCGGTTTCTGTGTTATTGCTTAATTGTAATCATACTCTAACACGACTACCGAGAGAGGCGGCAGATAACATTCGATCTCATACCCTGTTTCCTGTCCGGACGCTTTCGCCTTCCCCGACGATTTTCCACTTGCCTTTTTCTTCCGGGCAGTAATTGCCTTTTTATTGACCCTGCCCTGTCCGCCATATTTTTCATCATCCGAATTTAGGATTTCCGTATATTTTCCTTTGCACGGAGCCTTCACCCGGTATTTTTCATGAGCCACCGGCGTAAAATTCAGAAGAAACATAAGCTGTTTCGTTTTGGTCTTTCCTCTCCGCACAAAAGCTACCGTACTCGTCTCCGGACGCGCGCAGTCCATCCACTCAAATCCCATGACGTCGCTGTCATTATACCAGAGTGCATTGTACTCTTTGTATAAATGGTTAAAGTCCCTGATAAAATCATGGATTCCACGGTGCGGCGCCTCCTCGAGAAGATACCAGTCAAGGCTCCTCTCCTCACTCCACTCCCGCTGTTGGGCAAACTCCTGTCCCATGAACAAAAGTTTCTTTCCGGGATGCCCGTACATAAATCCAAACGCCGCCTTGAGTGCCGCATATTTGTCTCCGGTCAGTCCCGGCATTTTATTGAGCAGTGAGCATTTTCCATGCACCACCTCATCGTGGGACAGCACAAGGATGTACTTCTCGCTGAGATGATAAGAAAGACTGAAACAAAGCTGATCGTGGTGGAACTGCTTAAAGTACGGATCAAGTTTCATGTACTCAAGAAAATCATTCATCCATCCCATATTCCACTTAAAGGAAAAACCAAGTCCGCCATCTTTCACTGCGCCGGTAACTTCCGGCCACGCAGTAGACTCCTCGGCGATGATATACGCTCCCGGATGATTCTCCTCCATCACTTCATTCAGATGGCGCAAAAACTCGACCGCCTCATAATGCTCATTTCCACCGTCTTTGTTCGGCAGCCAGTCTCCGTCCTGCTTTCCATAATCAAGATAGAGCATCGATGCCACGGCATCTACCCGAAGTCCGTCGATGTGGAACTTTTCTACCCAGAACATGGCATTTGCCACGAGGAAATTCTGCACCTCTTTCCTGCCATAGTCAAAGATGTAGGTTCCCCAATCGGGATGCTCTCCCCGGCGTCTGTCCGGATGCTCATACAGAGCCTTTCCGTCAAAGTTCCCGAGGCAGTGGGCGTCTTTTGGAAAATGTGCCGGAACCCAGTCAAGGATCACTTCAATCCCCCGCTCATGCATCGTGTCCACAAAATACATAAAATCTTTTGGCGTACCATACCGGCTCGTCGGCGCATAATAGCACCCCACCTGATAGCCCCATGACCCATCAAAAGGATATTCGGCAATCCCCATAAGTTCGATGTGGGTATAATCCATCTCCACCAGATAGTCCGCAAGCATCTGTGCCAGCTCCTGATAAGAATAAAATCCATTATCGTCGTCTTCGATGCGTTTTTTCCATGAGCCAAGATGAACCTCGTAAATGTTCATCGGGCTTCTCTCCCGGGTCTCCCTTGTCTTTTTCGCATGTGCCTCCATATACGCTTTGTCGCCCCATGAATATCCCTCAAGCGACGTCACAACGGAAGCATTTCCCGGGCGGAGTTCTGCAAAGTTCCCATACGGATCGGTCTTATAAAGCAGTTCCCCACTTCGGGTCGTGATCTGGTATTTATAAACAGCCCCTTCTGCCGCCTCCGGCACAAAGAGTTCATACATTCCTGTCGGCCCCAGAAGGCGCATCGTGTGCAGCCTTCCGTCCCACATATTAAAACTGCCCACGACACTTACGCTTCTCGCATCCGGCGCCCACACCGCAAACCTCGTACCGGTCACGCCATTTATTTCCTCGATATGCGCTCCGAGCTTGTCAAAAATCTTATAGTTCTTTCCCTCGCCAAAGATATAGCAGTCAAAGTCTGTCATGACGGGATCAAAACTATAAGGATCTGCTATATCGATCACGTCATCATCGCTGTATTTCACCCGCACCCGGTATTGTTTTAACTGCTTCGTCTTCGCCTTTATTTCAAGACCGAAAAGTCCCAGCTCCTCATCGAGTTCTTCCATCTCAAAAGCTTTGTCGCCTTTGACATTCGTGATCCACGCAGCCTGCGCCCCCGGACGTCGCACCACAAACATCTGGGTTCCTTCAAAATAATGCATCCCAAGAAGATCCTGCGGCGCATTGAGGACGCCTTCGTCCATCTCCTCGAGCAACGTCGGATTCATCCACCCCTTTAAAGTTTCATTCATCATTTATGCACCCCTTACTCTTTCTCTTTTAAACAATGTATGAGCTGACCTCTACATCAGCGTATTTTTAACGATCTCTGCAAGCGCCGCCGATTTTTTCTCCGCATCCGTCATATCCGTTCCCACAACGCCAAAGTAAATCTTGATCTTCGGCTCTGTACCGGAAGGTCGTACACAGATCCATGCGTCATCCGTCAGTTCAAAGTAAAGCACATTTGACTTTGGCAGACCGGTCGTGCTTCCCTCGCCGGTGCGGAGGTTTTTCACGGTATCTTTCTCATAATCCCGGACTGCTGTCACTTCATAATCACCAAATTTCATCGGCGGGTTTTCCCTCAGACCATCCATGATGGATTTGATCTTCTCAAGCCCCTCGATCCCTTTGTGGGTGATCGCAATGACATCGTCTTTATAATAGCCATATTTCTCGTACATATCGATCATGGCATCCCACAATGTCTTGCCGCGTTTTTTATAATAAGCTGCTGCCTCGCAAAGCGCCATTGATGCGACGATTCCGTCCTTATCCCTTGCATGCGTACCGATGAGGCATCCATAACTTTCCTCAAAACCAAAGAGATATGTTCCTTTTCCGGTAAGCTCTGTTTTCAGTATTTCCTTTCCGATCCATTTAAATCCGGTCAGGCACTCTACCACGTCGATATTATAATAATTGGCGATCGCATCGACAAGATTTGTTGTAACAATCGTCTTTACAAGCATTCCATCCCCCGGAAGCCTTCCCTCGAGCGCCAGTTTCTGGCCGATCTCATAGTCCGCAAGGAAAGAACCCGACATATTTCCGGTAAGACAGATATAGTCTCCGGACTTACTGTCCTTTACGTATACACCCAGACGGTCAGCGTCCGGATCGGTCGCCAGTACCAGATCAGCATCTTTTTCTTTGGCTAACTTCAACGCAAGTTCAAATGCCTCCCTCGCCTCCGGATTCGGATAGCTCACAGTCGGAAATTCTCCGTCAGGAAGTTCCTGCTCCGGCACAACAAATACATTGGTAAAGCCAAGCTCTTTTAACACTCGGCGCACCGGTATATTTCCAGTACCATGAAGCGGCGTATAAACGATCTTCAGATCTTTCTCTGTCTCCTTGATGCAATTTGGATGGAGAACATTTTTCTTTAATTCCTCCATATACCTGTCGTCGATCGCAGCCCCGATCGTCTCATAAAGCCCAGCTTTCTCTGCCTCGGCTCTTGTCATTGTTTTTACGGTCGCATAGTCGGTCACTGCCTTTACTTCATCCATGATCCCTGAGTCGTGAGGCGGCGTGATCTGCGCGCCATCCTCCCAATACACTTTATATCCGTTGTATTCCGGCGGGTTGTGGCTGGCGGTGATATTGATTCCCGAGATGCAGCCAAGTTCCCTGACAGCAAAGGAAAGCTCCGGCGTCGGACGAAGGCTTTCAAAGACATAGGCTTTGATCCCATTTGCGGCAAGACAACATGCTGCCTCATCAGCAAATTCTGGCGACATCCTTCTTGAATCGTAAGCGATCGCTACACCTTTTTCCTGACCTTCTTGGCGGATTATGTAGTTCGCCAAGCCCTGTGTCGCTTTCCTGACCGTATAAATATTCATGCGGTTTGTACCCGCTCCGATCACTCCTCTGAGTCCGGCTGTTCCAAATTCAAGGTCAGCATAAAACCTCTCCTTGATCTCAGCCTCGTTTCCCTCGATCCCTTTCAGTTCCTTCTTTGTCTCCTCGTCAAAGTAAGGATTGTCGATCCACTGCTTGTAAGTTTCCATATAACCCATATGAAAATTCCTCCTTTAAATTTTTATAAATGATCGTCACCCGACCGCTGAACTCACCAGATCCGGAAAACTCCACTGGACATCTTGGCTGTCATCGATCGTCGTAACAGTATAGCTTTTCGTTGTAAATCCCTGCTTTGACAACGTGATCGTAACCGTGCCGATCTTTTTTGTAAAACTGCAGGGTGCTGTTCCTTTATAAGTTCCATCCATATACACGCTTGCGCCCGCCGGAGTGCTGACTGTGATCTTGTGGAGATTGTCATACCGCTCAGACACCTGACTGTTCCCGTCTGACTCGTCCGCCGAGACGCTTGTCCCATCGTCATCTGCTACCTCCGCTTCCTCATCGGCAAGGCTGATGCGGACGGTCGGGTTCGCCGACTGGACGTCGATAACACCGGCGTAAGTGGCATATCCATCCAGAACAACCCGGACAGAATGTTTTCCGTATTTGATGGACACCGGCTTTGAGTAGTCCGTAAGCGTGCCATTTACATAAAGCTCTGCCCCCACAGGTTCGATGTCAAAGACCACCTGTCCGGTATTTGCCACTATGCTCTTAAAATGCGACATGTCAAGCACAAACTGCTTGTCCCGCTCAATCTTTACCTCGCGGCTTCCCTCAAAATCCCCATTTTTCATCGAAACTGCATACGTTCCTTCTGGCACAGGCACGAGCATGTTATCCGTGACCGGAACGATCATCACTCCCCCGACTGTCATCGTCCCGCCTATGAAGTCCTTGTATTTTTTTGGCTTGATATATCCGTGGCCTTTCGTGACCACGATCGAATACGCCTTCCCTTTTACTCCGCGGAACGTGATCTCATCGGTCTTTGTGATCTCCTGTATATCTAACGGCTCTCCCGCCGAAAACGCAGTAAAACCGCTTCCATAACGATACTTTACATCGCCGATCTGGACATACTTTTCATTCACATCCACGATCAGGTCTTTTACATTTTCATATTCGAGAATATCCCCGGACAACTGCAGCTTTGCGATTTTTTTTGTATCTTTGTTCAAAAAAACATCCACAACTTGTCCCGCTTCAAGAGATTCTGACGAGATTTCTTTTCCATTTTTTGTCAAAAACTCCGTTCCCCCGCTGTACCCGTACACTTCTTCTTTTTCAAATGATGTATTATAAAATGTAATGTTTTTATTTGCATGATCCGCTTTTTTGACCACCCCGGCAAAATCCCGTCCCGGTTCATAGGTGACAGAGGCATTCGGATTTTCGGAAGGCGCCGGCTGGCGTACAGACTTCCCGCATCCGGATATCATCAGACACATGCTGAGAACCAATGCGGTCAGGCGATATATTTTGTCTCTCACAGTGTTTTTACTCCTGTCCTTTTTCTTACCTGATGGTAGGATTTATTCGCAGACGGACGCAAAAGCCCGACTATGCTAACAGTATAACACGATATGGGTAAAACTTCCACTTTTTTTCACTAATATTTTGCAGCAAACGCCCGAAGGAATTTTTCGCGGTTTTTCTCCATACTCCGTACATCCTCCAATTTCTCAAGGCTTTTTGCCGACAGCCACGATTTCTTTTTATTGTAATAATGGTTCATAAGCTTCCAGTATTTTTCCGGATACAGCAACATGATATAGATAAATTCCATCTGTTCGCGCGACAGCGTATTTTCCCGGTCATAGCCAGAAAGCACCGCATCTCCGGCGCGCTCACTCCAGTTATTCTTTTCTAGCGTCTTTCGCATGAAATAAGTCAGGTCGAGAAGTTGAAGCCCGTATCCGGATTTGTCGAAGCCGGTCGTCGCCATGCCCTGCGGCGTCAGGATGAGATTGTGATAATTGTAGTCCCCGTGGCTGATCTCTTTTTTTGCCGCCCCATTCTCCGCATAATAATCACAGCCTTCAAGCAGCTTTGCCGCCTCACACGCTTTTTCGTAATAATCATTAAAACAATTTATGGCATAAATCTCAAATTCACTTTTCCGCTTTTTATTTTTCATGTAGCCATTTACTCTCTTAAGTTCCCGGTTATGCCTCTGAAACAACGGAAGAAGGTCTTCCCCTGTTCCCATCTTTCCGCTCTGCGGCTCTGCGCCTTCTGACAATTCAAAGCCTCTGAGACAAACGTGCAGTTTGCCCAGATTTTCCCCTGCTGCCGCAAGGCATTTTTCAGATCTGAGATTACACTCCTCTCCGGAAAACCAGTGATAGAGTACATACTTTTCTCCAGTTTCCAGTTCCACCACAAAGTTCCCCTCACGATCCGGGACGACGCTGTCCACACGAGAAAATCCTTTCCCGGCCAAAAACGCTTTTATTTCATTTTCCACCCCGAAATGACTACAGATATTTTCATACTCCCTCAGCAGTTTCGGACCCATGTTAGTATCCAGCATCCACCCGCCACGGGAACGGTACTTCTTCCGTACCGTCAGTTCGTATCTGGTAATTGCTGTATCCTGTCTATCCTCCACTTGATACCCCTCCTTCATGTTCTACCATTCTATGAAGGAAAGCCACAAACTATGCCTGTCTTTTCGCACTTTATCACAGCTAAAACTGCGCTAAAGACGTGCTGACTGGCTGACTGTTTTCAGGATCGTAAGTCCGATCGGCCCTAAAATGATCCCGCCGAGACCAAACAGTTTGATCCCGACATATACGGAAATCAGCACATAAAGCGGTTTTAATCCCATCTCTTTTCCCATCAGGCGGGGTTCCAGTATCTCCCGGATCAGCATGGTGATGACGTAAAGTGTCAGAAGGACTGCCGCATGGTAAAAATCCCGCCGGACAAGTTCGACCACCGCCCACGGTACAAATATACTGCCGCTGCCAAGCACAGGAAATGCATCGATCACTCCGATCAGGATGCCAAGCAGGATCGCATAGGGATTTCCCATGATGAACAATCCGGCCACACTCACTGCTGCCACGATAAATATGATGATCCCCTGCGCTTTCATGTAAGCAAATCCGGTCACTTTAAGCTGATTGATATATGGCATGAGGCTCCGGTAACGCCGGCTGCTCTCTCCGTCAAAAGAGATCAAAAGGGTCGACATGATAAAGACGACAAAGCCTGCTCCCCACTCCCCCAGAGCCACGAGCATCCCCGGAATATATCCCGTTATTTTCGGAATATACACCTGCGAGATCCGGCTGTCCATATCCGTGACGCACCCCTCCACCCAGAGAAACGTATCCCCGGCACGCAGCCCAAGCAGATTATCCACACCCGTACATGCCCGCTGGCACAGCCTCGCACAGCTTCCCATATAGGCGGGGGCGTTCCTCAGTATATCGGTGATCTGCCCGATGCACAGATATCCGATGTAGAACAGAAAACAGCCGATTGCCCCCAAAAACACTACCACGAGAATGACACTGCAGACTTTTTCATTGATGCGGCTGACTTTATGTAGTCTGCCAACGACCGGCTTAATCATCTTTGCAAATACAAAAGCAAATACAAAAGGAACCACCAGAGGAAGCAGATAATAAAAACTCAAATATACTACTCCGGCAGTTCCAAGAATGATAAGTAAATTTTTCCATTTTCTGTCGTAACTCATATGTTTTCCCCTTTCACAATACCATTAGTAGACAAAGCTTAGTATTGTCAAAAGGCGGATACAATATTACACAAAGTAAGTCATTCCTCTTCTTTTACGATGAAACGATATCCGACTGCCCACACCGTCTCAATATACTTCGGGTTCTGGGTATCTGCTTCGATCTTTTCGCGGATTTTTTTGATATGCACCGTAACGGTTGCAATATCCGCCCCGACCGGACTCAGCTCCCACACCGCCTGCAAAAGCTCTTCTTTTGAAAATACCCGATTGGGATTTTTTGCCAAAAAGAACAGCAGATCAAACTCTTTGGTCGTCAGCGATTTCTCAACCCCATCCACATAGACACGTCTGGCTGTCCGGTCGATCTTGATACCGCCTGTCGTGATCACTTCATTTTCCTGTTTCACGGCAATTCCTGCGAGTTTATTATACCTCTCGAGATGTGCCTTTACCCGCGCCACAAGTTCACTGGGACTAAATGGTTTTGTCATATAATCATTTGCCCCCAAGCCAAGTCCGCGGATTTTATCAATATCTTCCTTTTTTGCTGAAACCATAATGACCGGAATCTCCGTCACCCTGCGTATCCGGCGGCAGATCTCAAATCCATCAATGCCCGGAAGCATAAGATCCAGTATGACCAGATCAAATGTCCCTTTCAGTGCCTGCTCAAGACCCTGCGTTCCGTCTGCCTCGATCACAACTTCAAACCCGCTGAGTTCAAGATAGTCCCTCTCCAGTTCTGCGATCGGCAGTTCATCCTCCACAATAAGTACCCTGCTCATATATACCTCCCTTTTCACCTGTCCCTGCTTTATTTGGGGAGCGAGAAGTATATCGCTGTACCCTGATCCACTTCACTCTCTGCCCATATTTTTCCATCATGTTCATCCATGATCTTCCTTGCAATGGCAAGCCCCAATCCGCTTCCCCCTGTTTTCGAGTTTCTGGAACTGTCGGTGCGGTAAAACCGGTCAAAGATAAACGGAAGTTCATCCTTTTCAATCCCTTTTCCATTATCACGGATCATCACAGTGATCTCTTTTTCGCTCTCTGAGATACTGATGAGAATAATTCCGTGCCGGTGGTCAATATACTTTACCGCATTCCCTATGATATTTGCTATGACTCTTTTTATTTTATCGGCATCTAATGTCACTTTGGTAACTTCATTTACATAGCACTGATACAATAACTGGATCTCCCTCGTCTCCAGATCAAGAGCCATATCGCTTACACATTCCCCGAAATAACGGACTACATTTACTTCGGAAAATGTAAACGTTTCTTCTCTTTGGTAAATTTTGGTAAAATACGAAAGTTCATCCACTAACCCCGCCATATCGATCGACTTGGCATGTATCGTCCTGACGTATTTTTCGATCCGTTCCGGCGTCGCCGCCACACCATCCAGAATCCCTTCTGCATACCCCTTGATCGCCGTCAGAGGTGTTTTCAAGTCATGGGAAATATTTCCTACCACTTCCTTTGTCAGAGCATCCGCCTGATCCCTCTCGCCAATCGTCTCCTTTAACGTAAGCCTCATGCTGTCAAGCTCTTCATAAAGTTCCGTAAATTCGTTTTCCCCCTGCGCTTTTATCTCATAATCCATATCGCCCTCGCTGATATGGATCACCGCCATCTGCAGATTCCGGATCGGTATTACAATATTATAATAAGCATAACCGATTATTGCGATAATTACAAGTACTGAAATAACAATTACCATGACAACAAGCCCAATGGTAAAAATTGTTATATGCGGCAGGTTCACATCCAGATCCGTAACGATGCACACACTCCCACTCCGCCCATCCGGAAACGCAATGGAAAGCTTTTTAAAAAGATAGCGGGTTTTTCCCTTTGCGTAATAATGCGCATTTTCCTCCGAAATGCTGTCGCCCTCCATCAAAACCCCCTCCCGAATCTGCTCAAGACGATCCGGCTCCCCAAAATACGTAATCTCATCATTGACGGTCACAGCCAGAAAAGAATACTTCTCCCGAAGATTTTCATTTTCTGCCTCCAGATATTCACGCTGCAGAAAAACCTCCGGTTCATTCTCCACCTTATCCTGCAGCTCCAGAAAATCATACCGGGTATAAGAATTTAAAAGCAGAACCTTGTCAAAAATACTGTACGGAGAATCGATATCCCCCTCCTCAATGTGATAGGTCGAACGAATCCCCTGAAGTTCTCCATATACAAAAAGTATCACCATAAAAATAAGTGCAAGCAACGGCACGACCGCAATAATAATGAACATATTCCGGCTCTTCCCCGCCCCTGACCACATACTGTTTTTCTCCACGGCACTCCCCCATTTTGACTTTGCATTGTTTAAAGGATACTTATAGTTTAACACAAGTTAAAAATGATTCCTATCTTTTTTTGAGGGCTTAGCGAAAATATCTTGACATCCCCCTTTTCGGGTGCTAGAATGGCTTTGAACGAGTATTCAAAGGCTGTAAAACCGTCCTTTTGAGGCTGATATGATACCATGCAGCAGTAAGGGCGGGTTTTTTATTTTTACTCAGCTTGGTCATAAATGCAAAAATAAGGAGTGAATATACATGATGAAAGTACTCAGAAATCTGCCAAATCCTGCAGAGGTCAAAAAACTGTTTCCTATTTCAGAAAAGGTCACCCAGATCAAAGAAGAAAAGGATCGCACCCTGAAAGAAATCCTGTCGGGCAAGAGTGATTTATTTGCGCTGATCATCGGCCCCTGCTCTGCCGACAGTGAAGACGCACTGATCGATTATACCCTGCGCCTGACCAAAATCCAAGAGAAAGTAAAGGACAAAATTTTCATCGTCCCGAGAGTCTACACGAACAAACCTCGGACGACCGGGAAGGGCTACAAAGGAATGGCAAGCCAGCCAAATCCTGAGAAGAAAGAGGATATGCTCGAAGGGCTTTACTCGATCCGCAAAACCCATATCGCTGTCGTAGAGCAGACCGGCATGACCTGCGCGGACGAAATGCTTTATCCTGAGAATTATGAATATCTCTCCGATGTACTTTCCTACGTAGCGATCGGCGCCCGTTCGGTGGAAAACCAACAGCACCGGCTCACTGCGAGCGGCATCTCGGTTCCATGCGGCATGAAAAATCCGACGAGCGGATACCTGACAGTCATGTTAAATTCCATCGAGGCAGCACAGTGCGGGCATCATTTTATCTACCGCCAGCAGGAGGTGGAGACAAGCGGAAATCCGTATACCCACGCGATCCTGCGCGGAAGCGTGAACAAACACGGAAAAAGTCTTCCGAATTATCATTATGAAGACCTTCTCCTCCTTCATGAGATCTACTGCGAGCGAAACCTCGAAAATATGGCTGTCATCATCGACACCAACCACAACAATTCCGCCAAACAGTACAACCAGCAGATCCGGATCGCAAAGGAAGTTCTGGAGAGCCGCAACTTTTCAAATGATATAAAAAATCTCGTCAAAGGCCTTATGATCGAAAGCTATATTGAAGATGGAAACCAGCAGATCGGAGAACATATTTATGGCAAATCCATCACCGATCCGTGCCTCGGTTGGGAAAAGACCGAAAAACTGATCTATAAGATTGCAGATATGCTTTAAAGGAGGACATTGTCATTTTTCTAAATTTTTAATATTTCAATTTCTTGACGAATCGCGTGTGGGGGTGTATTCTAAAAATAGCACGATGATGCGGGATGAAACAGCGTTCAAATCGGTATTATCGTGTTAGGAATAAATTCATCATAACGAGGAGGACAAATAATGAGTAAAATACTTTTTACCTCTGAATCTGTTACAGAGGGACATCCGGATAAGATTTGTGACCAAATTTCCGATGCTATTCTGGATGCTTTATTGGAACAGGATCCGATGAGCCGTGTTGCCTGCGAGACAGCCATCACTACCGGGCTTGTACTCGTAATGGGTGAAATCACCACCTCTGCGCAGGTGGACTTCCAGAACATCATCCGGGATACGATCACAAAGATCGGATACGATGATTCCGCAAAAGGATTTGACGCTTCCACTTGCGGCGTAATGATCACACTTGACAAACAATCCGCTGACATTGCCCGCGGAGTCGACCAAGCATTGGAGGCAAAACTTACGGACACCGAACTGGATGCGATCGGTGCCGGAGATCAGGGTATGATGTTTGGCTATGCAACAAATGAGACCGACGAATATATGCCATATCCGATCTATCTCGCCCACCGTCTCACCCGCCAGTTGACCGCTGTGCGAAAAGACGGTACATTACCATATCTTCGCCCGGACGGAAAATCACAGGTGACGGTAGAATATGATGCGTCCGGAGCGCCTGTCCGGCTCGATGCTGTCGTTATTTCCAGTCAGCACAGTGAAGATATTACATGGGAACAAATACAGGAGGATATTAAAAAACATGTGATTACTCCGATTCTTCCCGCTGAACTCATTGACGAGGATACAAAAATATATATTAACCCGACCGGACGTTTCGTCATCGGCGGGCCAAACGGAGACAGCGGTCTTACCGGGCGTAAGATCATTGTCGATACATATGGCGGATGGGCGCGTCACGGCGGTGGCGCATTTTCCGGAAAAGACCCGACAAAAGTAGACCGCTCCGCCGCTTATGCAGCACGCTACGTAGCGAAAAATCTCGTGGCCGCCGGCCTCTGCGACAAGGCAGAGATCCAGCTCTCCTATGCGATCGGTGTAGCATCTCCTACATCCATCCGCATTGATACTTTCGGCACTGGCAAGCTGTCCGACGAAAAACTGGTCGACATCATCCGTGAGAATTTTGACCTGCGTCCCGCCGGAATCATCCAGATGCTCGATCTTCGCAGACCAATTTACAAAGGCACAGCAGCCTATGGACATTTTGGCCGAAGCGACCTTGATCTCCCGTGGGAGAAAACAGACAAGGCAGATGCCCTGAAAAAATATCTGTAATTTAGGATTGACTTACCGGGCATTTTTCATTAGAATATAAGGGTAGTTTTTACTACCCTTATTATATGCTCTCATAGTTAAATGGATATAACAAGCCCCTCCTAAGGGCTAG
>JAMPFC010000099.1 GCA_023664685.1 Roseburia sp. | reverse complement strand
AAATGATCTGGCGGGTGCAGTGAGGCGTGCCTTTAAGATCGCCCAGACCGGGAGACCGGGGCCGGTATTGGTAGATATTCCCAAAGATGTCACAGCAGCGGTGACAGAGTTCACGCCGCAGACGCCGGAGTTGATCCAGAGAAAAACGGATACGATCCGGGAAAGTGATATCGAAGAGGTATTGCAGGCGATCCGTCGTTCCGAAAAGCCGATGATCTTTGTCGGCGGTGGAAATATTCTGGCTGAGGACAGCGCAGAACTGCGGGAATTTGTAAAGAAGGTGGATGCGCCGGTTACAGATACGCTTATGGGCAAGGGTGCGTTTGATAATACGGATGAATATTATACTGGAATGCTCGGCATGCATGGGACAAAGACAGCAAACTTAAGTGTGACGGAGTGTGATCTTTTGATCGCCCTCGGTGTAAGGTTTTCAGACCGTGTTATTGGAAATGCGGAGAAATTTGCTTACAATGCGAAAATTGTCCACATTGATATTGACGCAGCTGAGATCAATAAAAATATACAGGTGGATTATTCAATCGTAGGAGATTTGAAGTCCATTCTGGAAATTTTAAATAAAAAACTGGAGAACCAGTACCATAAACCGTGGATCGACAAGGTGCTTGCCAGAAAGGCGGCGCTGCCGATGACGTACCGGGAGGATGTGCTGACCGGGCCATATATCATCGGACGGATCAATGAGCTGACGAGTGGAGATGCCATTATTTCTACAGATGTAGGACAGCATCAGATGTGGGCGGCACAGTATTATCAGTATAAGACGCCGCGTACCCTTCTTACATCAGGCGGAATGGGAACGATGGGATACGGACTTGGCGCAAGCATCGGTGCAAAAGTGGGAAAACCGGACAAACATGTATTTAATATCGCCGGTGACGGATGTTTCCGCATGAATATGAATGAGCTTGCGACAGCGTCCAGATACCACATTCCGATCATACAGGTTATTTTTGATAACCATGCGCTCGGTATGGTACGCCAGTGGCAGACGTTATTCTATGGGAAACGTTATTCGAATACAATATTAGAGGATCAGGTCGATTACGTTAAGGTATCCGAGGCGCTCGGCGCGAAGGCATACCAGATTACAAAACGTGAAGAAGTAGATGAGGTAATAAAGGCAGCTATGGAGTCAGAGGAGCCGGTTGTGATCAACTGTGTTCTTGACCAAGATGACAAGGTATGGCCGATGGTTGCGCCGGGAGCTCCGATTGAGGAAGCTTTTGCGGAAGAGGACTTATCGAAATAAATAACAATCATTCATTTTTAAGGAGGTTTTTACAGTGACCAGAGTGTACAATTTTTCAGCAGGCCCAGCCGTTTTGCCGGAAGAGGTATTAAGAGAAGCAGCAGATGAGATGTTAGATTACCGGGGAACCGGAATGTCTGTGATGGAGATGAGCCATCGTTCCAAAGCGTATGATGACATCATTAAGACAGCAGAGGCGGATCTTCGTGAGTTAATGAATATTCCGGATAATTATAAGGTATTATTTTTGCAGGGCGGAGCATCCCAGCAGTTTGCCATGATTCCGATGAACCTCATGAAAAACGGTGTAGCAGATTACATCGTGACCGGCCAGTGGGCAAAGAAGGCATATGCGGAGGCGTGCAAATACGGAAAAGCAAATAAGATCGCATCTTCCGAGGATAAAACATTTTCATACATTCCGGACTGTTCCGACCTCCCTATCAGCGATGATGCAGACTATGTATATATTTGTGAAAATAATACGATTTACGGAACAAAGTATAAAACATTACCGAATACAAAGGGAAAGACACTGGTGGCAGACGTGTCCTCTTGTTTCCTGTCTGAGCCGGTAGACGTCGAGAAATATGGCGTGATCTATGGCGGTGTGCAGAAAAATATCGGGCCGGCCGGTGTAGTCATCGTGATCATCCGCGAGGATCTCATTCCGGATGAAGTGGATGAGAAAGTTCCTACGATGCTCCAGTACAAGATCCATGCGGATGCACAGAGCCTTTACAATACGCCGCCTGCTTATGGAATTTATATATGCGGAAAAGTGTTCCAGTGGATCAAGAAGATGGGCGGACTTTCTGTCATGAAGGAACGGAACGAGGAAAAGGCAAAAATCCTCTATGATTTCCTTGATTCAAGCAAAATGTTTAAAGGAACTGTCCGTAAAGAAGACCGTTCCCTGATGAATGTGCCATTTGTGACAGGAAATGATGAACTGGATGCTAAATTTGTCAAAGAGGCAAAAGAGGCAGGCTTTGAAAACCTGAAAGGACATCGTTCGGTAGGCGGGATGCGCGCCAGCATCTACAATGCGATGCCAAAAGAAGGCGTGGAAAAATTAGTTGCATTTATGAAAAAGTTTGAAGAGGAGAATCAGTAATGAGTGTAAAAGTAAAATGCTTAAATCCGATCGCGGCATGTGGTCTGGATCTGTTTGATGATACGTATGAGATGGTAGAGGATGCCAATGCAGCAGAGGTCATTCTCGTAAGAAGCGCTTCCATGCACGATATGGAGTTGTCCGGGAATCTGGCTGCGGTAGCGAGAGCTGGTGCCGGAGTAAATAACATTCCTCTTGACAAGTGTTCCGATCAGGGAATCGTCGTATTTAATACACCCGGCGCCAATGCAAACGGTGTGAAGGAGTTAGTGGTGGCAGCGATGCTTCTTGCTTCCCGCGATATTGTAGGCGGTATCGAGTGGGTCAAGGAAAATAAGGGCGATGCGGATGTTGCAAAAACTGCTGAAAAGGCAAAGAAAGAATTTGCCGGGACAGAGATCGCAGGCAAAAAGCTCGGGATCATCGGTCTTGGTGCGATCGGTGTGCTTGTGGCAAATGCGGCAAACCGTCTTGGCATGGATGTCTATGGCTGCGATCCGTATCTTTCAGTAGACAATGCGCTGAATATGTCCCGAGACATCACGCTTGTTAAGACATATGAAGAGATTTACAGTGAGTGTGATTTTATTACCGTTCATGTTCCGCTTCTGGATTCGACGAAGGGGATGTTTGATAAAGAGGCATTTGATAAGATGAAAGATGGTGTGATCTTCTTAAACTTCTCGCGTGATACACTTGTAAATGAGACGGATATGAAGGCAGCTTTGGAGAGCGGAAAAGTAAAAAAATATGTGGTAGATTTTCCAAATCCGACGACAGCGGCTCTGCCGAATACGATCGTCACTCCTCATCTTGGCGCTTCCACACAGGAGTCCGAGGATAACTGTGCGAAGATGGCAGTGAAAGAAGTCCGTGAATTTATGGAAAATGGTAACATCCGTAATTCTGTGAATTACCCGAGCTGTGACGCCGGGGTATGCACGACGGAAGGACGTATCGCAGTTGCACATAAAAATGTCCACTCCATGCTTTCTAAGTTCACGAGCGTATTTGCCAAAGAGGGGATCAACATTGAAAACATGGTGAACAAGAGCCGCGGAAATTATGCGTATACGATTTTTGATATATGTAGTGAGGCAACCGGAGAGATTGTAAAGGATCTTGAGGGGATTGACGGGGTTATCAAGGTGAGGATCATAAAGTAACGGAAATTACTGTGAAAAATCACACTGATGTGCTGATTTTTCACAGGGCAATTTGTTTCTGAGCGAAAACAAATTGCTCTGATCCGACACGAGAAACTCTTTGAGATTTCTCGTGCGGTTCTTCGCGATAAATCGCTCAGAAATGAGGATTTATATGTTCCGAATAGCAGGAGAAAGTTTCTCACATCGAGAGGAACTTTCTTTTGTCTATTGTAAAAGAAGCAGGAAATAAAGAAGTTGGAAATGAGGATCGGTGAAAGAGTATGGATGGGAAATTAAGAAATATGACGTCCCTGTACATCGTAAAAGAAGATAAAATGCTGCTGCTCTACCGGCAGGGGAGCAGGGTGGTCAATGATGTTTGGATCGGTTCTGCGGGCGGACATTTTGAAGAATTTGAATTGAATGATGCGGGGGCATGTGTTTTGCGTGAACTCCAAGAGGAATTGGGAATCACAGGGGAGGAAATAGAGAATTTATGCCTGCGTTATGTGACACTTCGGAGAAATGAGGGAGAGATTCGGCAGAATTATTACTTTTTTGCTGATCTGAAAGAGGGGGTAAGCGACAGACTTTCTTCCAATGAAGGTGTGAGCAAATGGTTTTCCTTCTCTGAGCTGTCCTTTCTCGAAATGCCATTTACATCAAAATATGTGATCGAACATTATCTGAATGTGGGAAGAAAAACCGATATGGTATATGGAGGGATTGCAGATGGTGAAAAGGTGGTATTTACAGAGCTGCCGGAATTTTGAAACGAAGATAGGAGGAGAAAAATGCGACGTTTAGATCGGGAAGTAAAAGAGTGGAAAGATATTGTGGGAATTATGGAAAAATGTGATGTGTGCCGGATTGCTCTGAATCATAATGGATATCCATATATATTACCGCTGAATTTTGGGATGTGTGTGCAGGATGGCAGCATTGAGTTATATTTTCATGGGGCCGAAGAGGGGACGAAGTATGACCTGATCCAAAAGGATAACCGTGCCAGTTTTGAGATGGATTGTGAACATAGACTGGTGACGGAGATAGAGAGGGGAAGCTGCACAATGGAATACGAGAGCGTGATTGGTCGGGGACGGATCGAGATTCTTTCCGAAGATGAAAAGTATAACGCTTTATGTATTTTGATGAAACACTATCATCAGGAAGAGTTCCCATTCAATAAAGATGTCATGCCCCATACAAAAGTTTTTAAACTGGTGGTGGAACAGGTGACAGGGAAAAGAAGAAAGAAGAGGAAGTAGTAGGGGAGATCATAGAAGGGACGTGGAAAATGCTTATGAATATCCAAAACAGGTTGGATGTGATTAAGGAAGAACTGAAAGTGGTGGTGCGGTCATTTTTTGGAAATTGAATATAATCTTAGAAATTTTGAATATAATAGATTATACATAGTGTAGCAGTTGGAAAGCTGAACTCACTGATAAAACAAAATTGTAAATCAGATTAGAAAAATTTGTTGCATTTTTTCTAAATTCTGCTATACTATGAGTAGAAGTAAATGTTTACCGTGTGTTATGCGATGGGGTTATAAGGTGCATAACAGGTAATTTTGCCACTTGCCGATGGTGTGGGGTATAAATGATTCGGTGTGTAAATGAAAGTTTACCACTGACCGATAAGTGGTATATAAATGGTCGGGTTGAAAGTTTACCGCTGACCAATATGCGGTATATAAGTGGTCGGGTTGTAAGTTTGTCCTTCGCCGTAAGGCGGAGGACTTTTTCCATAGAAAGGACGGAGAAAATGAAGAAAACAGGATTTTATATCATTAAGGATAAGTTTTTTGAAAATATGTCTGATCCGTACCTTAAGGGAAACAAGAAAGGAAAAGGAAGTAGTAGGGGGATTTTATCATGGCAGTTGTGCAAGAAGCATTTGATATTCCGGCAGACATCATGACAAAACTGTTGACCGGTGAATTTCGGAGAATTGGTGGAGTTGTGAGATATGCAGTCGGGCTGAATAAGGGACAGATTGTAAAGCATTTGAAGCCTGTTGATATGAAGGTAGCTGAACAAGCTCAGGGAGTTGGTGCACAGATTATGAGCTTTACGAAAAAGAATAAAAAGGGACTGATCATCGGTGCTACAGTAGGTGGGATCATCTATCACAAGGTGAAAAATCGTAAAACGACTGTCGTAACACAATTTAGAGCGGCTCTGCGTACTTACATAGAGGAAATTCGTAAGGGAAATCTGGAACTCAATACCATAGAAACACTGATGGAAGCGCTGGATGAACTTAAGAAGCACAAGGATTATGAGAAGTTTAAAATCGAGCTATCAACGGAAGACCTCAATGTACTTGTTGGTAGGATTTACGATTACACAATATGTCTGGCCGAGAATAACAAAGTAGAGTTGACTGAGGCTGAAAGAAGTAAGACAGATAACTCGATCATAAATCTCCAGAACTATCTTAGAACTCAGAAGCGGATATTTGAAGTCGCTGCATAAAGCGAAAGGCTCCCCATCACCGGACAATCCAGTGGTGAGGAGCTTTTCTTAAGTTTATGATGTTGTGCTATACAGGTGAGATATAAGTAGTATAGTTCGTAAATGAATCCCCATCAGTTTTGGTGGGGATTTTTCGTAAGGAGAAAAAATGGAAGTAGGGCAGGGATAATATGCAATCGATACCCTAAAAAGTGCGATGTATGGCAGTCGTATTGTTTTCCGGGAGCATTTGTGTTATAACGGAATCATAAAATTTATGAATACGGAGGAAGAACTATGAACACTTGTGACAATAACAGAGCATGCCCCTGTACTTATGATTGTCCGCGGCATGGCAAATGCTGTGCCTGCGTGGCGCATCATCGTGACCATGATGAGGGGGTTCCCGGATGTTTCTTTTCCGAAAAGGCAGAGGCATCCTACGATCGAAGCATTGAAAATCTGGCAAGGGATCATGGCTTGCTGCAATAGGAAAAGTTTGACTTATATTTTAAAAAGACGGAGGACGCATTTATCGCTTACACTATTTCAGGAGAAGCGGTCGATTAGTCTTCCGCCTTTTTATATAAAATTTGACAAAAATCACTAAATTTCATAGTAGAATATACATAAAAAATATGGTAAAATAGTCTCAGCGGAGCTGAGCCATGCGAGTTGCTTCGCAACATCGATATGTGCGAAAAACATGCACAGAAAATATTTTTGTTACGCGCAAACAGCAGCGCAGGAATGAGGAATAAAATGATTTGGGCAAAAGAAGAGACGATGTCAAGAGCTGAGATTGAGGCGATCCAGTTGGAGAGGCTTCAGGAGACAGTGAAGAGGGTATATGAAAAGGTTGTGCCATACCGCCGGAAAATGGAGGCGGCAGGCGTGAAGCCGGAAGACATTAAGACACTAGAGGATTTGCAAAAACTTCCCTTTGTCACGAAGCAGGATATGAGGGATAATTATCCATTTGGACTATTTGCTGTGCCAAAGGAAGATTTGGTTCGTATCCACGCATCGAGCGGAACGACAGGGAAGCCGACGGTGGTAGGGTATACGAAAAAGGATCTCGAGATGTGGACAATTTCTACTATTTTTGCGATCGTTGTTTCTGGCGGCTGTTATTTTCTGGGAGGATTTGGAAGACTGTTTGATATGCCGGGGATTCATAATCCGGATGGAAGTGTGGTCTATGATGCGATCATTCCGACGATGCTGTCCACGTTGCCGGATATTCTGGTAGGGATCGTCATCGTGCTTGTATTGTCCGCCTCTATGTCTACGCTTTCCTCTCTGGTGCTGACGTCGAGTTCTACGTTGACATTGGATTTTTTGAAAGATAATATCATTAAGAAAATGAGTGATAAAAAGCAGCTTTTCTGTATGCGGATCCTGCTTGTGTTCTTTATTGCATGTTCCGTCATTTTGGCGCTCTTCCCGCCGAAGTCGATCGCACAGTTTATTGCGCAGCTGATGGGAATTTCATGGGGAGCGCTGGCGGGTGCATTTTTAGCTCCGTTTTTGTATGGGCTGTATTGGAAAGGTGTTACCCGTGCCGCAGTCTGGGCAAGTTTTATCTGCGGAATCGGAATCACGGTATCGAATATGTTTTTCTCTTATATCGCTTCTCCGATCAATGCGGGAGCGATCGCTATGATAGCGGGATTGGTCATCGTGCCGGTAGTCAGTCTTTTGACACCGAAGATGGAACAAAAAGAAGTTGATGGCATTTTTGAATGTCTGGAGGAGCAGGTGGTCGTGGATCAGAAGACTGCGCTGCCGAAGAAGTAGGGTAGAATTTTATTAGGAATTATTTATTAGTTGCCCCTGTAAAAAACAGATGGCTGACACAGACGAATTGATCTGCAAAACGCAATCAAGTCTGTGTCAGCCATCTGTTTTTTTTAGGGGCAAAAGAGTTTGGATTCCAATAAAAAGGTAGTTAGTTTTCTGTTTCTATTGCGAAAAAATAAACAAACGCACAGGGCAAAAAAGTAGAGCATATAGATTCAATAACCGATTTTCTATATACTCTAATGCTATTTTAATTTTGCCCCCGATGGGTGCAAAATTACAAGTTGATTCTGCTTTCAATATCTTCAATGGTTGGTAAATTTTTCTGCAAATCATCAGAAATCTTATTGGAGAGCTTATAATCACTAATTCCCATTGGTTTATTTACATCTTTGAGGGCATATTCGGCAACAACTTTATCTTTACTTTTACACAAAAGTAATCCTATTGTTGGATTATCCCAATTACATATCATGCCCTCGCATCAAAGCCGCTCTGGACTTCCATTTCGGCAATACTGGAATTTATTACTTTCCTTGCTTCCCGAAACGCATCATAGTAGGCAGCTTTCAAAGTCCCATGTACTTCCGTTTCTGCTTTCGATTCCTTCTCATGCCAGCCCGCGCCTGCAGTATATGTCAGTATCTCATCGCCGTTCCTATCATAAACATGGATGGCAGAACCCATTCCTTCGGACTGAAACTCGGCTTCATATGGCTCTCCAAATAAAATACGTAGCCACCTTTCGTCAGCCCCCTTTATTTTTTTCATATCAGCCATATTGTTGGAATTGATAGTTTGATTGATTTTTCTCATCAGTGCCACCCTATCCGGCGACACTTTAGCGACTTCACTTTTCCGCAAGGCAAGGAACTTATTCCCCATATAGATATTTTGTGACGCATCCTCTTTGGCATATTTTGTTATTTTCTCACAAAGAGAATCTGACAGTTTCCATCCTTTCTTGGATGATGCCTTTCCTGTCACTGGATGTATATTCTTAATTCCCATTATCTCCATGATAAAAATGTCCTTTCTGCGTCAATCCGTCTCTGCCCCTTGCAATAGGTCAGGGAATTACCCAAAGGAAATGGTTTATGTTCCTCTGCGGAATAAGGTGTCATCAAGATTTATAATTCGTTACTAAATTGTATAATCCACTGTTCCACTAACACCTGCCGAAGATACTACTTTTATTCCTTCTGCCAAATCAGATTGTATCTGCTGATAAGATACGTTCCCTTTTGCGTTTTCCCCATATTCTTTTTTCAGACGAGCCAATTCGTCATTATAAATAGACGTAAATACTCTAGCTCTTGCAAATTCTTCATCAGTGCTTATTGCTTTCCAATTTCTTGATTC
>JAMPFC010000098.1 GCA_023664685.1 Roseburia sp. | reverse complement strand
TGCGGATACTTCCGTATGTCCGGTAGCGCCGCACAGACCGGATGACGATATAGACCACAATATAAAACAGAGATACCGTCAGAACCGGAACTGCCGGAATTTCCAGAGTGAAATCCTCTAGTAAAAAAACGGCGCCGACGATCATTGCCACGGACAACAATATGACAAAGGCACTAAATCGGCCCGAAGTCAGCCATTTCCAGCGGAACATAAATGGCCGGATCAGCATATTACACAAAAAAAGAACGATTCCACCCACCAAAATTCCGATCATATATCCGGACACATCCACCGCAAAACCAGATATGGAAAAATTTTCCTCTTCGGTCATGAAAGCTGCGATAGAAACCAGTTCAAATACAAAAACAAACCACAATAAATAATAGATTTTTTTCGGAATGCTTCGCAGATGGCTCTTTAATGTACATACGCTGAAATAGGAGCCACAAAATGCCTCCAGATCCGTGCCGGTTAATTTTGTCACCGGTTTTCCCTCGCTCTGTGCCATCAGGAACAAATCGAGCAGCTCCATCAGGAGTTCATTTTGCAAATCCTCGTCGACATTCCGTATATTGGCATAAATCTCTGCCTTTTCAAATGCTTCTTTATACTCCCCCTCCAGTTTATCTGTCAGCCAGATATAATCCATCGCCATATCTCTATTCCTCCTTCGCAAATAAAATCGTATCGGCTGCTGCTGCGATCTTCCGGTAATTTTCCCGGAACATGATAAGCCTCTCCTCCCCCTCTCCGGTTATGGAATAATATTTTCTGACCGGCCCCAACGGGGACTTTGCCTTCCGGCAGCGGATATATCCATTCTTATCCAGTCTCGTCAAAACCGGGTAAAGCGTACCCTCTCCCAATTCCTCAAAGCCATATTTCTCTAGCTCGGAAAGTAACTCATATCCGTATGTCTCCCCTCTGGCGATCAGCCCGAGAACACATCCCTCCAGTATGCCTTTTAATAACTGTGTATCCTCCATACCATTCCCCATTTCAAGTTCCATTTTCAGAGCAAAAACTTCTCTTCAAATTCTACTATGTATTATCAAGTAGCTAATAACAAGATAACATAACTACTTTATATTGTCAAGTAGTTATATGATTTTGTTTTTGACATGCCTCAAATGTGCAAACGCCGGCTTCGATCATCCGCAAACGGATTTTCTTCCATAACCACTTTTATTTCTCTTTCGTTTCGTGTATACTTAATATAAAAAAAACAGAAAAAGGAGGTCAGGCGCATTCATGTTCGATAAATGGTTTTACCGGATCAGTCCCACACGCATCATTGCGATCAGTTTTGTTCTTGTCATCCTGCTTGGTACATTTTTTTTATCACTTCCCATCTCAACGAGAAGCGGTCAGTGGAGCGACCCGCTGGATGCGCTCTTTACATCCACAAGCGCTACATGTGTGACGGGACTCATCGTAGCAGATACATATACAAACTGGTCTCTTTTTGGACAGATCGTTATACTGGTCATGATCCAGATCGGCGGCATCGGACTTATGAGCGTCATCTCCATGATTTTTATTTTTATGAAGCGCAAACTCAGTATGCAGGAGCGCGTCGTATTGATGCAGGCGGCAGGAAATGTCCAAGTGGCGGGGATGGTGCGGCTTATCAAAAGGATACTCGTAGGGACAGCGGTCATTGAAGGATGCGGCGCTCTTCTTTTATCGACCCGCTTTATCCCCAAAATGGGGATCGGACAAGGAATCTATTATTCGGTCTTTCATTCCATCTCTGCCTTTTGCAATGCCGGTTTTGACTTAATGGGAAAATACGAACCATTTTCTTCCATGACTGCATGGCAGGATGACTGGATCGTAAACCTTACATTATCTCTTCTCATCATCCTCGGCGGAATCGGTTTTCTCGTGTGGGAGGATATCCTGCGCCACAAACTAAAATTCGAGCGCTATTCCCTCCACGCAAAGCTTATCCTTATCACCGCCGGCATCCTTCTTGTCATTGGCACCGCCGGATATTTTATCTTTGAAGCCGGCTATACGATGAAAGGCGACTCTGTCCCTGTCCGCCTCTTAAAATCATTCTTTGCCTCCACGACGATGCGGACTGCCGGTTTTAATACGATCGACTACAGTCAGATGTCCCCCTCCTCCGTTCTTCTTTCCAATGCACTTATGATGATCGGGGGCAGCCCCGGCTCGACTGCCGGCGGGATCAAGACGACGACCATCGCTGTTATCTTTATTGCAATGGCATCCATGTCGCGGGGCAATTCTGACATCACGATATTTAAAAAACGCCTCGGCAAAGATCTTGTCAAACAGGCGGCTGTGATCGTTGTCGTATATCTTACCTATGTCATCTTTGGAACACTGCTCATATGCCATATCGAGGGCATCGACTTATCCGCTGTACAGTTTGAGGTTACATCCGCAGTATGTACGGTAGGCGTGACAATGGGGATCACCCCGCAGCTTGGCATCCTGTCACACCTGATCCTCATCGTGCTTATGTATGGCGGGCGGATCGGCGGCTTCTCCCTGATGCTCGTTTTCGGGGAATTGACGAAAAAACCGCCTCTCAAGCGGCCGAAGGAAAAAATATTGATTGGATAGGAGGAGAATTAAATATGAAATCAATCTTAGTCATCGGGATGGGAACTCTCGGGCAGTGTCTTGCCCAGAAAATGCAGGAACTTGGAAATGATGTGATGATCATTGATAAAAACGAAGAGAAAATTCAGGAGTTGTCCACGATATTTGGCGATGCTGTCACCGGCGACTGCACATATCCCGCAGTGTTAAAGAGCATCGGCGTCAATAACTTTGACTACTGCTTTGTCGCCATCGGAGAAGATTTTTACGCCTCTCTGGAAATCACCTCGATTTTAAAGGAGCAGGGAGCTAAGTGCGTCGTCTCCAAAGCAAAGCGCGCGCGTCAGGCAAAATTCCTGAAAAAAATTGGGGCGGACGAAGTCTTTTTCCCCGAAGAAGAAATTGCAGAAAAACTTGCCGTCCGCTACAATGCGACAAATATTTTTGACTACATCGAACTGACTTCGGACTGTTCAATCTTTGAAATCCCGATCATCCCCGAATGGGTCGGACGGACGATCATGGATATCAATGTGCGCCAGAAATACAACGTAAATATCATCGCGATCAAGAACGACAAATTTATCGACCCGATGCCATTAGGCGATTATGTATTTAAAGAAAACGATCATATCGTTGTGATCGGAAAATCCGGCGATGTGTTCCAGTTGTCGGCGATGACAAATTAGGCTCAATATGTGTGCGAATACAGTTTAAATTTTGCATCTTTCAAAACCAGTTTGTCTTTTTTTCTGTCGTATTGGAAGAACGTGTATACATCCCCCAGACACTGCGACCGATGCCCTACCATCAACGGCCGTTCCAACTTGATCTGCGGCAATTTTTTTCCATTATCCACAACCGACACCTTATCCAGTGAGTACAAAAATACCGTATCCTTATTCACTTGATCTTTTTGCAGTACGCCATCTTTCCACAGCTGCACAAATCGCAAAGCATCCCAATCCGGTGCTTTATTTACTTGAAGATCACTCTCTTTATACCCGGCATCCAACATGGAAATTGTCTGTGAAAAGCCAATTTTCCCATATTTAATTACCACTTTATAATTATTCTCCAGATGTCCGGAAAACGAATCTGTATCCTCTTTATTGAAGTCACTGTACAATTCCTTCATCTTTTGCTTTTCTTCGTCAAAACGCCACACTTCAAAGTCGATCCATTTGTTGTGCCGGCACTGGATCAAAAGTTCATCTCTTCCATCACCGGTTAGATCAACAAACTGAAACTTGTTATCATCGATCCAGAATTTTGTTTCTGTCTTATAGTAAGTATGGTTCTCATAATCGATCACAAGCAAATAATTGGTACCTATGCCGCCGAGATATTCTTCCTCCCGATCGATTCCCTCAGACACAAGTAACACAAGGCAATTTCCTTTTTTTCCCTTTTTCTCCTTCTTCTTATCAGCATAAATGATCTGTGCGGCAGAAGAATCCTTTTTTCCGACAAAGCCGACAGTTGCTGAGGCGACAAGTACCTCTTCCTTGAAACCGGCAAACGAAAGATCGGCATAACAGGATGCTCTCTCTTCCTCTGTATAATCATACCATACATCACTGACATCCTCGCTTTGGAGCTGGACAGGCACCACATCCCCTGTCACGGCAGGATCGGGAATTGTCACTTTATGTTCCGGACTGACAGAGATTTGAAGCATAACAGGAGTTTTCTTTTTACTGCTTGCGGCACTGCCGCTTATGGCACCTGTGCTTACTGTGTCTGCCTCCATATCATTTTGGCTTACGCCGCCACCGCTCACGGTCTGCGTATCAACAGAGCCTGTACTATAACCACCGCAGCTGCATAAGACAAACATTGCTAGGATACACCATGTAAGATACAAAAAAACCCTTTTTCCATGAAAGATACAAATTGATAATTTAAAAAACATATTATATTCCTTTCTTGTACTCCAACACACATCCCCACTACATATAAAGTTCGGCAAATGCCTAATCGCAATCGTCAAAAGACAGCTCTGACAGCCTTATCCCTTTCAGTTTATGTTTCCATTTAACTGTCCCATCCAAATTCATACAATACAAAATATCCGGGCGCTCATCCCACAGTTCGTAGGGGTCCCAGAAGCCCTGTCGCAGCACTTTTACATATACCCTGTCCTCCATACACTGGACTGACATCAGCTTCTTATCACTGATCAGAGTGTCCTGCCCGGTCTTTTTATCAATTCGGTGTAAATGATATTTTTTATCCAGATAAAAGATGTATTCTTTATTACTGGAAAATACAATCCCATCGCCACACAAATACCGCAGGGCATTTTTCAATAATGGCTGCATTTTCCCACCCTTGCGGGGAATTGCCATATCCTGACAATAAATATAATCGTCATCCACCGACAGGAGAACGCTGTCATCCGAGTAACTATGATCCCGTATGTATGCTTTCTTTCTCTTGTAGCTTAGGAACTCTGTCTGTTCCCTTGTCTCCAAATCAAACATATACAGAGATACCTCTTTCCCCTTCTGCCTTCCATACAATATTTTCCCATCCACAAATGTCAGGTACGGTTTCGCTTTATTCATCTGTTTTGTGCAGGTCATTTTGCTTTCTTGGTCTATGTTATCCAGACTTCGGCTGATCAGAAAATTTCCCGATAGGTAATCACCCTCTTCCCAGACAGCGTCCCGTGGCACATCTGTTCTGGAATCATAATACATACTTCCTCTATAGAAAATGATCTCGTCAACATCGATTCTTTGTTCACCTGCCTCACCAAAGCTGGCACAATCCTCCACCAAGATCTCGACGCTTTCTGCCGCCAGATCGATCCGAACGATATCATGTGAAATATTTATATCCGCCGTGCTTTCGTCCACATACATGATAGTAGCAAAATAATCTGTACCGACTTTTGCAAATCCTGTCACCTCTCCCTCTTTTATGAAAAAATGTCCTTCTACGACTTTTTTGTCCCGGTAAATCGTGTATTCCCTTTCCTTTTCCATATGCAGATAATAATAGTGTCCATCTGAGACCTGAGAGGGGTCACCAAAATTATATGAACAAAAGCCAAATCCTGCATCCGTTTCATCCAAGTCGCCCAGCTTCAATTTACAGTTTTTCCCTGTTTCATCGATCACAGTGACACTTTTTATTTTTCTTTTTTTATCCTTTCCACTTTTCTCTTCTGTTTCTTTCTCACTCACTGTTGGAGATGCCGAAGCAACCGGCTTTTCTGTCTGAACCGCTTCTTCCGTCTGAACCGCTTCCTCTGCTTGAACCGCTTCCTCTGTCTGTGTCCGTTGGGACACATTGTTTTCCATTCCGCCACAGCCCACCGTGATAATAGATATCAGGATTGAGAAAACAAGACTTACCGCATATATTTTCTTCATTAGGTCTAACTCCCCTTTCATTAGTGACAGCAAAACACTAGAAACTTTTTATATACCTTACTTTAAAAATCTTTTCAGGTATACTACAGATTTTTTTATTGAGGTGTAACAATTTATAATCTAATAAATTTACTATAATCAATAACGTACTATATTTGCTTTATCATTTTCATCATACCACATTAGAATATCTTTTTTGAAATATATATGAGGCTGTTCTTGGTACAGTGGCTTGATTTGAGCAAGTTCCCTGTTCTCTTTCTGTTTTATGTAATAGCAAAAAACCCTGCCATCATTCTCTATGAAAAGGATTTTATTTTCGGCAGAAAATAATATTCCTTCCTCCCCCTCCCTGATGACTTCCCCTTTTCTATTCTGGGCATTGATTTTATACGCAATCCCTTTCGTTATGGATGAAAGCAATGGCTGCGACTTATTCGCTAGCGCCTCTGAATAAGAATCGTTATAACAATTTACCCATCCGTAAATATTATAACCTTTCTGGTATTCCACAACATGGCACATGTCCTCATCCTGTAACCTGTCCGCCAGCATGTTATATTCTTCTCCTTTGTTCAATAATGTCTTTGCCTGTATTTTTTCTTTTTCATAGATCTTTTCATGACCGTCTAGAGAAGGTTCATTTGAATAACCTTCATCACTCCTGTAAAAAGTAAAATCTAGGGTGTTTATGTCTATTTCAGAAATAGGCTGTATGTCTTCCATGACATACTCTTCTTCCAGAAAATAATCCGCATTTATTCCGTCCACATATCTCGCAGGAAATTTCCCTAAAAAAACATACCCATTCTTGCACGAAATACCATTTACATCTTCCGGAATTATTTTCTTCGCAATTATTTCGGAGTCGAAACCTACTACAAACATAGTTCCCTCTTCCCAATCAAGTAAATAATAACCGTTCTGCCCCACCGCCACAAACCTTGGTTCAATCCCATATATATCACATTTCAACTGTGATACGAGTTTTCCTTCTTTTACTACATCAACCACGTCTCCATTATCTGTCTCGCTCATTTTTACTACATATTCTTCATTACAGTCCACATAATCATCATACAAAGAAACTGCCGGTATTATTATATTTTTATAAGTACAACCCTCACCCAATATGATTAAAGTGGTCACTAAAACCAAATACAGAATGTTCTTTTTCATTTCTGCCCTTTCTTTTCGACCCAGATTTGACCAATATTTTCATTTCATATACATTCCTGTTGGCAATTTCAAATAGCAACGTATTTTATAGCTATTCTTGTCTCCTTATATCATTGCTTTAATTTTGATATAAATACTGTAACACTTTTAATGTCAAATAGCAATCAGAAAAATCGGAACGCAAAAAGCCATTCCATAGTCTGAGTTCATCGGAATGACAAAAAGCCGTGAGTAAGAAGTAAGATGAGAATAAAAATCAATAAAAGAAAGAAAATCAAAGCAACGCATTTTCGCCATTTCTGATACCCCCTCATTTTGCAGGCAGTATCGGCATCTGATAAATGGGTCGCACAGCTGTCAGCGCCCCATTTTCTTTCCCCACTTTCTGCGTTCATAAAATGCATATTTCTCTACTTTGGTATCAAAATCTTCTGGATCGTAGTCTGGATCATAATATGTACTTTCTCCCTCCCCATATAAATCCTGATATGTTCTCCATCTGGCACCAAATGACTTGGGTAAATCGCTTTCCACCATGTTCAATTGTTTCTGGCTATTTCCAGACGAAATTCCTTTTCCGCGATATTTTGCTTTCGCCAGATATACTTTTCCTAAATGATGAATCTCCCCCTGACAAGATACTTCCACCTGAAATGTTTCCATGCCATACCGGGAAATCCACTTATTTTTATCAGTTGCTCGAATATGGTATATATTTCCTTCATGGGAGACGATCTGCGCCCCTGTCATGGCTGTAATTTCATCTTCCAGTTCAAGACACATTTTCCAATTTGGACGACCTCCTCCCCGACAGTTACTTAGCTTTACCGTCGCATGGTATCCCTCAGTGGTTCGTTCTTTTATCATAAATGCTACATCCATACGGTATCCCCTTGCCACCCACTTGTCTGGCAGTTCCTCTGGTCGAACAACAACACTGGAGAAAGTTGTTTTGGCAGATACAGCATTGCCGGAAACTCCCGCAGCATTGTTATCCGCTTCCGTCGCTGTTTCACTACAGGCAGTGAGCAGCATACCGATACAAATAATAACTGCCAATAAACTTTTTTTAAACATAATAAATCTCCCTTTTCAAATTTATTAGATCCCCCAAAGGCTGTTTTGTAAGTCTTGGAATTACGTCAGTTTTGTTATGCCTCAAAAGCATTTGTTTTGAACATAAAAACTGCAACCACCAAACCATACTCCCGAATCAACGTGTTTTGCTCATCGCCAACATAACTATTCAATCTTAAAAACCACACTCTTAAAAACCACACTCTTAAAAACCTTTCTCCTCGTATTCTGCCATCCAATCTTATACTTCCCTTTTGTAAGGTAATCATCAAAATACTGTTTCCACTTCATTTCTTGAACATTGCTGCCATTGATTACTAATATATGAAGTGCTTTTGAAAAACCTGTCCCCTCTTTAAACTTCACCTTTCTCCATTTTCCATTCTCCCATTTTCTTAATCTGAAAACTTCAGTGTATGAATAATATTTATTCCCCTTATTTATAAACCTTAGCTTTATCCCTTTTTGGGAAACACGAACCACTTCCATCCTGACATTCCTTTTCCCCATGTCGTGTTTACTGTTGCTCTTGCTCCATAAGGAATTGTATATAGGTACTCAGGTTGTTCTGCGTCAATCTTTTTGCCCACTCTATTCTTGTCACTCTCAAATACTTTAATCCCCATGTTATACTTCTTATTTCCTATCTGCGCTGTAATTTTTGCACTCCCTACTTCTACTGGTGTAACTTCACCACTTCCATTCACTGTCACAATTTCCTCATCAGATGACCGCCATGTCGGATTTTCAGTCATACCTTTTACCTGTAACGTAAAATCGTATCCTACAACGACGTGCATCGTCACCCTATCCTCTATGAAATGAACATCTGCTGCCTTCGACATTTTTACGTTAAAAACAAATACGGACAATAAAAGGACAAAACACTTAATTAAAATATGATTTTTTTTCATACAAACCACCATCTTCCTACCTCAAAATTTGAAATTTGTCAATATATCTCCCGATATATTTTTCATTTTTATATCATCATCCATAAATGGATGGAATGACTGATAAATGATGTT
>JAMPFC010000097.1 GCA_023664685.1 Roseburia sp. | reverse complement strand
GGGAGAGTTTGTCAGGATTATCCGTATTTTGAATGAGAGACAGGATTTTATGCGGGTTCTTTTTGGAATAGAAACACCGTCTGGAGATCCGGATGGGTACTGGAATGAAATAGATGGCGACAGTTAGAAGAACTGAAAATCTTTTTTCGTGTGTTTTCCCCATTCATCTGTTATAGTAAAAAAACAAGGCCCGGCGTTCAGACCGGGTCTTCTTTATATACGATGGCGTCGCCACGCACAGGGTCATGATATTTACCGTAACTGGTATACTTCATACGTGCCAACGAAACCGCTTTCTTTTGTAATGAATTTACACATTGTGGCAAAGTTGGTAGAGGATATTCTGTCTGTGATGCTAGATATTGTCAAATCATAAGTGAGGGCTTCCTCCATCGGCTTCATATTTTCAGGTGCGCTTTTGTCACTTTCCCAGTTTTCCGAACGAAGTCGGTTTCGTTCGATGATAAGATATACTGGGGAATCAGAAGGATCTTCTAGTTTGTCTATTGAATCAAGTGAGTCCATAAAATTGAGCATACCTATCGCATAAAAGTTGCGGCAGTCTTTTAACATGGTACTGTAACATACGAGATGCCAGTCACTTGCTGTCACAATGATCACATTGGCATCTTTTGTGATCGTTTCGATGGTTGATCCGTTCATGTTATTGCGGGGAAATAAGTAGTGGCATGGGAAATAGATATAGTTGAAGATCAGACCAGTCAGCGTAAAGGCAATGATCAGACTGGTGCGGGATTTTGTGGAAAACTTTTTAAATATTAAGCGGATCAGTTTTGCAGTTACTCCAACAAATAGTGCAGTAGTAATTGGCATCAGAAAGAATAAATACCGGTCGAAGTGAATCCCCATCAGATAGATATTGCTTACTTTGGCAATGATGACCAGTGTGGCAAGAATGCTCAATCCCAGAAGAAGATATTTTTTGTTCATACGTTTGATTCTTCTCGGCAATGCCTTAAACATGTGTTTCGTTTTTTGGAACGTATTCCGTATAAAGGAGCGGAACCACGGTTCGTTTCGGAAAAGAACCGATAATCCGGCGGCTATGATGAAAAGAAAGATAAGGATTACGTTGAAGACCGCAATCTGATAGGCGTCCAGATAATAAACAAGAAATCCGCTGGATTCCCCGATCAAAAACTGAAAACAGGTTTTGACTTCCCACCATAGAGGCATGTGCCGGTTATACAGATCAGAGGCGCCTTGGATGAGCAGGTTGAGTGTATGAGGCCAGAGCAGGAAAACGATGCCGACAGACGCCGCCATAGTCAACGTATACAGACCGGCAGTCTTGAAATGCTTTGTGATCATCTGGTAAATAAAGAAGATTACAGCAAAGCAGAATGCAAATGCCAGAAAATAATAGTGTCCCAATCCGCCGAGGATATTCAGGACAAAAATGCCAATGAGACAAGCGAGCGGTTTTTGAAAATTCTTATTATATAGCCGGCAGTGGAGCCAAGCGTAGAGAACCGCAAATGCTGTCAGCAGTGCATAAGTGCGCAGATAGATAAATGTATTCAGAGCGCCGGAAAGAATTCCATAATAAAAGCAGATGAACAAGGCGGTTTTTTGGGAATGTGTCAGTTCTTTACCGAGAAAGTACAAACCAATCATCGTTCCGATAAAGGCAATGATATTGATGATATAAGCATACCACCAAGAAAAGCTGTCCGGGAAGAAAGAGCAGATCGTATGTAACAATATACTGTGTAAAGGAGGGTTAAAATCAGCCGCCATATTATAGGCAACAGAACCATAGGAAAATCTCTGGTTTTTTTTAACCTGCAGATAGTCCCGGAATACATCACCAGATGTCCATGTATTAAAATTGACAGAGTTTCCTTCCTCGTCACAGTATAGCTGCGCCTGATAATAGGCATTTGCAAATCCGTAACTCCAGTTTTCGTCGGAATGATAGCCCTCCCTCTGCCAACCAAAGGTATAGGTGATATATGCCAGTTGGACTAAGATCATAACCGAGAGTATGATGATGATTTTTTTTCGCGAAAGTGTGGAATGTTTCATGTTTAATATCCTTTCAGATTTTTTTGTGCAGTGGCTCAGCTTTGCCGAGACTATTTTAACATGAAAAGGCGGCGGTATCAAGCTTTGTTTTGCTTGAGTTTCCTTTTTTATACAAATACTTATCAATTAAACAGCATATAATACTTGAAAAATACGCATTTTTATCATACAATAGAAGTACAAAAACATTCAATCGCATTTATTTGGAGGTGTTCACTATGGCAAATTCTTTGGTACAGATCAGGGTAGATGAGCAGTTAAAGGAAGATGTGACAACTATATATGAGGAATTAGGAATGGATTTGCCCACGGCAATCCGTATTTTTTTAAAGCGTTCTGTACAGGAAAAAGGGATTCCTTTTGGTATGAAACTGACAGATATACAGTCTGACAATAAGGCGGTTTCAGCAATGCAGCGGATGAGCCGGGCGGCAGAGGAAAACGGAGTTGCCGATATGTCATTGGAGGAAATCAATAACGAAATACAGGCTGTCCGCCGGGCGGATAGAAAAGAGGGAATCAATGGATAAAGAATCCTTAATAAAATATGTTGTGATTGATACGAATGTCCTTGTGTCAGCGATGCTAAAATGGGATTCTGTGCCGGGACGTGTTTTAAGGTATGTGTTTGATGGAGAACTGATTCCTGTATTTAACGAGGAAATTCTTAAGGAATACCGTGAAGTGCTGCTCAGAAAGAAGTTTCATTTTCCAGAAGAGGCGGTTAATACTGTGTTGGAAAGCTTACAGGAGCGGGGAATATCCATTGATGCAGAGAAAATAGATATAGTTCTGCCAGATAGAAAGGACATTGTATTTTATGAAGTGGTAATGGAAAAACGAAAAAAAGATTCTGCTTATCTGGTAACTGGGAATAGTAAGCATTTTCCAAAGGAACCATTTGTTGTTACTCCAAGGGAAATGGTAGGCATTCTGGAAAGGGATGACGGATAAAGGAGTGGTATTTTTATACTTCACCAGTAGAAAACACCCCTGTATTTTACCGGAAATACTCGGGAAAAACAGAAAATTATTACAATAATATTAAACTTGTATAAAAATGTGTAAAAAAGAGGAAAAAATTATTGAAAAGTTTTGGAATATGTGATACAATAGCTAAAATATAAAAAACATCCAAGCCTAGCTTGGATCAAAAACCAAAAAGGAGAATGAGAGTTATGAAGAAAAGAATTCAGAAATGTTTAAGCGGTTCTAATGAAGGTTTTTCTCTGGTGGAGCTGATCATCGTTATTGCGATCATGGCTATCCTCGTTGGAGTTGTAGCTTTGGCAGTTATCCCATATCTTGAGAAGAGCCGTGAGTCAAAGGATCTGCAGGCACTTGACACGATCGCTAGTGCGCTGACAACAGCTGTAGCAGATGTTAAGGCAACTGGTAGTGATGAGTTTTCAATCAATGCATCGGGAGTAATCGGCTCTGGTACAAACTCAAAGGTTGCACAGAACATGGCTAGTACACTGGGTGATTCAACCCTCACCTTGGGTTCCAATGGTGGTGCGGGTCAGCCGATCATGTGTTATTATAACACGAGTACCAATAAGGTGGTTGTATATGTTGGTGTGAGTGATCAGCCTGAGGATGGTAGCGGTAATGCGATGACTGGGCCTAGTGCATATCCAAGTGGTTCGGAAGTGCAGCTCTGCAGATACAATGACAATGCACCGCTTATGGTTTCTAACTAATCTGAATTTGAGACAACAACGTTGCATGGCAAATAGTACATGAAGGAGAATCTACCGTGGCATCACTGACTGCATTGCTTTACATATTGGTTTTCGTATATGGCATTGTGATTGGGAGCTTTCTGAATGTGTGTATCTATCGGATTCCCAAGAAAGAAAGCATTGTCACGGTAAGTTCTCATTGTATGAATTGCGATCATAAGCTCAAATGGTATGACTTGTTCCCGCTTTTCAGCTTTCTCTTTTTAAAGGGGAGATGCAGATATTGCGGGATAAAGTTGTCCTTGCAATACCCGCTTGTGGAGTTTTTGAATGGGGCGTTGTATGTCATTGTTTTTCTGGTAAATGGCATGAACATCGAAAGCGTTCTGTATTGCTTTCTGGTATCGGCGTTGCTTGTGCTGAGCGTGATCGACTACCGGACGATGGAGATACCGATCGTTGTAAATGCGGTGATTCTTGGCATTGGGATCCTGCACATGATCTTTGATTTGGATCGGTGGCAGCATTATGTGATCGGCTTTTTTGCGGCAAGTCTGTTTTTGCTCTTGTGCCTGATCCTGACGAGGGGAAAAGGGATCGGCGGCGGCGATATTAAGCTTATGGCAGTGGCGGGGCTGTGTCTCGGATGGAGCGATATCCTGCTTGCGTTGGTGTTTGGATGCATTATCGGTTCTGTGATCCAGTGCATCGTGATCGCTGTGACCAAGAAAAAAGCCAAGTTTGCAATGGGGCCTTACCTTTCGGTGGGGATATTTGTCGCTATGCTTTGGGGAGAGCGGTTTTTGGATTGGTATATCAGTTTGAGCGGAGTATAAGTTTATCGTGTTTTACCTGTTATTTTGTGGATTTTAGTGCTTTTTCTTTTTTTTACTTTTTGCATTCTGCTTGTGTAGAACTACACGGATAGAAAAGGCAGTAAAATCCATAAAATTGAGAAATGAGGAGGGTAAATGTGCGCAGAAGATGAGGTGTTGGCTGTCTGGCCGATGTGCGCATTACAAAGGAGGTTATTATGGCAAAAAAAGTAATAGTAGTACGTGTTGGGGCAAAGACGATACGAATCGTACATATGGACAATAGTCCGGTGAATCCTACCGTGTACGGCTGTGTGCGTGTGCCGACCCCCCAAGGGGCAGTTGTAGATGGGGAAGTAAAGAATATTATAGATGTCAGCCGAAGGATCAAACAGGCATGTCAGGAAAAAGGGATTGCGACAAAGGATGTTATTTTTTCACTTACATCTTCTAAGATTGCGAACCGTGAAACGACGATTCCGTTTGTAAAGGACAATAAGATACAGGGGATCGTGGATGTTAAAGTCGGCGATATGTTCCCGGTCGATAAGGAAAAGTATATTTTTTCCTATGTAAAACAGGGTGAAGGAAGAGATATCGCAGAGAACGAAGAGGTCACGGATGGCAGTGAGAAGGAAAAAGAAGAAAATGAAGTGACCGACGACACGAAAAAGAAGAAAAAAGGTCTTGACTTTTCGGTCGGCAAGAAGAAAAAAGAAAATGAAGTTGAGAGAGTAATCGATCTTCTGGTATATGCGGCGCCGATCGATCTGGTTCGTTCCTATTATGCACTGGCAGAGGGCTGTGACTTTAACGTAGTAGGCATTGAGGTAGACGGAAACGGTATTTTCCAGATCATGAGACGTCAGGTCGCTGAGGGCGTGGAGATGGCGGTTCAGATCAACCGTGAAAACACGCTGATCAATATTATGAGCAAAGAGAGGCTTCTTCTCCAGAGGGTTATCCCTTATGGGGCTACGAGTATCATTGAGGCTGCGATGTCAGAACCGGCATTTCAGGTTCCGGAATATGATAAGGCGGTCAAACTCTTATCTTCCCAGAGGGTGCTTCTCCATACATTGAACGCATCGAACCCGCAGGGGGATCTTTCGATGCAGAAGAGGATCGAGCTTACGCAGAGTGCTTCTTCTTTGATCGGAAATATTTACCGTGTTATGGAGTACTATAATTCCAGATATAGAGAAGACCCAATCCAGTCGATCATCGTAACTGGAAACGGTGCCAATATAGCGGGAATCCATGAACTGATGAACAATGAGCTTGGGATTCCGGCGCGTACACCGAATGAACTGACCGGTGTATCGTTTAACCGGCAGATCGAGGTAAATGCAAACATTCTCCAGTATGTGGGATGTTTTGGTGCGGTATACAGCCCGGTAAACTTTATTCCGGATGATATCAAAAATAAAACTGCGACAAAGGATTCAGTCATGAGTATCGCAGTGGTATTTGTGGCGGCGATTGTTCTTTGCGTGGCAGTATCGGTATTTTCCTTTATCCAGCTTGCTTCAGCGGAGGATGCTTACGAGGCGGCGAATGCAAAGGCACTTAGTCTGGCGCCGATCGAACAGCGTTATAACGAACTTCAGCAGACGAGGAGAAGGGTTGGTACATACCGTCTGATTGAAAATACAGTAAATACAAACAACAACAGGTTACATAAAGTGTTGGATAACATAGCGGAAGGATGTCCAGATTCGTTCACTGTAAATGGAATTTCGACGACAGCAACGGGCGGTACGATCAACTGTGTTTCGACAGCTAAACTTTCTTCGGTAGCAGCGCTTGTGATCCGTCTGAACCTGATCTCGGATATTAAAAATGTTACCATAGCCAGTTCAATCTCCAAAGGGGAGGATTCGGTAACGAAAAAGAGACAGTATGTATATACGATTTCGTATGACTACGTGACGAATATAGAGCAGATGGATTCAGTTGAACTGGAATATTTGTCTGATATGTTACAGATAGAGGAGGCGGAGTGATTATGAAGGGAAAACTTACACTTACACAAATACGGGTTATATTGATACTTGTAGCAATCCTGCTTATTGTCCTCACCTATTTTTTTATTTATCAGACGAATATGGACAAAGTTTCAGATTTTGAGAAAAAGACAGCAGAGGCAAATGAGCGGATCACGTATCTGGAAAGCCTGCAGCCGCAGGTGACGGACTTAGAGATCTTTACTTCGCTCTATGTAGATGATATCGATGACTTTATCCAGTCTTTTCCGGTAAAGATCACACAGCAAAAATCCATTTATCTGATCTATCGTTTGATGATCAATACAGGAATTGATATCGAGAGTATTTCAGAAGGAACTCCGGCTCCATTTTATTATAAAGGACAGGTTCTCGGTCAGGGTATTTCTGCACCAGAAGGAGAGGAAGAGACGGAGGCGATATCGGAGATTGCAGTCGTTGATATGGATCAGATGATTGGTTCTTCGGCAACTTATACGATCAATTTTTCGGGATCGATCAAACAGGTCTTTAAGGCTTTGGACTGGATCACGGAAAACAAGGAGAAGCTTTCTGTGGGCGATGTGAGCGTTCAGTTTGACTCTAGTACCGGTAAACTTACCGGCAGCATGGGAATCAATTTCTATTGTATGCTTGGAAATGGTGTACCATATAAGGATCCGGATATATCCGAGTTTAATTATGGTAAGGACAATATTTTTGGTGAGTTTTCAAAAGACTGATTGATAGAGAGAAAGGCGGTGTGAGCGTGAGCGTTAGGGAATCTTTACAGGATAACAGCGGTTTTTCTTTAATAGAGGTCATGTTGGCAGTAGCGATACTGGCACTTGTCACACTGCCGATCATAAATTATTATACTTATTCTTCTGTGCAGACGATCGATGGGCGCGAGCGTCAGACAGCTACGATGGTCGCTGAAGATGCGGCAGAAGAATTAAAGGCATATGCAAATTTTGATCAGATCAGCAAACTGCTTTCGACGTCAGCACCGGCGCCGACAGCAACTCCGTTTTCAGCGGTGGGTACCTATAATGTGCGTGTATATTATAGGTATTCTTATACAAAACCATCGGGTGTGACGGTGACGCAGGATGATATCAAAGCAGGCCTGAGCCGTGTGGCATGTGTACATGTAGGAAACGGAAGCAGTGCGATCTCTACTCCTTCGCCGACTGCGACACCGGCGGCATCGCCGACAGCGACGCCTGCCATCGAGGATGGGCCTTGGGAGGTTGATCCGGCGCCGCTTGCAAAATATGTGGCAGTACCATCGGCTTCTCCGGAACCGATGAGCTTTAAGAAGAGGATAAAAGTAAACGGATTTGATTATCTGGCGAAAGTGCATGTGGATTTTGATGCTTATGACAGCGATACGCAGACAGTCAGCGGGGGTGCAATCGATTCGAAATACAATGATTATTATATTCCGAAGCCAAATGAAGTGTATGCGGATACCAATATCGTGGCGGCAGAAGACGATGAAGTCGAAATAGCGGTCAGCCAGATCTATACTGATATTATGTCAGCCGGATTTACCGGAGGGACAGTGACAAAAGAAGTGGCAGTTGAGGAAACGGAAATTCGGAAGGATAAACTGAAAAATATTTATATGTTCTACAAACCGGCATGGGATGCGGCACATACAGAGCATTTTGAGATTACTCTTGGTGCGGGCGTGTCGTTAAATGGTGTGAATTGTTATTTGACATATCAGAATATGGCAGGTGCTACACCTCCTAATAATACTTACAGGTTATTTATGGACAGATATGATCCAAGTGAGGGAGAAATGTATGTTTACTCGAATCTTCCTGCTAGTGTTCCGAGAGGTGATTTTCCTGTAATATCGCCATCGCCAAATAAGATTTATTCTTATGTAAAAAAAGAGAAGACGAAACGGATCGGAAAGATTTATGTGGATGTTTTTGACGATAACGAGACGACATTTAATGAGGATACAGCGATTGCCCATGTAGAGTCAACCTTTGCAGAGTAAGGCAGGAACCGGTGCTTTTGGAGATGATGAATGGAGGTTTTTCAGATGTGGAAAAAAATCAGGATGAAGCTGAAAGAAAAACTGAATAAGATAAACGAGGATGACAGAGGATCTGCATTTGTGTTTGTCATCATCGGTGTTATGTTTGTATCGATCGTGGGTACGACGGTTCTATCCCTTGCGACAAATTATGTGACTGCGGTTATCGTGGATCACTATTCAACAGATAATTTCTATCAGACAGAGGGATATCTTTCTGAGGTCAGAAGTGGAATCGAGGAACTGGCAGGAGAGGTAAATGAAACTGCTTATCTCGAAGTGATGGAAAATTATACCTCTACCGTTTCTGCGACAGCGGCGCCGGGAGCGACAGCAGCACCGGCTTCTTTGAGCGGCAAGAAATATGAATATGGGAAAAAATATCTGGCAGGGATTATAAGAAAACTGAACGATGACAATGTGAACCCGATCATTTCTGGGAGTAATGATGTATTTAAGGATATTCAGACCAATAAGACGACGCCGTGGGCGACTGTGAAGATTGACAAGTTAAAGAAGATGACGACAAATCCGAAAGCGTTGAGTTCTACTTGCTCTAATCCGAACTTTCTTGAATATCGTTTTAATTATGATCCGGACAGCAAAAAGTTGTCCCTGACGATACGAGGACTTCTGATCAAGTATACCGATGAGTCGGATTATCATACGAACATCCAGACCGATATCAATATCGCTGTTCCGGATTATGCGTTTGAGGGAAACAGTACATTTGACCAGTTAAAGCATTATATCTCGATTAGTGATGACATTCTTTCTGTGGGAAATGGAGGTGCGATGATCGCCAATGTTGCCGGAAGTGTATATTCTGGTACTGCCAAGCAACCATTTAGCTTGCAGAACGACGGAGATGATAAGGCTTCCGGAATTGAGGTTTTACCCAATTCTGAGGTTACGTTTTTCAGCAAACAGATGATCAGCCGGGGGAATCTGAATATTTTCTCGGGTTCTAAAGT
>JAMPFC010000096.1 GCA_023664685.1 Roseburia sp. | reverse complement strand
GACAGCGGGGGATATCCCGGTGATGGCAGGGGCGTTCCGAAAAGCGATCGAGGCAGGAAGAGAAGCTTATCTTGCGGGGACGGGACGAGTACTGGAAAAAGGCGGAAGTGCTTCTTCGCCGCTTACCGGTTATATCCGTGATACAAAATGAGCAGGAGGATTGAAAGATGGTAAACGAAAGCATCTTAAATGATGAGATTCGGGAGCATTTAAAAGAGAACCGGGTGGATCATATGAAGTATATGGAGGGAATGGAGATTTTGGATTCCGACATCGATCAGCTTGTTGTAAAGGCGGTCGAAAATTATGTTCCTGACAGGTATTGTGAAGAGGATGTGAGGCGGGCGCTTGCGCATACGAATAAAAGTCCGGAGGATTTTGCAGCGCTTCTTTCCCCGGCGGCAGAGCTGCTTTTGGAGGAAATCGCATGTGCGGCACAGGCTGAGACGAGAAAGCATTTTGGAAATTCCATTTATATGTTTACGCCACTGTATATTGCCAACTATTGCGAGAACTATTGCATTTATTGTGGATTTAACTGTCACAATAAGATACGCCGTGCCAAACTGAACCGGGAGGAGATCGAGAAGGAGATGCAGCAGATTGCAGAGACTGGTCTTCAGGAGATTCTTATTTTGACAGGGGAGAGTCCTAAGATGTCAGATGTCGCATACATCGGCGGGGCATGCCGGATCGCCAGAAAGTATTTTCAGGTGGTGGGACTTGAAATCTATCCGGTCAATTCGGAGGATTATGCGTATCTGCATGAGTGCGGAGCGGATTATATTACTGTATTTCAGGAGACATATCATGCGAAAAAGTATGAGACGCTTCATCTGGCAGGACGCAAACGGATTTTTCCGTACCGGATGAATGCGCAGGAGCGTGCGATAAAGGGCGGTATGAGAGGAGTTGGGTTTGCGGCGTTACTTGGACTGGATGATTTTCGTCGGGATGCTTTTGCCACGGGAATGCACGCATGGCATCTTCAGCGCAAATACCCCCATGCGGAAATTGCCTTTTCCTGCCCGAGACTCCGACCGATCATCAATAACGACCGGATCGATCCGATGGATGTCCATGAGGCGCAGCTGCTTCAGGTAGTGTGTGCTTACCGTTTGTTTATGCCATTTTCCAATATCACTATTTCGACCAGAGAGTGCGAGAGGGTGCGCGATCACATGATCCAGATCGCAGCGACCAAAATCTCTGCTGGTGTAAATGTGGGAATTGGCGGTCACAGCGGGGAGGAAAAGGGAGATGAACAGTTTGAGATCAATGATACGCGAAATGTGGAAGAGGTGTATCAGGCAATCTTGGAAAATGGCCTGCAGCCGGTTATGAGCGATTATATATATGTATAGCTTTGGCAGTGTTGGCGGCTTTGACAGGAGGAGAGAAAGCGTGTTGTTATTAGGCAATGGTGAGAAGATTTCATGTATCTGTGTTACAAACCGTAAGCTTTGTGAGGGAGATTTTTTTGAGCGGGTTCGGCGGATCGGGGAAGAAGGAAAAGCAGATGCATTGATTCTCCGGGAAAAAGATCTGTCCGAGGAGGAATATTTTCATTTGGCAAAAGAAGTACTGGCAATATGTGAAGAATCGGGGTTAGCGTGTATTTTACATACATGGTACAAAGCGGCTGAGCGGCTTGGGTGCAGAAAAATCCATCTTCCCCTTGATATCCTGTCGTCTGTGAAAGCCGGAGATTTGCAGAAGTTTGAACAAATCGGTACTTCGGTGCATTCCGTAGAACAGGCGGAACAGGCGGAGAAGCTCGGTGCCGATTATGTGATCGCAGGCCATGTATTTGAGACGGATTGTAAAAAAGGACTTCCCGGGAGAGGGACTGGATTTGTGAATCAGCTCTGCCAAAAACTTCGGATTCCCGTGTATGGAATCGGAGGGATCATGGAGGAAAATGCCGGAGACGTCATACAGGCAGGGGCAGAAGGCGTGTGTATCATGTCGGGATTTATGAGGATAAACCGGCACTGACGGATCAGATCACCTCCTCAATATCGTATGGTGTACTCTGGTATACATAATAATTCAGCCAGTTTGAGAAAATAAGCTGTCCGGTAGAACGCCAACGGACGACCGGTTTTTGTTCCGGATCGTCGTCCGGGAAATAATTGTAGGGGATTTTGGGCTTCATCCCCTTTTCCAAGTCTCTGTAATATTCTTTTGCCAGTGTATCCGCATCGTATTCCGGGTGGCATGTCATAAAGAAATGTCTGTTATCTGTAGTTTTTACGATCGTCACGCCGGCTTTTTCGGAAACTGCCATGAGTTCGAGGTCAGCGACTGCCCGGATATCCTTTTCGTTGACGCTTGTCGCTCTCGACTGGGGCGCAAAAAAGATGTCGTCAAATCCACGGAAGAGGGGAGAATTTTTTCTGATCACCGTGTGTTCATAGACGCCGGACAATTTTTCGGGAAGGTCGTATTTGTCGATGCCAAAATAATGGTACAGCCCAGCATAAGCAGCCCAGCAAAGATGCATCGTGCAGTGTACATGTGTCTTGCACCAGTCCATGATCTCACAGATTTCTGTCCAGTATGCTACGTCCTCCAGACGGATGTAATCTAATGGCGCGCCGGTAATGATCATTCCGTCAAATTTGCGGTCTTTGATCTCATCAAAAGTGGTGTAAAAGGTATCGAGATGCGTGGGATCCGTGTGTTGTGGAATATAACTTGCAGTTTTTAAAAATTCAACTTCGATCTGAATCGGAGTATTGGAAAGTTTTCGCAACAACTGGGTCTCCGTGACGATCTTTGTCGGCATAAGATTTAATATCAGCACGTTTAGCGGGCGGATATCCTGTTGGATCGCACGTTTTTCTGTCATAACAAATATATTTTCCTGTTCGAGTATCTCTGTCGCCGGAAGTGAGTTTGGAATTTTGATCGGCACAGAAAATCAACTCCTTTCCTAATCGGTTTCAACGTGTAGTTTAACACAAAGAGAAGTTTGTTTCAAGCGTAAAAAGCAAGCGTCTCTCCGATCGGAGCATTGATCTCCAGATCGGCGTGGGCGTTTTTACTGGTCTTTGATTTGTTGATCAGGACAAGTTTATTTCCATTATAATAGTCAATGAGGCCCGCCGCCGGGTAGACAGCGAGAGAGGTGCCGCCGATGATGAGAACGTCGGCATTTTTTATGTAAGAGATGGATTTTTCAAGGACATAAGAATCCAGTCCCTCTTCATACAGTACGACGTCCGGCTTGATCGTGCCGCCACAACTGCATACCGGGATTCCCTCCTGTGAAAGAATGTCTGGCAGTCCGTAAAATTTTCCACAGTCCATACAGTGGTTGCGAAGGACAGAACCGTGGAGTTCCAAAACTTCTTTACTCCCTGCTTTTTGGTGAAGTCCATCGATATTCTGGGTGATGACAGCTTTTAGTTTTCCCATTTTCTCGAGATTTGCAAGAGCTTTGTGGGCATTATTTGGCATGGCATCCTCAAACAGCATTTTATTCCGGTAAAACCGGAAAAATTCGCCGGGATTGCGCATGAAAAAGGTGTGGCTCAGTATCGTTTCCGGCGGATAGTCATATTCCTGATTGTACAGGCCATCCACGCTTCTGAAATCCGGAATGTTGCTTTCCGTGGAAACACCGGCGCCACCGAAAAATACAATATTGTCGCTTTGATCGATCCATTCTTTTAATTGTTCTGTTTCAGTCATAATAGTATTCCTCCAATTTGCACGTTTCTTCCTACCACTCAAATTATACCACAAAAATACATGCACCGCAGTATGTTTTTTTCATATATTTTTTAAAAAAGGAACAGGAGTAGGGCGGCAGCTATGCTGTCCCATAACAAGAATGAAGAGATTAACTGCAATGATGCTTGTACTTTCACTTGTGATGCTTCAGCTTTGCGGCTGTGGAAAATCAGCATCGGAGGAGGAACTGGTGAGTGTGACGTTAAATGAGGTGGCACATTCAATCTTTTACGCTCCACAGTATGTAGCGATCGAGAATGGATATTTTAAGGAGGAAGGGCTTGATGTCAAGTTAGTCAACGGAGCCGGCGCGGATAACGTGATGACTGCGGTTTTGTCGGGAGAGGCAGACATCGGTTTTATGGGTTCGGAGGCATCGATTTATGTGTATAACGAGGGCTCCGGGGAGAAGATCGTGAATTTTGCACAGCTTACGCAGAGAGCCGGAAATTTCCTTGTGGCAAGAGAGGAAGATCCGGAATTTACGTGGGATAAACTGAAAGGAAAGACCGTTCTCGCAGGAAGGAAGGGCGGGATGCCCCAGATGGTATTTGAATACATACTAAAGAAAAATAAGATCGATCCGCAGAAGGATTTGAAAATGGTTCAGAATATTGATTTTGGCCTGACCGCAGAAGCATTTGCATCCGGACAGGGGGATTATTCGGTTGAGTTTGAGCCATTTGCGGCGTCTCTGGAAAAAGAGGAAAAGGGAGTTGTCGTGGCGTCTCTCGGCGTGGACAGCGGTATGGTTCCTTACACCGCATATTCAGCCAAAGAAAGTTATATCAAGGAAAATGGCGAGATCATCCAGAAGTTTACGAATGCACTCCAGAAGGGAATGGATTATGTGCAGAGCCACACACCGGCGGAGATTGCGCAAGTAATAAAACCGCAGTTTGCGGAGACAGAGCTAGAGGTATTGACTACTATTGTAGAACGATATTATGAGCAGTACACATGGAAAGATAATCTTGTGTTTGAGAAAGAAAGTTTTGAACTTCTTCAGGATATTCTGGAATCCAGCGGGGAGCTTTCGGAGAGGGTTCCGTATGAAGAACTGGTAAATACAGAATTTGCACAAAAAGTACCAAAAACTAAATAATCTGCAAGTGCTGCCGATATACATTATGAAAACATTTACAAGGGTAAATGGATTTACCCGCCGGCGGATGACGCCGGAATGTTTGAGACAAGGATGTGGTGAAAATGTATATTGCGAATACGACAGCATATAAATATCAGCAGAATACAAGTCCTGTGAACCAGAAGGGCGTTTTATCCGGGCAGTCCATAGAAAAGAAGCTCATAAAAGGACAGTCCACCGGGGCGGCCAAAGAACCATCCACCGGGACGTCCCAAGGCTCGTCCCGTAGTCAGGTAGAGCAGACGGTGTCTCTCGAAGTGTCGAAGGAGGGCAGGGCGCTTTCAAAAGAGAGGGAAGAGACGGAAAAATTTAGAGCTGCATGGGAGGCATTCCGTGAGCAGAAAAAGAAAGAGCAGTCCCCTCAGAACCGGATGCTGTCAAACAGTCAGAGCGCAGGAAAGAAAAAGAAGAAATCAAATAATAATGCTTTATCAAAAGCACTTATGATCGCCAGACGGATTATGCGCGGCGATAAGGTTCCGCCAAAAGACGAGAGTTTTTTGTTCCGGTATAACAGCGATCTGTACCTGAAAGCGAAAATAATGGCAATACAAAATAAAGAGGCCGAAAAGCATAAAAGCCTTTTGGATGAAGACGAGGGCGACACCGGTATATCGGGCAGTTCTTCCAAGACGTCTTCCGGCGGCGGTTCTGCCTGCGGGGGTGCTTCTTCCTCTGGGAGTGCAGAGGGTGGTTCTGACGGAAGTTCCGGTGGAGATTCCGATGGAACCTCCGGCGGGGAGTAAAGATTTAAATAACGTAGTTCTTTTTGCTTAGTTTCAGGCGGAGTGTAACAGCTCCGCTTTTTTTTGCGGCAGTGCGGTATCCGTACAGACGGATTGTATAAGTTCCCTTTTTCAAACGAAGTGTTGTTTTCGTACCGGATAAGAGACGCTTCTTTTTCCCTTTTATTTTCAACAAAGTTTTTTTGGTGTTCTTTCCTTTTTTCCATGAAAGTGTTATTTTCCAAGTTCCGTTTGCCCAGAGTTTTCCTTTGACTTTGATCTTCTGAGGCTTTTGGGGACGTGCGGAGTTATTCTTTGCCTGCGGCTGCGGAGAAACGGTGACAGCGGCCGGTGCTGCGGGTGTATCCGGATTCTGGGCGGGAAGTGTATCCGGATTCTGAGTGGGAGGTGTAGCCGGGGTCTGGGAAGGGGATGTATCCGGATTTGATGTGGATACTGGTTTTTCGGTCTCCGATGGCGGAGCTGCTAAAATATCGTTTTGGGAAAAGCCCTCTGCGATGGCAAAAAAAGTGCCGGAATCATTGGAATAGTAAAGCGTCCCATCGGGATCGGCTACTATGCTCGCCATGCAAAACTGCGGGTTGTTTTTGGGTTCATACAAAGTCTGGAGTTCAGCAGATGCTGCACGGGCATGATCCCGAATATAATAAATGCCGCCCGGAGATGCATTTTGCGTAAAATAAACATAGACGCTCTGGTCATTTTCTTCGTTTGCATACCCGGTAGATACGAGAGGTGAGGACTTGATGTCGTGGAAACCGGAGGCAGTGGCAGAATAGATCCGTTTCATGGAAACCGCATCAATTACGCTGATCATGCCGGAGGTATTGTAGTAGCTGCACACATAGATTCTACCGTTGTAGATTGTCGGTGTACTCGTACAGTTGACAAGGGCGGACGGTGTATCTCCAAGAAATACCGAGGTGACAGAGTCGAAATGTCCGTCGGCTTTCAGTTTGATCTGGTATAAATATCCGTTGTTGGAGGTGGTGTAATAAGCGTTTGTCTCCGGATCCCATGTGATCCCGGCACGGATTTTTCCCGCGGAGCCGGTGAGGCCGGACAGATCAAAGGTGTCATATATGGTGTCGTCTGTCAGGCTGTGGGAGACCAGTGTTCCATCGTCGCCGCCAAACAGAAGGCATTTGACGGAATGTTCAAGATTTGCCGGTAATGCACCACTCCAGTAATAACCGCAGGGGGTCTCATTTTTATATGTCCAGATGGTTTGTCCGTCTGTCTCCTGTAGGCAGTAATACAGCCCATCGGTGCCGGCTGCATTTGTCGTACCGGCATAGAGATAACCGTCATAAAAACATACGGTGGTCAGGGATTGAAGACCAAAGGCCTCGCTTTTCCAAAGAGAAGTCATCGTATCGATGTCGACACACTGGATCATGCCGCCGCCCAGTGGGATAAAGAGTCTGTTTTCATGCAGAGCCATTTGGCAGACCGAATTCATCGATGCCTCCAAAGTGAGAGTGGAAACAATGTTACCGTCCTTATCAAGTTGAAACAGTGTTTTTTCACATACGATAAAAATATGTTGATCGGTCAGGATAGGGGAGGAATTGCAGACCGCCTTTGTACTCTGGCTGAGTTTTATCCGCCACTTCGGGCCGGTAGTAGTTGTGTCTAGCGGAGTCTGGGCGCAGATCGTATTTGCTGCCGAAGTTCCGGTTTCATTCCGGAAAGAATGCCAAGCTGCCGCATCGGTGCATGGAAGCAGGAATAATGTGGCGGCAAGTAACAGACTGAATAATTTTTTCATGGTATCCTCCATTTCTAAGCAACTTGTTGCGAAGAGGCGATGTAATTTGTGAGCGTTTTTAAAAAGCCGGGCGCCTGACACACCCAGCAGCCTGACGATACCAAACAGGTTCGGGTTGGTACGATCAGGCGAAACAGATTATTTTATTTTGACCGAAAGGGTCTTACTGTATTTGCTATAAATTTTTTTGCCATTTACGGTTTTATAACTGCGGATTTTGAAAAAGTATTTTCCTTTTTTCAGTTTTTTCGTAATGGTCGTCTTTTTCGTAGAAGCAAATGGTTTAAAGTTCTTTTTATTTTTCTTTGAGCGGGATATGATATATCCTTTTGCGTCTTTTACCTTTTTCCAAGACAAAGTAACCCGTTTGTTTGTCACCGTAGCTTTTACCTTTTGGGGAGCCGCCGGTTTTTTGACAGTAGAACCCGATGCGTCTGGAGTAGGAGACGGTGTGATCTGTGATGCGTCCGGAGTAGGAGACGGCGTGATCTGCGGCGCATCAGCAGAAGGCGTCGGCGTCCCCGGGGCGGGAGTGTTTACCGCAGGCGAATCGGAGCCGGGGCCGGTTACTGTGATCGTCGCATAAGCCCGGGAGTTTACACAAAGCCCTTCCTCGTTATACCGCTCGGACGTGATCGTATAGGTGCCGGCTTCGTCAAAGGAAAGGCTGGCAGCTCCATTTTCATCCGTGGCAACCGTTTTTATGACAGAACTGTCTTTGGATACCGTGATCGTCTCATCCGCTGCTTTGTCAATGTTAGCACCAAAACCATCGTCTTTCTTCAAAGTGACAGTTACTGCATTTCCGGTAGTCGTCTCATAAGAATCCCGATCAAAAAAGCTGTAATTTGTGTATAAGTAGTTTTCATTATCGTAACACTCGGAATAGAAGAGAACGATATAGTCGCCCTCTTGAACAGAATAACAATCCATGCTTCCCTCTACCGGATAGGCATGATTTACACGGTAACTCCATGCGTAATCATATGGCGTCTTTTCCCCTTTGATATGGGCGACGTTGTGTGAGCCATCATAATAAGAGGTGTTAAAGATCAGATCCTCTGTCGGATTGTCTGATTCATGCAGCATATATGATGCGATCACATGGGCTGCTGTGGCGTGTTCCGGCAGAAGCGGGTTTGTTACCATAGCACCGGTTTCTACCGAGCTTGTTTCCACCGTCCATGTCTGGTTTATGGTTGCGATCTCATCAGGAGTCAGCGTGATCTGGGTCGGGGCAAGCAGTGTTTTGCCGCTGTCCTCGATCCGGAGGCTTACTGTGACCGTATCCGCCGGGGTATTTGCTGTCTGAGTAGCTGCATTTCCCTCAGTTGTCGTAAAACTACTGATGGAAAGGGCAAATGCGAGCAAGCAGACGAAGAATTTTTTTGCAGTTAAAAATTTTTTTGTCGTTTTCATTTTTTCATCCTCATTTCTGCGCATGCTGCGCGTTATTATTTTGGATTGAAAGTAAATCTTGCCGGGGAATATGTGCTTTCCCGGGGGCAGATCCTGAAATTAAAAATCCCCTTATTTCCTTAAAAAAGGGCATAAGGGGACTGTCATGACAAATGGAATAAGTTGTCAAAACATTCCTTTTCCCTCCGAAAAGTAGTATTTCAAGCTGTATGGCAGGTCTTCCGACTTATGGATCAACTGCGGATAACGCCTTCCCAGAGTTAAGTAAGTATGCTCCAGTGACTGACCTGAGTGTCAGGTATCCATACGATCAGGATAAAACAGGTCGTGTTATCAACATCCTCAAATACGGCAGCGGGGGCTGTGCCGGACTCGAACCGGCTTCCCTATTAATTCTGCTCACATGCCTGTGCATGCAAATGAGATAGAGAATTTTTCATCTCATATACAGAAACCAATACAGCTACTTATGTAAATCCAGTTTTTTATTATAACAGAGATGGGGTGGTTTTACAAGGGGCGGGAGTAAAGCAATCCCGCCTAGCTGCTTGCAGTTCTGGGAAGGCATATAATTCTATCAGGAATCCCATGTTTCCAACAAAAAATATATGGTATTGTATAGGGGATTATGCTATAATTCTAAGAAATGTGTAGAAAAGGAGAATTTGATATGGCAGTATTAAAAAACCAAATACCAATATTGGAATTTGATACAGAGCAAAGTGCAGTTATAATGCCGGGTCATCATTCGGATTATCATTTTCCGCAAAAAGGCGTGATGCTTTTTATGGAGCCTGAAATAGATGATTTTGTGGCTCATAAT
>JAMPFC010000095.1 GCA_023664685.1 Roseburia sp. | reverse complement strand
GGCATGGTGTAGAAAGAATCAGGAAATAATTGTAAATAAGGCTAACTGCTTATATGATTTGTGCCAGAGCGAGTCCGGGTATAAAGGGAAATCAAGATGCCTTGATTTCGAAAAATTGGAACGAGTATGCGATAAGTACAATTCTAAATCCCGATAACGCTAAAAATGTCCCTGCCTTATAATGGGGTACAACAGGGATTATTGTCTTAGTTATCTTTTTAATCAGTATTTTTTTCCTTGATTTACAGACATTAAACTGATTTTCAAAATGAAAAATATCTCTTTACTTCATGCCATTATGACGGTATAATGATATCAAAAGAATTGATATAAAAAAGTATAGCAAACAAATAAAAGACGAGGCGAGAAGCGTTGGGAAAGGAGTGGCTGATCATGCATATGGCAGATGCGCTTTTAACCCCGGCTGTGGCGGGGACGATGTATGCTTGTTCCGCAGCAGCGGCAGGTTATTCCGTCAGAAAGATCAGACAGGAGGACAATGACAAAAAAATACCGGTCATGGGAGTGATGGGGGCTTTTGTTTTTGCTGTCCAGATGATCAATTTTACGATACCGGGTACGGGGTCTTCCGGGCATTTATGCGGAGGAATGCTGCTGTCCTCCATTTTAGGGCCGGAGGCAGGATTTCTTACTATGATCGGTGTCTTGTTGGTACAATGTCTGCTATTTGCGGACGGAGGCATTCTTGCCTTTGGGGCAAACATATGGAATATGGCGTTTTATGGTTGTTTTATTGGTGGTATGATTATTTGGAAGTATATGACGGATCAAAAAATGTCTAAGAAAAGAATTGTGGCGGCGTCCATGTTAGGAAGTGTTCTGTCACTCCAGTTGGGGGCTTTTTCTGTTACACTGGAGACGTTGGCATCCGGAGTTACCGAACTTCCTTTTTCTGTTTTTTTGGCGGCCATGCAGCCGATCCACTTGGCGATTGGATGTGTAGAGGGGCTGATCACAGCGGTTGTCTTAGTATTTATTTATGAAGTAAGGCCGGAACTTTTATGGAATTATCGCAAAACAGCTTCGAAAGAGAGCCGCCTGTCTTACAAACAGGTGGTCGCTGTATTTGCAGTAACAGCGTTGGTGATCGGTGGTCTATTATCTCTGTTAGCTTCTGCTTATCCCGATGGGTTGGAATGGTCGATGGAACGGGTAGCGGGAACGACAGAACTATCGGCAGAAGGCGGCATTTATGCGTTGACAGAAAAGATACAATCCCTCACATCGCTTTTTCCGGATTACGCATGGAAGAACAGCGAGTCTGTTACCGGCACATCTTTTTCAGGAGTATTGGGTGGCATTGTTGTGATCGCGGTATGTGTCGGTATCTGTTATATTCTCAAGTGCTTTCGTAAAAAAACAGTAAAGGGACGGGGAAATGAATAAGCTGGGACAGGCGACAAGAGAGATCCATATATCCGATAATGCAGGAAATTCTCCGGCAGCCGGGAGCGGAGTGCATCCGCTTTCCTATGTTCTTGTTACCCTTTTTTATATTTTAACGGTGGTTTCGTTTTCTGGTTATCATCTAATGGGACTTGCCGGAATGGTGCTGTATTTGCTAGCCCGGATCATGTGGCACGAAATATGTTTGGGAACGATGTGGAAGCGCATCTGGCCGATTCTTCTCCTGACAGGAGCAGTGGGCATTGTAAATCCGATCATTAACAGGGAAGTTTATGCGACGGTGGGAGACATAGTTATAACTTATGGAATGCTGTCCATGATCACATTGATGGTTAAGGGGATATTTTGTGTCATGGCTTCTTATATTTTGGCAGTGACCATTGGGATGGGACAGATTTGCCATGCACTCCGCCTTTTACATATACCGGAAGAGCTTGTAACAGTGATCATGCTGATGCACCGCTATCTTATGATGTTGATCAAAGAAGTAGAGCGGTTACAGCAGTCTTACCGGTTGCGGGCGCCAAATCAGAAAGGTTTGCAGTTTGGGACATGGGGGTCTTTTGTGGGATTATTGCTTTTGAGGAGCATGGACAGGGCGGAAGAAGTGTATGAAAGCATGAAACTGCGTGGGTTTCAGGGCAGAATGCGGGTTTCCTCTTTAAATAGCAGTAGGGGAAAAAGTATTCTCTATGTGCTGCTGTGGGCAATGTGTTTTCTTTTATTGCGGATGTTTCCAGTTTTTCAGATTGTGGGAAATTTTTTTGGTGAGGTGATTTGGTGGCAGATATAGAGTGCCGGAATGTAACTTTTTCTTATCAGAAAGACAGGGTGGTATTACAGGATTTATGTTTATCCGTAGAACATGGGGAGTCAGTCGGTCTGGTCGGGGCAAATGGTGTGGGAAAGTCAACATTTCTGAAACTTTTGGTAGGACTGGTTACCGGATATCAGGGTGAGATTTACGTTCAGGAACAGCCTGTAACGAAAAAGTATTTGACCGATATACGGAAAAAGGTCGGCTATGTATTTCAGGATTCGGACAGTCAGCTTTTTATGTCCACTGTCCATGAGGATGTGGCATTTGGGCCGAGAAATTATGGCTATTCGGAGGAAGAAACAGAGAAAAGGGTAATGGCTGCACTACAGAAGGTAAAGCTTGAGGCACTGAGGGATCGGCAGATTTACCGTATGTCCGGCGGGGAGAAAAAACTGGCATCGATTGCTACGATTTTGGCGATGGAGCCGGAAATCATCCTGTTAGATGAACCGTCGATTGCGTTAGATCCAAGAAACAGAAGGAATCTGATCGGGATTTTGAATGAGATGCCGGAGACAAAGGTTATTGCGAGCCATGATCTGGACATGATCTTAGATACATGTGAAAGGACAGTTTTGTTGGCGGAGGGAAAAATGATCTGTCAGGGGGATACGAAAGAACTCCTGCGGGATCGGGAACTTTTGGAGACATATGGCATGGAACTTCCACTGTGTATGCAAAGAAAATAAATTCTTACAAACTTATTGGCGAGTTGATTCGCAACATCGATATCCACAACAAATATGGTGAAATGGAGATGAATTATGGAAGTCAGGGAAATATTGGAACAGGTAAAGAGCGGTGAGATATCCCTTGAGGATGCGGAAAAATTTTTTAAGAGGCAGCCTTTTGAGGAACTGGGATATGCAAAGTTAGACACCCACAGGGAATTGCGGTCAGGATTTCCGGAGGTTGTATATTGCAGCGGAAAACCAGATGATTATTTGATATCCATATATCAAAAATTGTATGAGTTGAATGGGGAAGTTTTTGGCACAAGGGCGGACAGACGCCAATATGAGCTAGTCAGGGCGGTGCTGCCGGAACTTGTTTATGATGAAGTTTCCCATATCCTAAAAATCGAAAAAGGAGAGAAAGAGCGAAAGGGTAAGATCGTGGTCTGCAGTGCCGGGACGGCAGATATCCCGGTGGCAGAGGAGGCTGCCCAGACAGCGGAATATTTTGGTTCTTATGTGGAACGTATTTTTGATGTAGGAGTCAGCGGGCTTCACAGGCTTTTGGCTAAGGTTGAAGTACTTCAGGAGGCGAACTGTGTGGTGGCAGTTGCCGGCATGGAGGGAGCTCTTGCAAGCGTGATCGGCGGACTGGTAAGCCGCCCGGTCATTGCAGTGCCTACTTCCGTGGGATATGGGGCGAGCATGCATGGACTGTCAGCATTGTTGACAATGATCAATTCCTGTGCGAACGGGGTGGCTGTGGTGAATATTGACAATGGTTATGGCGCCGGTTATTTAGCCACGCAGATCAATAAACTGGCAGAATGATAACGATTTGATTTTAGAAAGGAGATTACTGTGGGACAAACATTATATTTGGAATGTAACTCTGGAATCAGCGGTGATATGACTGTGGCGGCACTTTTGGATCTGGGAGCAGACGCAGATGTGCTTAAGCAGGTGTTGGGCAGCATGCCCCTTTCAGGTTTTGAGATAGAAATCAGCAGAGTAAAAAAGGCAGGGCTGGATGTGTGTGATTTTCATGTGAAATTGGATGAGGCATACGAAAATCATGACCATGACATGGAATATCTGCATGGGCATGAACATTGCCATACTCACCATCACGAGGAGTCTCATCGCCACGAAGAGACACACGATCATGAACACGTCCATAGCACGGGGGATCATGTTCATGTGCATCGGGGACTTTCGGAAATCAAGGAAATTATCCGACGCACAGATATGAGTGAGAACGCAAAAACAACAGCACTCCGTATCTTTGATATTCTGGCACGTGCCGAGGCGAAGGCTCATGGAGTGGAACTCAATGATGTACATTTTCATGAAGTAGGGGCAGTGGATTCCATTGTAGATATTGTGGCGGTGGCGGTGTGCCTTGATGATCTGGATGTGACGGAGGTGATCGTGCCTTATCTTTGCGAGGGGCGGGGGACGATCCGCTGTCAACATGGTATCCTGTCCATTCCGGTACCGGCGGTGGCAAATATTGTACAGATGAATACTCTGCCACTGCGGCTTACAGAAGTTACCGGGGAACTAGTGACGCCGACAGGGGCTGCGGTTGTGGCGGCGATCAAAACCAGAGATGCCTTGCCGGAGCAGTTTACGGTTCAGAAAATCGGCATGGGCGGCGGTAAGAGAAATTATGAGCGTCCAAGCATTCTCCGCGCTATGTTGATCCAAGAGGAAAAGCAACATGTTGGTGAGGAAATTTATAAACTGGAGACAAATATTGATGACTGCACGGGAGAAATGTTGGGATATGTGATGGATCGGCTATTTGAAAATGGGGCTGTGGATGTGAATTATATACCGGTGTATATGAAGAAAAACCGCCCTGCGTATCTGCTTACCGTGCTTTGTGACAGAGAAGCTGTTAGTATTTTGGAAAATATTATTTTCAGGGAGACAACTACCATTGGAATCCGGAGAGTTAAGATGGAGAGAAGTGTTCTGGAAAGAGAATTTGAAACGCTGCGCCTATCTGTGGGAGAAATAAAGGTAAAAAAATGCACCTTGCCGGATGGTACGATCCGAAGGTATCCGGAGTATGAGTCAATGGTTGGACTTGCCAGTGAAACAAATACAAGTATTCAGGAGATTTTAGACCTATGTCACAAATATCAGGAGGAAACCGGGGATGGAGAAAAATAGCGGTGAAGTACAGGATACCAATGACAAATTGACGAGGCTGAAAATGCATCTAAAATCGTTAGGAAGTGTGGCAGTAGCATTTTCTGGCGGTGTGGATTCTGCATTTTTATTAAAGACAGCGCAGGAGGTGTTGGGGGAGCGTGTAATTGCCATCACAGCAAAACCGTGTTCCTTTCCCAATCGGGAGTTAGAGGAGGCAAAGGCATTTTGCAGGAAAATGGGAATACGACAAGTTATCTATGAGTTCAATGAACTTGAGGCAGTAGAAGGATTTTGTGAAAACCCGCCAAACCGCTGTTATCTTTGTAAGAAAGAGTTGTTTGGACAAATCATTAGAATTGCACACGAACAGGATATTTCTTATATCGCAGAGGGATCGAATATGGATGACAGCGGGGACTACCGGCCGGGAATGGCGGCAGTGGAGGAGCTTGGAGTTGAGAGTCCTTTGAGAAAGGCAGGGCTCTACAAAGAAGAAATCCGAAAATTGTCAAAGGAGATGGGGCTGCCGACATGGAAGAAGCCTTCCTTTGCCTGTCTTTCTTCTCGATTTGTCTACGGAGAGCAGATCACAGAGGAAAAGCTGGCAATGGTGGATCAGGCAGAACAACTTTTATTTGATAAAGGATTCCGGCAGGCAAGAATCCGCATCCATGACAGACAGGCAAGAATTGAGGTTCTGCCAGAGGAATTGGGACGGTTTGCTGACAAGGCGTTAAGAGAGGAAATTGTAACAAAGCTAAAAGCTTATGGTTTCGTCTATGTCAGTGTGGATTTAGAGGGCTATCGTACAGGGAGCATGAATGAAACGTTGGCAGAAATTCAATCAAACTGATACAGGAAACTTGCCGCGTCACAAACATATTTTTTGCATGGCATTGGATGGGGCGGTTCCTGCTCTGGTAATTTGCCTGCAAGCAGATCCTGTGAACCCTGCAAAATGCCCGGAATAATATCTGCTGTTAATGGATAACTGCCATGTGATGGCCAGATCGAATCAAATGTGTCTGCCATAGCGGATATTTTTCGGAGACTGCTCTGAAATGCCTGCATATTACGTCCTGCTCCGAACATAAAAATGTCCCCATCCTGAATCGAATCGCCTGAAATGAGCATGCGTTTTTGGCGTTCCAACAGCATAATACTCCCCGGTGTGTGTCCGGGGGTTAGAATGACCTCAAACTGCCAGAGACCTAAATCAATAAGCTCTCCTTCCCATAGCGGCTGCACATCTTCCATGCGGCAGCCTTTTGGTAAAGAATTTTTATAATGCTCCATTTCTGCCGGGTGCATATATACCGGTTTGAAATCCATGTTGCATCCCGTATGGTCTTTGTCCGTGTGGGTGTTTACCAGAAATATCGGCAGATTTGTCACTCCTGTAACTAAATCATGAATCGGTAATGTGCCAAATCCTGTATCAACCAGCATAGCTCGTTTGTCTCCCTCGAATAAGAATGAGCGTACACCATTTTCTTCGATGATCCAGAAGTGTTCTGAAATTTTTATAAGGTTCTCCATATGTTTACCATCCTTTTTAATATGCTTTGTTGAGACTATTTTATCATAGCATAATATTTTTATATAAACAAGTCTGATCGATGCAGAGTTTCTTCTTGCAAAAGACGAGGAAAGCATCTATACTGTAGGTAAAGGAAGTAAAGAAGTTAAAGAAATCAAAGGAGGGGACGACAGATGGAAATTGCAAAAATATCGAGTAAGGGGCAGATTACCATCCCTATATCCATAAGAAACCGCCTGCATTTGAATGCCGGGGACAAGGTACTGATATTGGAGGAAAATGGGAGGTTTTATATTGAAAATGCGGTAAACATAGCATTCCAGCGCGTGGAGGAAGGATTCCGCGGCGCAGCGGCAGATGCCGGATTCCAGTCTGAAGAAGAGATGCAGGATTATGTGAGGGAACTCAGGGAAGAACGCAGGGGAGATAATAGATGAGGATTATGTTGGATACGAATATACTCATAACCGGGGATAAAGATTTGCGGGTGGTGGAAACAGAGTACCCGGAGATTATGACAATGAGTGAATTTATAGAAAAATATTGAATCAAAGACGAGAAGATTGCATTTTGCAAAAAACGTGTGCAAAAAATAGGATAAAAGGATATTTCTTCATAAAAAAATCAAGGATACTCTAAGGATCAATGCCGATCAAAAAATTCTCCAATTACCAAAAAAATTATCAAAAATCACAAATAAATGAAACTTTTTGAATAGTAATCGACACATATATTATGTAGAAAGGAGTTGAAACAGATTGGCCAATCATGATCAAAATGCTTTTTTTGATGAGTTATACGATGCAACACACGAAAAAGTTCTTGCATATATCATTGTAAAATGTGGGAATACCGAGGATGTTGCAGATATATTTCAAGAAACTTATACAGAGATTGTAAAGGTTATTTGCAAACATGGAATTGATTATTTTAAAAATCCAGAAGCATTTGTTATGCAAGTAGCAAAAAAGAAAATATATCGGCATTATAAATTATTAGAGCGATTGCGCGGCATTGAAGAAACATACGATTTTGACGAATCCAATCTGAACAATATAGAAATTGAGCAAGTTTCTTTTGCTGAACTTGCAGCGACAAAAGAAATGGTAGAAACAGCAATTTCTTATCTTAAACAAAAGGATGAATTGACAAAGAAAATATTCTACTTATATTACTTTTTGGATAAGTCAATTAAAGAAATTGCTCGTTTATTTTCGGTTAAAGAGTCAAATGTAAAGAATAAATTGTATCGTACCTTGAAAGAACTCCGGGAATATCTTTTAAAGGAAGGAATGGTGTAATATGAATGAAAAGAATTTTCTGAAACAAGTGTCAGAATTTAATATGCCAGACATTTTAGAAGTAAAGAAATCTTGTGTTGAACAATTAAATGAAAGCAACAAGAAACAATATACACATGCTCGTTTTCCGAAAATAGCAGTTATTGCAATGATTGTTATATGTCTTTGCATAAGTCCAGTAAACTCTCTGGCAAATAATATTGTGCAGCATATTAAAACAATGCTGAAATTAAATAATGAATCTGTCGAATTAGGAAATGTAGACGAAACCGATATTCACATACCAGATGATTGTGAAAAAGTCAAAAGTGATGGAATAACTTATTTGACGAAAGCTTATAATGCCTTATCTGATCTGACAAAAGATATTCAAACCGATATCTATGCATGGATGGGGAAAGATGATTTTCTTGACGACGGAATCATGTTAAATATTGTGCAAAACGATTATGGACGCATCGCAATGTTATATGACGTGACCCGAAATGATGTTATTGACAAAGATGTTGATCATATTGACTTACAGTCGGTTAACATGTTCGTATATTTTCCACTGTCTTCTAAAACTTCATTGGGAGATCTTATGCTTCAGAATGAGCAGTTGCAATACAGTACGGTTGATGAGGCGGGTAATATTGAAAAATATGAGCAAAACACAGAATATCAATTACTTGAGCAATATGAGAGTGCAAATTTAGATACCACGGTTACAGTAATTGCCTCCAAAACAGATGTAAAAGGAAATGGCGATTTGGGGGATATTTCGGAATCGGATTCCGTGTATTATCTCTATTTTACCCTAGAAGGAATGTGTTATCAGATCAACTGTGTTGGTACATTAGATAAGGCTCATGATGTGGTAGAAAATATAAAAAAGACAAATGAAGCAGGGGAAATTCCATCTTCTGCTATAAAAGGACAGTTTGTACCCATAATTAAATAGTTTCAATTCGTATTTATATTGCCCTCAACTTCATCATAAATTTCTCACATGCTTTGGAAAAGATCTGATACTTTTTCCAAACAATACTCATGCCGGCCTCCCGTTTCGGTGACAGAGGGCGGAAACAAAGCTTACTGTTCCCGGAAGTGTTGATGATCTTATCAAAACCGATGGCATAACCAAGACCTTCTTCTACCATAAGGGAGACATTAAAGAGAAGGTTATATGTTGCAACGATTTCAAGCTCAGACAGGTCATGCTGGATCCATTCGGTCAGTTCTTTATTGCCATTTTCCTGCTGTGACAGGATCAGCGGTTTATCCCATAAGTCTTCTGGTGTAATGGATGTTTTTTCAGCAAGTGGCGAGTCCTGTCTCATCAGGACGCCCCAACTGTCTTTATAGGGGAGTTCGATTGAATTATATTTTGTATGGTCTACCGTGCCAAATATAATGCCAAAATCAATCAGTCCCTTTTCTAATTGTTCCAATACAAATTCTGCATTTCCGCTCGCAATATGATAATGAATGCCCGGATAAGTTTCATATAAACTCCGGGCAGTTTTTGCGATCAGGCGGATCGCATCGGTTTCTCCGGTTCCGATGTAAACATCCCCCATGACGACCTGATCGGAGAGGGCGATTTCTTTTTCTGCTTTTTGTACCAGATTCAGGATTTCTTCTGCTCGTTTTCTAAGGATCATTCCCTCTTCTGTGAGCGTAACTTTTCTTGAGCCTTTTGTACCCCGGATCAAAAGCTGTTTGCCCAATTCTTCTTCCATCTTTTTGATCTGTGTGGAAAGAGTGGGCTGTGAGAGATGCAGGGATTCGGCTGCCCGGACGATGCTTTGTTCTCTTGCTATGGCAAGGAAATATTGAAGTACACGCAATTCCATATGATATGTTTTCCTCCGCTTTTTGGTCTTGTTTTTAGTATAACATAAAAAAGAATAGGTTTCAACTATACAAACACATAAGTTTGTGTCAAGTAATCGTTGGCAACTTACCATTCTTTTTCTCTTTATGAT
>JAMPFC010000094.1 GCA_023664685.1 Roseburia sp. | reverse complement strand
CCAGTGTAAATTTGATCCATTTCATAATATATTCCTCATTTCTGAGCGATTTATCGCAATGTTCTTGTTCCAATCCTATTATACGTGATAGACACCGGATTCGACAAGAGGATTTTTACCATAAAAAATCAATTTGACGCAGTCCGCGTTCCTGTGCTAAAATAACGTTGTTTGTATTGAAGGCCATCGTGCGAATGGGTAAGGATGGAAAAAGAGATGGATATGGATGAAAAATTTATGCGCGAAGCGCTAAAACAGGCGAAGAAAGCGTATGCCAAAGAAGAGACGCCGATCGGCTGTGTGATCGTATATGAGGGAAAGATCATTGCGAGGGGATACAATAAAAGAAATGCGAAGAAAAATACCCTTGCCCATGCAGAGATCAGTGCGATCCATAAGGCAAGCCGCGTGATCGGTGACTGGAGGCTTGAGGACTGCACGATGTATGTGACGTTGGAACCCTGCCCGATGTGTGCCGGTGCGATCGTTCAGGCGCGCATAAAAAAAGTGGTGATTGGAAGCATGAATCCCAAAGCCGGATGTGCGGGTTCGGTCGTGAACCTGCTCTGCATGGAGGGATTTAATCATAAGGCGGACATTGTAAGCGGCGTGCTTGAAGAGGAGTGCAGTGAATTGATGAGCGGATTTTTCAAAGAACTCCGCCTCAAAAGAAAACGTGAGACGCCAGATTCGTAAGGAGGAAAAGAAGGATTGGAGGAACAGGGGAAGAATCCCTCGGTCGAGGAGGTTCTGAAACGGTATTCAGCAATGGTTTACCGTCTGGCTTTTATCCGGACGCAGAACCGGCAGGATGCAGAGGACATCACTCAGGAGGTCTTTTTAAAGTACATACGGTCAGGTAAGACATTTGAGAGTGAGGAACACAGAAAAGCGTGGCTGTTGAAGGTGACGGTAAATACGAGCAAGAGTATGCTTACCTCCGCATGGGCGAGACATTATGCCCATATGGATGAGGCAAAAGAAGAGAGCTGCCAGATGGAAGAAAAAAGCGAAGTTTTTTATGCGGTACAAAGTCTTCCTGAAAAATACCGGATCGTAATACAGCTTTATTATTATGAGGATTTGTCGGTAAGGGAAATCAGCCAGATCTTGTCGAAAAAGGAATCTACGGTCAAGTCACTGCTCCACCGGGGCCGTAAGATGGTAAAGAATATTCTGGAGGAGGGGGAACAATATGAGTTTTAGAGATGAGTACAAAGAAGCATTTCGTGACATTGTTCCCGATGAGGAGTTCGTAGATGAACTTGCCGGAAAGATGAAGAGGGAGCAGGGGAGAAAAGGAAGACCGTACCGAAAGGTACTTGCGGCAGCAGCGTGTCTGTGCATGGTCGTCCTGATCGGACTGGCAGTGCATATCCGGAACAAGGGTACAGAGCCATCCGAGCCTTTACAGGTAAATACCGGGAGTACGTTAGTTGACCCTACGTCAAAACCGAATCTGTTTGGGATATCGAAGTGGTATCAGGAGGGAGATTCGCCGGAAAAAATATTTTCTGACTTTTTGCAGCGTCTTCAGGATGCAGACGAACCGACGAAAGTGTATGAAAATACAGAGAATCAGTTTTCGGATGCCATGCTTCTTTCAGAGGAGGAGATCCGTGAGCTGTCAGAGCGGCTCGGTGCGGCAGAGCCAGTGGAGGAAAAGCCAGAGGAAGCCGGACAGAAAAATTATTATATGGCAGAATTTGAAAATGGAGATATCATAAAATTTATCGTTTATGAAGATGGATTTTTCTGTTTTCAGGATTTGGATGTGGTTTATAAATTTGCACCATAACAGGATGACAGATAAAAAAGTTGTACAAAGTGAAAAAATGTGCAACTTTTTTTGTTGTTACGGAGTGTTAAAGGTGTAGGGGATTTGTGAATGGAGGAACATATGAGAAAGATAATCGTAGTATCGGTTCTGGTTTTCAGCCTTTTGTGTGGCTGCGGACAGAGCGTGCCGGAGCAGGGCGGGGCGAAAGGACTGGACTCTTATGGGGCAAGCATAACGGTAAAGGACATCAAAGAAAAATATAATTATGCGGATAACAGTATCATGCCGCTGTATAATGTGTCGCCGGGTGAAACATTTGATTTTTCATTTTCGTATGATCTGTCAGAGGCAGAGGATGCAGACCGGGCGGTCACGGTACATACCGATGAGAGCTGTAGCGAAGAGAGTATGATTTCTACATATTATAATGTAGAAAAAACAGAAACGGGATCGAAAGTCAGTGTGTCGCCCGTGGCGGGTGTGCTTTTGACAAAGACGGAGGATGAAGAGTATATCGAGGAGGATAAGGGCGTCTGGGGAAATGCACCGATGTATTATATCGCAGTTCATCAGGATATGGAATCGGACAGTCCGAAAAAATTGGAGAAGCCCCGGGTGATCCCTTTTACGGTAAAGCAGGAACTCGAGGCGCCAGAGGCAAAAGGAGTTGTGGCTTCGGATGGACGCTTTAAGCTTACATGGAATGCAGTCGAGGGGGCAAAAGAATACCGTATCTACAAATTGATCGGAAATGAGCAGTATACCGGGGATGAGAATAAGCCGGTTGAGGGAGCGAAAACCGGATACAGCGAGTGTTCGCTATTGTACGAGGCATCTACCGATCAGACGGAATTTGATGATTTTTCGGGAAAAGGAAGCGGCCTTGCTGTTCAGGAGGATAAGATGAGCGGCGAGGAGTTTGTCATCGGGCAGAACTACTCGGTGGACGGTGAATATTATGTCAGCGCTGTCATAGGAGATCAGGAGAGTGGTTTTTGCGGAGGGATTCCGACTGCCGAGCTTAAACTCCCCCATGAGTTCACCGAAGAAGATGATCTTATGTATAAAGAGTTTCAGAGTGTTTCCGATCTGCCGCTTGTGCGGGAGGTAGTAAATATCGATGGAACTGTCACGAAGAGAAAGGTACTCTACCGCTTTTATAAAAGAAAGACATGGACGGGGGAAGAGGTTCCGGGGTATCAGTATCAGATCGAGGGAACTGCGTTGACCGGCTGTGTGTCGATGGAAGATATCCATGCGGAGTATCCGGAGACAGTGGGCGATTCGACGCCATCCGGTAATGTTGAGCCGGAAAATAATGTGGAGAGAAAGCCCGGGACAGATTTGCCGACGATCTTAAATCCGGACGAGACGCAAAAGGATGATGGGATTTCCGAAGAAGACCAGAATCTGATCGAACGCCAGAAGGAAAACACGAGCCAGCATGTGGATAAGGGAAATGAGAGCAGTGTGGACAATCCGGGAGCAGAAGTAAAATTGTTTGCTGACAGTGCGGAGGAGGAGTGGCTTGCGCTGAATCTTGTAAGCGGGGAGACGGAGATTTCCGTGGAGGCATTTCCTGCGCTTCAAAATGCTGAGAATCTGGAGGACGCTTTTTACAAAGTGTATTATCAGAACCCCTATATTCTTGGCTTGAGCCGGTTTTCCTATGATTATACGACGATGACGCTGCATGTGTTTTATTCTTATGACAAATCTGAAATCCAGAAAAAACAGAAAGAGATGTCTGAGGCAGGCGAAGCGATCATAAGCGAGATCATAAAAGAGGATATGAGTGCGGAGGAAAAAGAGAATGCGGTCTATCAGTATCTTACGGATCACGGCCAGTATGACACGGAGGCGCTCGAGGATGCGAAAAAGAATAATTTTCAAAAGACAGAGGACAGCAGTTATGAGGATTCCTTTAACGGATACGGAATCCTTGTGAACCAGAAAGGCGTGTGCCAGTCATATGCTTATGCCTATAAGCTTTTGTGCGAGCTTGGCGGTGTGCCTTGCCGGGTGATGACAGGGAATCTCGACGGAAACCTGCCACATGCGTGGAATGCGGTCAGGCTGGGGGATGAGTGGTTCCAGACGGATTCCACAAATAATGAAAAGACAGCCGGGATTCCGTATTTTTTATACAATGCTGACAGCAATACCGCAGAGCTGACCGGGTTTGACCCGGATGCAAATTTTGAGATGGACGACCGGCTTTCCGAATATCATACCGAAAATGATGGGTATGAGTATTATAAGGTCAATCAGCTTGTGGCGGGATCAATGGAGCAGTACGAGGAGATACTGGACAGGGTTCTGAACGAACCAAAGGATATCATCAGCATCCGTTACACAGAGGGAAATGTGGATCAGGAGCAGCTTGTGGCAGCAGTACAGAGGGTGTACAACAAGCATGGAATGGAAGATAAACTTGCGGCACTGAAATGTGGTATTCAGAGCAGGTATATCATTCTTCAGTGAGCAGTCACTGGAGGAAAATCAAAAAATAGAAATGAGGGACAGGATGAAACAGAGAAAAAGAAAATTTGCGGGACTTATCATCATGGCAGTGCTTACGTTAGGAGTTTTGTTAGTTCCGGCAAAGGTATCAAAGGCAGTAGACGGTTATAAGTATGGGACATTTGCAGTAACAGCGCTCTCGAGTACAGAGGTAACGATCGATTACCGGGGTGAGTTAGAGGATTATTCCGGTGCGACGGTATACGGATTTGATATTTATGCGGAAGACCTTACGCTTGAGACAGGTGAAGTGCTGATCAAACAGGCAGCGGCGAATGAGGTCTTTGGAACGCTGACCGGATTGACGCCGGGCCACACCTACCAGATCATTGTAAGAACACATTACCAGTATTATGGCTCAGAGGACAGTTATGGATATTCGTTTGTACAGTTTGAGACCCCGCTCAGCGGAGTTTCTTCTGAGGTCGATGTCGTTACGGATACGGGGATCGCTGCTCCGGCTCCGGAGCCGACACAAGATCCCGCTGCGTCGCAGTCGCAGGTGCAGACGCCGGCAGTTGTGTCAGTGGCGGCACCATCGGTTACTTCGGTAAAGATGACGGGTGGAAATGTGGCGGCATCGGTGACGCCGGTTGTCTGCGATGGCTATGAATTTGGCATTTTCAACAAAAGCACAAATGCGCTCGTAAAGACAGAGAGTACGATACTCAATGGCGCAGTATTTTATGGTGTAGGACGTAAGAACATATATATTATGAGGGCGAGGGCATACGCATATGATTCCGCCGGAAATAAAGTGTATTCTGCATGGGGCGCAGGCCGGTATTTTGTACCGCAGCCGCAGATCCGGAAGTCGGCAAGTAAATGTAAGAAAAACAGCATCAACCTGAAATGGAACAAGGTGAGCGGTGCAAAAAATTATACGATCTACATGCGAAAAAGAGGATCGGGCAAGTGGTATAAGGTAAAGACCGTAAGCGGTAAGAAGGCTTCTTATAAAATTACGAAATTCCGGGGAAAAGGTTTTAATACCCACCGTCAGAGCTATGAGGTAAAGGTAAAAGCGACAGCGAAAATCGGCGGAAAGACATATTCTTCCACGTCAAACGACTATATTTATACTTATACTTACACGCGGTATCGTTAAACCCAAAATCCGGAATCTATAGTTTTTCATCTTTTGGCACCAGTCATTTAATCTGTGACTGGTGCCGGTTTTTTCTGATTCCGTCCATTTTTACTTGAAGTAGGGGGAGCTTTGTGCTATAATCTTAAGGTACATTTTTAGAAAAGGAGATTTTCATAATGAATAGTAAGGTAAAAGGTGCTTTCCAGATTTTGCTGGTACTGCTTGTGACAGCTGTTTTTGCTGTCGTGGCGTATACAGGTATCGGCAAAGCGAACCGGGGAAGTGCAAAAAATATCCGTCTGGGTCTTGATCTTGCCGGAGGCGTCAGTGTAACATATGAGGCTACGAAGGCGAATCCGACAGCAGAACAGATGGAGGATACGGTCTACAGGATGCAGAAACGTGTGGAAAATGAAAGCACGGAGGCATCGGTATATCAGGAAGGAAGCAACCGTGTCACAGTAGATGTGCCGGATGTCGATGATCCACAGGCTGTATTGGACAAGCTTGGAAAGGCGGGGTCTCTGGAGTTTGTATTACTTTCAGACTGCCAGATCGATCAAGAGACAAAAGAAGCTACGTACGAAGAAGATAAAGTCCTTTTGGACGGTTCTATGATTTCTACAGCAGAGGCTACGACACAGCAGGACAGCTCGACGGGCGTCAGTGAAAATGTCGTTAAGATTACATTTAATGGAAAAGGTGCAAAGAAATTTGGCAACATCACGAGCGAGCATGTGGGAGAACCGCTTTCTATGATCTATGACGGAAAAGAAGTATCTTCTCCGACGATCCAGACAGCGATCACAGATGGCGTGGCAGTCGTATCAGGAAATTTTGACAAGTTTTCCGATGCCGAGGACATGGCAGCTACACTGCGTATCGGCGCTCTTCCGTTGGAACTGAAAAATATCCGTTCCAATATCGTAGGGGCAAAGCTTGGCGTTACCTCACTTCGGACAAGTATTTATGCGGGTATCGTAGGATTTATCCTTGTCATTATCTTTATGATCGTGATGTATCGGATTCCGGGTGTGGCATCTTCTCTTGCCTTGATCCTTTATGTATTTGCGACGCTGCTTGCGCTGAACGGATTGAACGTCACCCTTACCCTTCCGGGTATCGCTGGTGTAATTCTTGCGGTTGGTATGGCGGTGGATGCGAACTGTATTATTTTTACCCGTATCCGCGAGGAGCTTGCGACCGGAAAGACCGTGCGGTCTTCGATCAAGATTGGTTTTGAAAAAGCACTGTCTGCGATCATTGATGGTAATGTGACTACTCTGATTGCCGCAGTTGTACTTTATATAAAAGGTTCCGGAACGGTTATGGGATTTGCCCAGACACTTGCGATCGGTATTATCCTTTCGATGTTTACCGCAATCTTTGTGACGAGATGGCTTTTGTATGGTTTCGTCGCATTGGGCTTAGACAGTGCGAAGTTGTTTGGTGTGCAGAAGGAAAGAAAGACGATCGATTTTGTTGGAAATTTCAGAAAGTATATCGTTATTTCCGGCATACTCTTCCTTCTCTGTATCGGAGGTCTTATCTTTAATAAGGCGCAGACCGGACAGATTTTGAATTACAGCCTTGACTTTATGGGCGGTTCTTCGACCTCTGTTACCTTTGAGGAGGGCGCAAAGGGATTTGATGCGGGCGGAAATGCCAGTGATGCCTTCAAGACAGAAGTGACGGATGCGGTGAAAACTTCTGCCGGTGTACCGGATGCTGAGATTTCGGATGTGGCAGGTGAGAGGACACTGATCGTCCGCACGGTCGATCTCACCGAGGAGCAGCAGAAAAAGGTAGTAGAAGATTTAAGCCAGAAATATGGCGTGACAAAAGATGATATTGAGATCGAGACGATTTCCGCTTCGGTAAGTAATGAGATGAAGACAGATGCGATCATTGCAGTTGTCATTGCGACGATCTGTATGCTGATCTATATTTGGATCCGTTTCAAAAACCTTGCATTTGGTGCTAGCTCTGTTATCGCTCTGGTTCACGACGTTATCGTCGTACTTATGGTATATGCGGTAGGAAGTGCATTTATCTCAGTGGGAAGTACATTTATCGCCTGTATGCTGACCATCGTCGGTTATTCGATCAATGCGACGATCGTTGTCTTTGACCGTGTGCGTGAGAACCGCAAAAAAGCAGGAAGCCGCACGGAGATTTCTGAGATCGTGAATGAGAGTATCACACAGACGCTCAGCCGAAGCATCAATACTTCGATCACGACGCTCATCATGGTTCTTGTTCTTGCGATCATGGGAGTGGATGCAGTCCGCCAGTTTGCGATTCCGCTGATCGCCGGTATCGTTTCGGGATGTTATTCCTCTGTTTGTCTGGCAGGAACGGTATGGTTCTTTATGAATAAGAAGAGAAAGAAAGCGGCAAAGTCGGTAAAGTAAAATTTCATTATGATAAATTTTAATAAAGGTGCGCATACTATGAAAAAATAGTTTGCGCACCTTTTTGGATGCAGAAATGAGGATTATATGGAAAAAACAGTGGGAAAAAGAAGTGTACAGTTTGAAATCCCGCCATGCATCATAGGAGCTGCCTCGGTCGCCGGAGAAAAAGAGGGAAACGGGGCGTTTGGAAAATACTATGATTTTGTGGAGACCGATCCTCTCTTTGGCGGAAGCACATGGGAGGAGGCAGAGAGTAAGATGCAGCATATGGCGGCAGATATCGCGATACGCAATGCCGGTCTTGAACCAAAAGATATCCGTTATATCGTGGCGGGCGATCTGTTGGGACAGCTCATTGCCACGTCTTTTGGAATCATGAACTTTAATATTCCGATGTTTGGAGTATATGGGGCATGTTCGACGATGGGAGAGTCGATGGGGATTGGTTCCATGCTCGTTGAGGGCGGTTTTGCTGACTATGTGGTAGCCCTTACCTCGAGCCATTTTGCCAGTGCGGAAAAACAGTTCCGTTTTCCGCTTGCCTACGGAAATCAGAGACCGTATTCGTCGACATGGACGGTTACGGGAAGCGGCGCTGTCGTCCTCGGGAGAGGAGATGGAAACTGGAAACGGAAAGAAACCGGCTATGTGGAGATATCGGGTATCACGACCGGGGTCATCACGGACTATGGTATCAAGGACAGTATGAATATGGGCGCATGTATGGCGCCGGCTGCCTGTGACTGCATCCTGAATAATCTGAAAGATTTTAATATCGAACCGGATTATTATGATAAGATCATCACCGGGGATCTGGGAACGGTTGGGCAGAGGATATTAAAAGATATGCTGATCGGTTATGGGTACGATATCGGCAAACAGCATATGGACTGCGGAACACAGATTTATTATAACGAGGAGCAGGATACGAATGCCGGGGGAAGCGGCTGTGGATGCAGTGCGATCACGCTGACCGGCTATATACTAAATAAGATGCGGAAACATGACTGGAAGAGGGTTCTTTTCGTGCCGACCGGTGCGCTTTTATCTACGGTCAGTTTCAACGAGGGAAATTCTGTGCCGGGAATCGCCCACGGTGTGATGCTTGAGGTGAGTACCCGTCAGAAATGATCGGTTTCATAATATGATTAGCAGAGATTTGGAGGGAAATGATGGATTATTTGATTACATTTTTGATCGGCGGGGCGATCTGCGCACTCGTTCAGATCGTCATGGATAATACAAAACTTTTGCCGGGAAGGATCATGGTAATGCTTGTCTGCACCGGAGCAGTACTCAGTGCTTTTCGGATCTATGAGCCTTTTGCAAATTGGGCAAAGGCGGGAGCGACCGTCCCCCTGATCGGATTTGGGCATCTTTTATTTAAAGGTGTGAAAGAGGCTGTGGACAGTCAGGGATTTATCGGTATTTTTTATGGCGGACTGGAGCAGGCGGCTGTGGGAATTGCCGGTGCGCTCATCATCAGCTTTTTAGCGGCGCTTGTATTTAAGCCGAAGATGTCGTAATATGAACGCATAGAGCATGAGTGCAATTAGCACATTGCAGCCAAATTAGCTGCTTGCAGATAGTTATGGCTGTGATGTGCTGATTATATGAGTGTCAACGAACATCGAAAAAACCGTAAGTTTTGAGGTGGGCACTCATGCACAAAAATGATTTTTGTTGCTTAAATGCCATGAATCAGATATAATATAAGCGGAGGATAAAAATGCTAACAGTTGAAATTGATGAAGTGACTCCTTGTTTGAAGGATAACAGAACAGGGGCGATCATAGAAACAGAAGTGGTACGGATTAAGAGAAGCAGTTTTTTGAAGAACTACAATTCTAAAACGGGTTGGTATACGAATTGGGCAGATTTGTTGAAAGAAAACGAGGTCTATGCACTGGTATTGAAAGGAACCGTGGATATTCAGGGGCTTGTTGCTTTGTATCCCAATCAGGATATGAGTGCTGTTTTTCTTACATGGATGTGCGCTGCACCTATCAATAATAAGCAGCTTGGCAGTGAGCCGAGATACGCAGGAGTAGGTGGACATTTATTTGCGATAGCGGCACAGAAATCTATAGAATATGGATTTGGCGGTGCGTTGACAGGATTTGCGGCAAATATGGAACTTGTAAAACATTATTGTGCGACATTTCATGCTGAACACATCGGAATGTTGCATGAATATCAGATTT
>JAMPFC010000093.1 GCA_023664685.1 Roseburia sp. | reverse complement strand
TACCATACCTATATCATCGACTGGCAGATGCCGGAGATGAGCGGTATTGAGACGACCAGACGGATTCGTGCTGCGGTTGGTTCGGAGTCGCCGATCATTATTCTTACTGCTTATGATTGGACGGATATCGAGGAAGAAGCGATGGAGGCAGGCGTTACTGCTTTCTGTGCCAAGCCACTGTTTATGTCGGATTTGAAGACAATTCTGCTGACTACAAACGATCTGCTTGAAAAAGAAGAAGAGGACACGCCGTGGACGAAAGTTGATTTTGGCGGAAAGCGTGTTCTTCTGGTAGAGGATATTGAACTCAACCGGCAGATTGCGGAGGTTATACTGGAAGAGAGCGGCTTTTTGGTGGAGACAGCACCGGATGGCAGCGATGCGGTAGAAATGGTCAGCAATTCGGAGGAAGGCTACTATGATGCGATCCTGATGGATGTGCAGATGCCGATCATGGATGGCTACGAGGCTACGCGGACGATCCGCGCCCTGCACCGGAAGGATGTCGAGACGCTTCCGATCATCGCCATGACAGCGAATGCGATGGAGGAAGATAAGGAGAACGCGTTAAAAAGCGGCATGAACGACCATATCGCCAAGCCGATCGATATCAATCTGTTCCTGAGTGTTTTGGGAAAATATCTGCCCTGATGTGAAATTGTATATACCCGGAGGTGTTCCCTTCGGGTATTACTTTATAGAAAGGAAAGGTGAACCAAATGAAAAACGTAACAACAAAAGTATTTCGTCTAGTATGTGTGCTTCTGATGTTTGCGGTGACGGCAGTCATGTTTGATGTGAATGCCGGGGAGGCAAAGACAAAGAAAAAAGAGGATACGGTGATTCTTTACTTTTCAGCTACCGGTACAACAAAAGGGGCTGCCCAGAGAATAAAAAAGGCGGTAAAGGGCAAGATGACCGAAATCAAGGCGGCACAACCGTACACCGAAGAGGATCTGGATTATGGCGAGGACGATACCCGCGTGACAAAGGAACACGAGTCGGCGGAAAGCCCGGCGAAGAGCAGTGTGCGCCCTGAGATCGCAAATCTGAATGCGATTAAAAAGGCGGTAAAAAAGGCAAAAGTGGTCTATATCGGATATCCGATCTGGTGGGGAGAAGCTCCGCATATCGTATATACCCTTGTGGAAAATGTAAATCTTAAGGGAAAAACTGTAATCCCATTTTGTACGTCGGTCAGCAGCGGACTGGGAAACAGTGCCAAAAACCTGAAGACAAAGGCGCTTATATCATCGAAAACAAAGTGGCTCAAGGGGCGCAACTTCTTTGATGTACCATCGCAGAAAACGGTAGATCAGTGGGTGAAAAATTTGAAATAGAAAAAGGTAAAAATCTTAGACAAAAAGGGATGCATTGTAAGAAAGCCGAAAAGAACCTTCTAAGTGCAGGCGGTCGATCTCACCGCCGCACCAACGAGGGACGTCTTTGTTCCAACCCTGTCCGGAGCAAAACAGGGGAAGGCCGGCTGAATCTTTGATGCATACCTTTTTCTTTTTGGTAAGATTTCGAAAAAAGAAATGAATCGGATTGCAAAGATTGACCGAAATAAGAAGCATGACTGGTATTAAAAAATAATTATAAAACATTGTTGGAAATGTGGAGAAAATTTATCAGATGTGCTTGAAATAGTTCTTCACGGAAATCAATTTTGAGTGACGACTGTTTTTGAAACGAGTAAACCTCGTGTAGCAGTAGGAATATTTTCTATTTCGGCCCGCTTTCGCTAGATAAACACGTAGCGGTGCTAAGGTCCTCATCTGAAAATATTCCTGCTGCTGTACGGGGTTTTACTAGTACTTTCTGAACAGTCGTCACTCAAAATTGATTTCCGTGATAGTTCTTTTTTCTTACTTGACTTTAGGGTGATTCTGACCTATAATGAATACGCATAATAAAATTCAGCTTGAAAGGAGCAGACAAATGAGAGTATGGAAAAAAGGACTTGGAATTTTACTGGCAGGAGGAGTGATGCTCCAGTCACTTGGCATTGGAATTTTTGGAGGAAATCATGAACCTCTGAATGTATATGCGGCGGTGCCAAAGGATATTATTGTGAAAAACAATACGGCGACTATTCCAAATACAGTAAAGGGAGAGGCACTTATTTTTGAGCCATGTAAAGCCATTTCTGGCGGAACGCAGGTGAAGAAACTTACCCTGAATGGTCAAGGTGGGAAGATCAATTTAAAAAATACGATGCCGAAAGTAAAGACGCTGAGCGTAAATACAGGGACAGTAAAAGATCTTGATTTCAAAAAGCTGCCGGCATTGGAATCTATAAATGCCAGTTCGATTGGACTTCTTGTGAGCGGCTCTTCTAAGTATATGACAAAGTTAAATGGACTGAAAAATTTGAAAAAGATTAACATCATTAATGCTGGTGAAAACTCTCTTTCGGTGTCAAACTGTCCCAAACTGCAAAATGTTGATTTTATGGGCATGGGAAGTTTTTCGATAAGTAAATGTCCGAAAGTGAAAAAGGTTTGTGTTGGTGAGGTTGGACTTACAAGTATTAAAATAAAAGCCTGTCCCGCTATTGAGACGTTGGAGATTGGCGCTTATGTTGAAAAGGCTAAAATTTCCCCGGAAGATATTTATGCATGTAAAAAGCTGAAAAAACTAAAAGCACCGAAAGTGATTCTTGACAAACTTGACCGTTCGAAACTTCCGAGTACAGTGAAGATTCAGACGGCATCTTGATTATGCTTGATGATTTTATGATATGATTAGGAGGATGCAAGAAATGGAACTGAAGAAAAATGTGAAATGTTCACTGGCACTGTTTTTTGTTGGTGTCCTGTTGGCGGGGGTTCTGCCTCTGCCCGACTCGCCGAAGATTCAGGCGGCAGGTTATGGTCTGAACAATCCTTCCGTGGATGATAAAGGTGTCGTAACTTGGGACTGCGTGTATTTCGGAAAGTATTGGCAGGAGGATACGAATGGAGACGGAAAGGCGGATAAGAACGACGCCAAAACGCCGATCAAGTGACGTGTGCTGTCGGTGGATGGTGACGATGCATTTTTGTTGGCGGATAAGAATCTGGATGTACAGAGATATAACGATACATTTACGGATGAGGACGTCACATGGGAGACGTGTACGATGCGGTCATGGCTGAATGGCTATGGGGCAGGAGCAAATGTGTGTGGGACAGATTATAGCGGTAATAATTTTATAAATAACGCATTTACGATCTCCGAACAGGAGGTGATCAAAAACGCGACAGACAAAGTGTACCTTCTCTCACGCAGCGAAGCAATGAATCATTCGTATGGGTTTACCACGACAGATAAAAGGAAAGCACTAAATACTGCCTATGTGGCGGCGGGGGGAGAGGCAAGCATAACGTGGATGAGTAGTGCCGGGCGTTCAGACACTTGGTGGCTGCGGACGCCGGGCGACGTTAGTGATTGTGCATCCATTGTGGCTTATGATGGGAGTGTAAAAGGGAGTGGTCTTGTCGACGATGCTTACGCGGTGCGTCCGGCATTGCATTTGAACTTATCATCTAACTCAGGTTGGTCACACGCTGAAAAAGTGACTTCGGATGGTGAAGTGGAAGAAGGAGATATGAAACCGACAGGTACACCGGTAATTCAGCCATCCGTACCGCCGATTGCTACATCAGAAGGATTTACAGGAAAATTGAATAACCCAAGGACAGGTGTCGACGAAGTTGTGACATGGGATTGCGTGTATTTCGGAAACTATTGGCAGGAAGACACAAATGGAGACGGAAAAGCGGATAAGAGCGATGCCAAAACGCCGATCAAGTGGCGTGTGCTGTCGGTGGATGGCGATGATGCATTTTTGCTAGCGGATAAGAATTTGGATGTGCAGAGATATAGAGATGCATCTATTGAGGACATCACATGGGAGATGTGTACGATGCGCAGCTGGCTGAATGGGTATGGGGCAGAGGAGAATAAAAATGGTTCGGATTATAGAAGCAATAATTTTCTGAATCATGCATTTACAGAAGCAGAGCGGTCTGCAATCAAGACCACAAATGTTGTGAACGATGATAATCCCGAATATGGCACAGAGGGGGGCAATAATACATCAGACAAGGTGTATCTGCTATCCATTGATGAGGTGATGAATCCGGATTATGGGTTTACTTCAAGTATAGCTAGGACGAAAACAAGAGAAGCAATAAATACTGCTTATGTGGCAGATGGCGGGGAGGTTGGATCAAGTTATATGGACAGTGCAGGGAGTGCCGGCGATTGGTGGCTCCGGTCGCCGGGCGACTATGGTGGTAGTGCTGCCTATGTGTCTGCCGGTAAATTCATAGACTATTTTATTGGGGTTTATTACAAAGATCAATATGGATACGTGATGCAGGAGGGTGACTATGTCAGCAACGCCAGTAGTGCTGTCCGTCCGGCTTTGCATTTGGATTTATCATCTGCCTCAAACTGGTCATATGCCGGTACTGTAACTGCGAAAGGTGGAGTGGAAGAGACAGAAGTTACGGAGCCGACAGAACCGGATGTGCCAGAAGAACCATCTTCCACACCGACGACACCGGGAATACCTTCTCGACCGGGGACTTCTTCTGTGATGCCTTCCGTATTACAGCCGAATTTCGTCGCAACTCCGGCACCAAGCATTTCATCGACGCCGGAAAAAGCCACACTCGGAAAAGTATCGGCACTGAAACTTGGACAGAAAAAGCAGACTGTGACCGTTTCTTGGAAGAAACTAACAGGGGCAAAAGGATATCAGATTTGCTATAGCACCTCTAAGAAATGGAAGAACAAAAAGCAGAAGTTAGTTACCCAGAACAAAGCGGTGATAAAAAAACTAGAGAAGAAAAAGACCTATTACTTCCGTGTTCGGGCTTATCGACTGGAGGGAACAAAGAAAGTCTATGGAACATGGAGCGGCGTGAAGAAGATCAAAATTAAAAAATAATAGCAGCATAGGAACAAACAAATGAGAGTATGGAAAAAAGGACTTGGAATTTTACTGGCAGGCGGGGTGATTCTCCATTCACTTAACAGCGGAGCTGCCTCAGCAGCACAAACTGCACAGGTAGATACTGCCGCTGTTGTGATCCCCGTTCCCCAGACGCCCCCGCCGAAGCCTTCTGCCGCCAAAAAGCCTTTGCGAAAGACGGAATATGTTGTAAAAAAGAAAGAAAACGGCAACTGGTATATTGTGAAGAAAGAAACAAATGGGACACATATAAAGACAAGCAGGGTCAAAGGACGTTTTGTGAAGACGAAGCAGGGGACTTATTATGTTGATCAAAAGGGGATTGTGCTGACCGGATGGCGGAAGATCAAGAAGCAGTATTATTATTTTGACAGACAGACCGGGAAGCAAAAAGCCGGAGAGAAAGTGGATGGGATTGCTTTAGGACGAGACGGAACAGCGAAAGAAACTACGTATAATATACGAAAAATCAAAACGATGATGAAAGCCCGGGTATTGGTATCACAGATTACTAAGGAGAGCGACAGCAAAGGGCAGAAGTTGAAAAAATGTTTTCGATGGATTTTTAAGTTTCCGTACAAGCGTTACCGGATTTTGCGGAAGGTAAAGAATCAAGCAGGATGGGAACTTGATTTCGCCGAGGATATTTTTATCCGCAGGCAGGGGTGCTGTGTGTCCGAGGCTAGTGCATTCGCTTTTCTGGCAAAAGAATGCGGATATAAAAATATTTATTTGTGCGATGACACGGGACATGGGTGGACGGAAATAGGCGGCAGGGTATTTGACCCGCTTTTTGCGGAGGCAAGAAGTTTTGCTAAAAATTACAATGTTCCGTATGGCGTATACCGTCTTCACGCAATCGGGCGGACGAAAATTTAGGCATAAGGTTAATGGAGGTATTTTTTCTGTAATTTCTTTTTGAAACTACTGTTCTTCAGAGCATTGACTAGTTTATTTGCCTGTGTGACATCACGTTTCAGACCGCTTTCTTTTGCTGTTATGGCTGCGTCTTCTGCTGTCTGTTCGGCAAGGAGCTGTTTGTCGATATAGGAGCAGATTTTATTCAGCCACACCCGGCATCCGGTGTAGTTGATGTGGACGTATTTGTCGCTGCTGTAGCGAAGATTCATTTTTCCGGTAGATTTGTTCTTAAGAACGGAGTTGATATCAATATAGTACATATCTTTCTGGTTTTGGCAGTAGCCCTTGATTTTTTTGTTCAGGGCATTGATATTTTTGTTGGTGATATGTCCGCGTTGGGAATATGCCGGAGGTGTCCCCTCAATGTAAATGATCACTTTTGGATTAACTCTCCTGATTTCCTGAAGGTATGTTACGTAGGCACGGTAGGCACCTGTCACGCCCAGATACAGATCATTCGTCCCCATGCAGATGAAGACCTTTTTAATGCCGGATTTGCGGATTGCCTCTTTCGCTGTACAGACCTTTCCTCTGTAATGGATTCGATATCGCGGGTCGCCTCTGCGGTCATTGTTAAAGTTGTAGCAGCCGACAGGAAGCATCAGCGGGGAACCCATAAATCCTTTTTCCTGTGTCTTCATGTAATGGGTCAGACAGAGACTGACCGAGTTCCCGATGAATCCGGAATCAGAGAGATACTTATTTCTAACCTTCGTTGTAATTTCTTTCTTCTGCAGCTTATTGTTTTTGAAAAAGCGGGAATACGTTACGTGGATGGATATCTTTGTCTGGTGTATCCTGCTGTCGTCTGTGTTCTTAATGATAAGCTCTGTCATACCACACTTTTTGGCAGTAATACAGCCGTCAGCCGAAAGACTGGCAACGGACGGATTTGAGAGGGACATCGTGCTTTTCGTGCCTTCGGTTTTGCCGAGGCTGATTTTTTTACGCTCGCCACGGTACATATGCCAGCTCTTTTTTTCTATGTTGGAAACGGGTGTCTGTGTAGGTGTGGGGAACTCTACCGAGGGGGATTCCACGGTGAGCGCAGATGCGGCGTCCGTGTGTAGAGAGAGCAGGAAGATGATTCCTGAAGCGATAAACAGTGTCAAAAAGATTTTGTGTGGGTTCATTTCTGGTGTCTCCTTCTTATATACAATTATTTAAAAAATTCCTCTGCGTCAAATTCCTCCATTGTCTCTGAGCGGATTTCTCCGGCAAGGGGCTTAAGACCTGTGTCTTGACGGAATTTATCCGTGTTGAAAAGCACCAATATGTCGGTGATTTTGTTGTGTTCCTCTGTGATATCGGTAATCGGTTTTTTTGTGTAGCGGTAGTCGATCAAGATAATTTGGCGGTAGTCGCCAGTCAGGAAAGGAACAAAACAGTTGGCGAACGAATCTTTGATGACAAGCAGCGTGCGGTCAGTATCCGTTCCAGTATCTATGATGATTTTTCCGGTGTTGCCGCCAAGAAAGACATCGTAGCGGCCAGAACTTCCGCTAGTGGGACTGTCTGTGGATTCGGCGGGAACGTAAAGGGAATCGGATTCCCGGGTGTCAGAATGATCATTTCTGCGGATGCGGATTCGATTTTCCTCTGGAGTGTGAAAAAGTGTGACCGTATCAGGTACAGTCCGGATGTGGACTTTATTGTATGTCGTTCCGTAGAAGTCTTCATAAATATCTTCTTTTTGATAGGTGGACAGCGGCTGCGGCGTGTGTGAAGTCTTATTTGCCCATGCGGCATAGGCGTAATATGCGCCGAGGGTAGTCCAGTGGTGGTCGGTTCGGTAGTAAATGTATTCGCTCTGATGTGCGAAAAGGCAGTCGGTCATGTCTAAGAGAATGTCCGGCTCGGTCAGGGCGTTTTTTATTTGCTTGGAAATGCTGTCTTCTTGAGCCGATTTTGGCTTTCCGCCGAAAGGGGATGGGAAATCTGCCGCCTCAGCAAAGAGGGGCAGACGGTCTGTGAGGACGGCCGCTTTCGAGGGAACCATCATACAGCACACACGCTCTTTGCCATACGTGTCAGCCGCACGGTTCAGAAATTGGGAGAGAAACCGGATGTTGTCTTCAAGCTGCAGCGGATCGAAGGCAGTTTCATCCGGCTTTTCGATCAGGTAGCCGTCACTGCCGAGATACACGCCGTTGATGTCCTTCTTTCCAAGCAGCCGCTGTGAGTATGAACTCAGGCTTACAAAGCAGTCTCTCAAGGGGAACTGGTCATTCAGCCACGTCTCATAATCCTCCTGATAGCTTCCGCCTAAGATTTCTTCTGCTGACAACTGTGGATGTTCCGCAAGCACACGATTTTCCGAGGTGGAATAGTCCTCGTGCGGTTTGAGGATAGAGGCAAGCGTTCCTGTCGCAAGGAAGGCAGAAAATGTGAGGATGACAGCAAGATTTTTTCTGTTCATATGGGAGACATCACCTTTCTTTTTAGAATCGGAAGTATAAAAACGGATTGTAGGCTGAGTTGATCAATAATGCCACGCACCAGATCAATGTTCCTGTGGTAAATACTACTTCACCGAGCGCCCTTCTGTGGGAACCGGGCGGAAAAATCCGGTTTACCAGTCTTTGTACTGCGGAGGTACAGAAGATGGCAGCCACAGCAAGGAGCAGGAGGTTGGAGAGGAGCAGGTACATAGTCTGCCCATTCGCTGCTCCGGCTTCGGAGTGGAAGAGGAGGGCTTTTAAGTAGCCGGTACTGTCTGTCATGTCCGGCAGACTGAAAATACTCCACCCGATCATGACCGCAAAGAACGTGTAAACATGTCTTGCGAGTGCGGGGAGCTTGTCTAAAAAAGTTTTTAAAATAAATTTTTCTAAAATCAGTAAGATTCCGTAATAAATACCCCAGAGTACAAAATTCCATGACGCACCGTGCCACAGACCTGTGAGAAGCCAGACAACAGCTAGGTTGCGGATTTGTATGGGGACTCCTTTTCGATTGCCGCCAAGGGGGATATAGACATATTCCCGAAACCATGTGCCAAGAGAGACGTGCCACCTTCTCCAAAATTCCGTAACGCTTTGGGATTCGTAAGGGTGGCGGAAGTTTTCAGGGAAGTGAAAGCCGAACATGGAGCCAAGTCCGATTGCCATATCAGAATAGCCGGAAAAGTCAAAATAAATCTGCATCGTAAAGGCGAGAATACCAAGCCATGCGGTCGCTCCAGTGAGTTCTGCGCCTGTCATGGCGGAAATGGTATTCCACAACTCGCCAATCTGATTGGCGATGAGAACCTTTTTACCGAGTCCTGTCGTGAATCTGAGAACGCCTCGGGAAAATGCATCTGTGCTTTCTTTTCGCGTGGTCAGTTGGGAAGCGACAGTCCGGTAACGGATGATGGGGCCTGCGATCAGTTGGGGAAAGAGTGCAACATATGCACCAAAAGCGATGAAATTTTTTTGTATCTTTGCATCACCCCGATAAACGTCGATGGTATAGGACATAGTCTGAAATGTATAAAAGGAGATTCCAATCGGGAGAGCGGTCTCCGGAACGGACAGCGAAAGCGAAGTCAGGGTCTGCAGCTGTTCCAATAAAAATCCGGCATATTTGAAATAGCCGAGCAGGGAGAGGTTGATGAGGATCGAACCAAGCAGGGTAAGGCGGGTACATACGAGATGCCCGCCCTGTCTGAAATATCCAATCAACCGTCCGGCTGTGTAATCTGTGACCGTGGAGAAGAGAATAAGCACAACATATATGGGTTCTCCCCACGCATAAAAAATCAGGCTTGCGGTAAACAGGACAAAATTGCGGAATTTTTTAGGCGACACATAGTAAATGAGAAGTGTCGCAGGAAGGAAACGAAATAAAAACAATAGGCTGCTGAATACCATAATTTCCTCATTTCTGCGAATGGTTTCTGTGCAAGGGCGTTGTATGTGTTACGTTTATAGTTTGCTTTTAAGAGCCTTTTGCCCCTTGGTGTTTGTGGACTTGTATGGGGACATGGCAATATACCACACGTAATTTCCCTTTCTGCCACAGACAGCGTTTTTGAATACTTTTTGTTCGGCGGCAGAGTAGTCGCTCAGGTATCCGCTGCTGCAATTGTTGGTTTTATATGTTTTGAGCGTTTTTAAGAGAGACTTGGCGTCGGCATCGTTCTCAGCCTTTGCCACACCTATGCTGTAAACTTCTT
>JAMPFC010000092.1 GCA_023664685.1 Roseburia sp. | reverse complement strand
GGAATAGAGGGTTTCGGGGAATATGGATTTTGAAAATGGGGAAACTCAAAATATTCCCTTATTGACACATGATTTGTTACATGTTACAGTGTGTTTACTAATAATTTTTTCACAAAGGGAGGCTGAACATGAATATCCGAAAATCCTGTTTTACTGCATTTATGTCCTGCATCAGTTTCATCCTCTCGACATTTGTTTCCTTTCCGTTTGTCGTACCTTTTCAGCATTTCTGCAATGTGATCTGTGCGGTTCTGGTCGGGCCTGTTTACGGACTGATTTCTGCATTGATCACCAGCATTATGCGGATGCTTTTGACCGGAAGGCCTGTAACTGCGATCATTGGCGCTGTAATTGGCGCCTTTTTATCCGGACTCTTTTATAAATGTTCAGGAAAAATGATTCTGGCTGCGGTCGGGGAACTGATCGGCACCGGTCTGATCAGTGCTGTCGTAAGTTATTATGTCATGAAATATGGCTTTGGCATCGATCTTACTTCACCATTTTACTATATCCCTCTCTTTATGCCCGCCTCCCTCGCCGGAGCCATCCTCGGTTATATCGTCCTTCAAATATTAAAAAAATCAAGAACTCTGATAAAATTACAGGAGATGCTCTCATGATAAATGAAACGATACTTTCCCAGATCAGGGAACGAAGCCCCAAAATCCATTCTATTACAAATACCATCACGATCAACGACTGCGCAAATATCATACTTGCCGCAGGCGGACATGCCACGATGGCCTCCGCTTGCGAAGAAGCCGCTGAAATGACCTCTCATTGTGACGGTCTTGTATTAAATCTTGGTGCTGTCGCCTCGCTCGAAGCGATGCTCTCCGCCGGAAAAGAGGCAAACCGCCTCGGACACCCAGTCGTATTTGACCCGGTGGCGGCGGGTGCTACTGGATTAAGAAGAAATGCCTGTCTCCAGTTGTTGCAGGAAGTCCGGTTTTCTGCAATCCGCGGGAACGCCTCCGAGATACATTCCCTCGCGCTTCTCTCACAAAAAGAAAAATCTTCGGACAAAAACGACCTTTCCGGGATCGGTGATTCGTTTGTTGATGTCAAAAAAGAAGATGCCATGCAGGAAAAAAATCTGGATACATGTCTGGCGGACGCACGCCTACTTGGCAGCCACACCGGCGCTGTCATCATCGTGTCCGGAATCGAAGATCTGGTCGTATCGGGCGATACCTGTAAAATCCTGCAGGGCGGCTCGCCTCTTTCTGCCCATATCACTGGAAGCGGATGCATGCTGACGGAACTCATTTGCCTGTGCATAGCAGCCAGTCCAGAAACTCCATTTGAGGCTGCCTGTACTGCTGCCGCTTGGATGAACCTATGTGCAGAAAAAGCAGCCCGGAAAACTCGGGCTGCCGATGGGGGAACAATGACGTTCCGGATGTATCTGATCGATGAGATCAGCAAAACTTTTACAAATGCAGTACCCGGTCTTTGATTTCTTGGGTACGCCCCTGATTCCAGAACTGCGTTCCGATATATCCACAGGTTCTTCTCGCTACAAAAAGCTTATTCTGATCCCGGTTTCCACAATTCGGGCATTCCCAGACAAGCTTTCCATATTCATCTTCCTTGATCAGCACCTCACCGGAATATCCGCACTCCTCACAAAAATCACTCTTTGTATTTAATTCCGCATACATGATATTTTCGTAAATATGCTTCATAACAGAAAGCACCGCCGGAATGTTATTCTGCATATTCGGCACTTCTACATAACTGATCGCACCGCCCGGCGAAAGCTTCTGGAACTCAGACTCAAAACTAAGTTTCTCGAACGCATCGATTTCCTCACTTACATGGATGTGGTAACTGTTTGTGATATAATTTTTATCCGTCACTCCCTTGATCACGCCAAAACGTCTCTGAAGGCACTTTGCAAATTTGTAAGTTGTTGACTCCATCGGAGTGCCATACACCGAATAACTGATCTTTTCTGCCGCTTTCCATTCCCCACACTTGTCATTCAGCCGCTTCATCACCGCCAATGCAAACTCTCTGGCATCTTTATCCGTATGGGATTTGCCGGTCATCCGCACGCACATCTCATAGAGTCCGGCATAACCGAGAGAAATCGTGGAATAACCATTATAGAGAAGTCCGTCGATTTTTTCCCCTTTCTCCAACCGGGCAAGCGCCCCATGCTGCCAGAGGATCGGCGCCACATCCGAAGTTGTGCCGCGCAGCCGCTCATGCCGGCATCGCAAAGCCCTGTGGCAGAGTTCCAACCGCTCATCCAGAATTTCCCAGAACTCCTCCATATCTCCGTGGGAAGAACATGCCACATCCACCAGATTGATCGTAACCACTCCCTGATTGAACCTTCCATAATATTTATGGCTTCCATCCGCATTTCTCTGGCCATCCTCAACCGTCAAAAACGAGCGGCAGCCCATACAGGTATACACATCGCCCTGTTTGAGTTCACGCATCACCTTCGCAGAAATATAATCAGGAACCATGCGTTTTGCAGTACATTTAGCCGCAAGCTCCGTCAAATACCAGAACTCAGAATCCTCTTCTATATTGTCCTCATCCAGAACATAGATCAACTTCGGAAATGCCGGTGTGATCCAGACGCCTTTTTCGTTTTTTACTCCCTGAATCCTCTGGTTCAAAACCTCTTGGATCAAAAGAGCAAGGTCTTGTCTGGCACGTCCTTCGACTTCATCCAGATACATAAACATCGTGACAAACGGAGCCTGTCCATTACAGGTCATAAGCGTGATCAACTGGTATTGTATCGTCTGGATTCCCCTCTTGATCTCATCCGCCAGTCTTTTTTCTACAATCTTCTCTAATGTTTCATTTTCTTCTTTCAGCCCTAATTCTGCATACTCCTCCTGCACCTCTTCCCGCAGTTTCTTCCGGCTGATATCCACAAATGGCGCCAGATGCGCAAGTGAAAATGACTGGCCGCCATACTGGTTGCTCGCCACCTGCGCTACAATCTGCGTCGTCACATTACAGGCAGTATAAAAGGAATGAGGTTTTTCGATCAGGGTATCGCTGATGACCGTCCCGTTCTGGAGCATATCCTCGAGATTGATCAAATCGCAGTTATGCTCCTTCTGCGCATAATAATCGGAATCATGAAAATGAATGATTCCCTCATTGTGGGCGTCCACAACTTCTTTTGGCAAAAGCAGGCGCATCGTAAGATCCTTACTCACCTGTCCCGCCATATAATCGCGCTGCGTAGAATTGATCCCCGCATCCTTATTGGAATTTTCCTGATTTACTTCTTCATTATTACACTCAATGAGTGAGAGGATTTCACTGTCTGTCGTATTCGCTTTTCGAGCCAGTTCACGCTGATAGCGGTATCTCACGTATTTCTGGGCAATCTCATATCCGCCCTCTTTCATGATCCCGATCTCAACCATGTCTTGGATATTTTCCACATTCACCGCATGGGAAGCACTTTCAATCTGACCCACAACCCGATTTGTCACATCAGCGACCTGAAGCACTGTGAGCTGCTTGCGGCTCTCCACCTCTTTGTTCGCCTTCTGGATCGCATTGCTGATCTTCTCCGCGTCAAATTCTACCTCTTCCCCGTTTCGTTTAATAACCTTTGTTTTACCCATTTTTCCCATTTCTCCTTCATCGCATATAACTGAATATAGTGTTCCTCACGCTGTCTCATACAAGATGTAGTGTTTTTATCATAACACTAGCCACAAGATATGTAAAGAGGAAAATTGGAAAAAAATATGATACTGCCTTTTTACATAATTTTAAAAATCCACATGATCCGGATCTCCATGCATCAGATTCCGGTTCAGGCTGTCGATCCGCTCGATGTCCTCCAGCAACAGCTCAAAATCAAAAACATCCGCATTTTCATGGATTCGTTCTTTTTTTACAGATTTTGGTATCGTCACGATTTCATTCTGAACATCATACCGTAAAATGATCTGCGCCACAGACTTATTGTATTTTTCTGACAACTCTTTCAATACCGGCTCTTCCAAAGCCGCACCCCTCCCGAGCGGACTCCATGCCTCCGGTATGATATTATGCTCTTTGCAGTATTGGCGCAGTTCCTTTCTCGTCAGATACGGATTGCACTCGAACTGATCAACCGTCGGCGCAATATTTCCCTTCACGCTGAGTTTCTCCAGATGATGAGGAAGAAAATTGCTGACACCGATCGCCCTCACCAGTTTTTCTTCATATAACTGCTCAAGCACTCGCCATGTCTCATGGATTTTTTCCGGAACCGGCCAGTGAACCAAGTACAAATCCACATATTCCATCCCCAACGCCCGGAGGCTCTCCTCAAACACCGCCCGCTGTCTCCCTTCCCTCTGGGCGTCATTCCATATTTTCGTCGTTACAAAAATCTCGCTGCGGGGAATCCCAACGGTACGAACCGCTTCTCCCACTTCTCTTTCATTTTCATAAAAAGAAGCAGTATCGATCAGCCGATAGCCGCATTCCAAAGCGCTCTGTACTGCTGACACAGTATCCTGCCCCGACTCATACACACCTAGCCCGAATACCGGCATGGAAACCCCATTATTTAATGTAACCGTTGACTGCAACGTTTTCCTAACACTTTCCATTTTGTAAGTTCCTCCACTCTGCAAATATTTTTTATATTACTCTGGCACGATAGCAATTCCACATAGTTGGATTTGTTCTATTGTACCAAGCAAAAAAAGAAAAAGCAAGCACCCGAAAACATGCGAAACACTTCTTGACATTCCTGCCGGTTTTTTATAATATTTACTTATATTTAAACACAGAAAAGAGGATTCGTATGTCAGAAGAATATAGTATAAAAAACAGAATCAAAGAAATCATCAACGGAGAGGCAGATGTAGACCGCGCGCGGAAAGAAAGTATGCAGGGAAAAATCGACCATGCCGACGATATTTTCCAGTTCTGTCTTCTCTTATTCGGGCTTGGTTTCTGGGTCGTTATGATACTCCGCATGTTTTTATAACGAACAAATCCAAGAAAGGAATTTGCAAATGGACTTTGAACTTGGACAGTTGATCAAACTTAAAAAGGCTCATCCCTGTGGGGAAAACCGTTGGGAAATCCTCCGCACCGGCATGGACTTCCGCTTAAAATGCACTGGCTGCGGCAGGCAGGTAATGGTGTCCCGCAAGTTAGTTGAAAAAAATTTTAAAGGGTTTTTGTCTTAATTAAGTTGTTGAATGATGACCAGAGGATAAATATGAAAAAGGTAATTTTGATTTCAGTTATATTCTTTCTTGTGTTGTTATCAAACATGGGATGCCAAAGGGAAGAATTTTCGGAAGAGTTCGATGGAACATCTTATTTTGAAGAAACTAATAAACCCGAGCAACATATGCCTAAGAATATACAATACTTTCTCTCAGAGGATGGTGTTCTTACCATTCAGGGAGAAGGAGAAATAAGGGAAAAAGACTTTGATGAGGTGGTTTTTCATGACATTAAAAAGATAATAATCAAAGAGGGCATCACAGGGATAGGCGATGAATGTTTTTCGTATTGCACACAGCTTAGTTCTGTGGAACTGCCTGAAAGTCTGTCTACGATAGGACAAGGGGCATTCGAGGGCTGTGATAACTTAGAAAAAATCAATATACCGGAAAAGGTTGGACAAATTGGCAAGAGGGCATTTTTTGACTGTTCCTCCCTCAAAAAAATAGTCCTTCCTGATGGACTAACAAAAGTTGAGAACAAAACATTTGCTGCCTGCCATTCTCTGGAAGAAATAATACTGCCAGATGGGTTAAAAGAGATTGAGAAAAAGCCTTTGCCGGATGCCTTTCATTGAAAACGCTGATATTGCCAAGCGGCTTAGTGAATTACGCCCCCAATGCTATAAAAAATTGTAAAAGGATTGAAAAAATTGAAAATTTATCTTCTTGTGATTGGGAATTATGTACAGATGGCGTTGCGGGTAGTTGGTATTGTGAAGGAAAGAAGGTGGGATGTCTGCCTGCCGGAAGAACAGCAAAAATTCATTCGGATGAATATCGCCTTATTTATGATTTAAATGGCGGGCATGAAACAAAAAAACTGCCTACTGTCTATAAGTCCAGAGAGGGGATTGAAATCCCGGACACAGTAAAGAGAGAGGGATATTCTCTCTTCTCATGGTATATAGGTACTGAAGAGTCAGAGGGGTGGGATGGGGCGCTTCGTCATGTCATTGACAAAGGGGAGACGGGAAATTGGCAAGTTACAGCAATCTGGTATAATATGTCGATCACGGCGGGAAAGGGAAGACTTCAAGCAAACTATCGTCTTATCACCAAAAAAGAACCGCCTTCATTATCGGTGGCTCTGTATCCCGTTTTTCGCTACGGAAAACAAGAAGACATGTCTGATTGTGAATATATAAATACAACTGGCGATGAGGAGAAGAATGGAAAAATAGAAATAAAAGGACTTGCAAGAAATGAGCGGTATTGGATAGAATATGCGTTTATTGAAGATATGGATGACGAGGAATCTCTGGATACCCTTCCTTGGCAGGGGAAGAAAGATTTTATGATTAGGTGATCTAAAATGAAAAAAAGGTCGTCCGACATTTGAAAAAGGGAAAAATGTATTATTTTCAGATTGCATATACAGATCGAGAGGTGGAAGATTGGGGCGATACATGGGTTGGCAAAAGACGTATTGTAATTAAATAATTTTTCCGCATAAAACTTGATTTATTGCGCAATAAATAATATAATCTCATTATTAAAAGGGTTCTATTGAGACTATTTTTTGAGAAAAAGGAGCGCAAAATGATCAAGATCATATATGCTGTGATGAATCATGAACAAGAAGAAGGATTTGTGGATGATCTGGTTTTTGGCATGGGCGAGTATGAAATCATGCTCTTTCAGGTTCCTGTCTTTATCGAGGTCGAAAACAAGATGCAGCAGTATCCGGGAAACACTTGCATCCTTTATAAACCCGGCCAGCACGTCCATTATTACGCTGTCTCCGGCAAACTCAAATACGACTGGATCCGTTTTAACTGCGACGAACCGCTCTATACAGAATACTTTCTCCCTTACGGAATCCCGGTTCACTGCCCCGACTACAACAATTATATCATTTACTGGCAGGCAGTTGCCAACGAAAACTACTGGCTGTACAACAGCTCGGATTATGTAAATGAGCAGCTGATGCACATTATTTTTCACCGCCTGCACGACTTTTCAATCTCCTCCAAAACATTTGCCTATAAGGACGCTTTCATCAAACTCCGGGACATGATATATCAATACCCAGACCGGGAATGGACGTTAGAAAATATGGCAGATATCGTCAGCCTCAGTACCCGCTCCCTGCAAAAAATTTATAAAGATATTTTTCATACAACCTGCATGAACGAAGTGATCAACAGCCGGATTTCACAGGCGCGCCTGCTTCTTCTCCGAACCCAGAGTACCATTCAGGAAATCAGCGAACAGTGCGGCTACCACAACATCGAACATTTTTGCCGCCAGTTCAAGAAAAAGGAGGGAATGTCACCCTCTGCCTACCGAAAAAAACACTCCTCCCAGCCGCCCAATGGCTAAACATGCGATGCCATATATGTTAAATTAAGAACAAAAAGAATTGTAAACGTGAGGTTAAAATGATAAAATTAGACAAATGGGAGGTATACTCATGACAGACATCGAGATTGAACCGGCAGAAAACACTCAAACAGCAAACCTGCAAAGCAGGAAACCGAAAGAAACCAAAAGCTGCAAAGAGATGGAAAGATACGGATATCTTTGCGATAAAATAGAGGATGAGGATTTTCGGCGCAGGGTAAAGTACAGTTTTGAGTATTACGTAATATGTGCAAACTTTTATAAATATATCGGAATGGCCCTGTCCATTCTGGGGATTGTGCTGCCAGCGATTGCTACGTTTTTGACAGTTTGCGGGGCATGGAAGCCTCTGATCGCCGTATTTACGACACTGTCAACGATTGCTTCCGGTTTGTTTGCATATCTTAAATGTACGGATAAGCAGGAAACCTATCGGACAGCTGTAGAAAACATGAAAACAGAACTGATTGCATACATAACCGGGCAGGGAGACTATAAACAAAGCAATATGGCAGAAGGCTCAGACAAAGACTCGTTGCTGTTTGCACGACTAGAAAGCATTATTCAAAAAGGCTATGATAAAATTACAGCATTAGATCGAAAAGACAAGAGCGCAGGAGAATGAGGAATCTTTCTGTTCTGCCATACACGCATTTTGGGAGAAACCGCATAGAAAAAATCACAGAAAAATCACAGAAAAATAAACAAATTTCTTGCATTTCCTTTTTTTTCATGCTATAATAAGTTTCCGTGATGTAAAAAATCATATTCCTTGTTCTCCCCTGAGAACCGGGTTTTCCAACCCCAAAAACTTTTAAGGGAGAGCCAGAGACCAAAAGGAGGTGCAGGCAACTATGAATAAGTATGAATTAGCTTTAGTTGTTAATGCAAAAGTTGATGACGAAGTAAGAAATGCCACCGTCGAAAAAGCAAAAGAGTGTATCACGACTTTTGGCGGTACGATTACAAACGTCGATGAATGGGGCAAGAAAAAGCTTGCTTATGAAATTCAGAAGATGGGTGAAGGCTTTTATTACTTTATTCAGTTTGATTCAGAACCGGATACACCCGGTGAGATCGAGCAGAGACTTCGCATTATGGACAACGTGCTTCGATACTTATGCGTAAAACAGGAAGCATAAGAAAAGGAGGAATCCTTCCATGAATAAAGTAATTTTAATGGGTAATTTGACAAGAGATCCTGAGATCCGTTATTCTCAGGGCGAAAATTCGTTGGCAATCGCCAGATTTAGTATTGCAGTAAACCGCAGATTTAGTCGTCAGGGTGATACTGACACAGATTTCTTTAACTGTACTGCCTTTGGCAAACAGGCTGAATTTGTAGAGAAATATTTTAAACAGGGGTCACGTATGCTGCTTACCGGCCGCGTGCAAAATGACAACTATACCAACAAAAACGGTGAAAAAGTGTACAGTGTACAGGTTATTGCCGAAGAGATCGAATTTGCCGAAAGGAAGAGTACAGCAGATGCAAATGCTGCTGCCAGAAACAATGGCGGCGGATTCGGCGGAAATGCTCCGGAACCTGCTATGGCAGCGGATGATGACTTCATGAATATTCCAGATGGCATCGAGGACGGTTTACCATTTAACTAAATTCTCAGGTGGTATGACAACTCACAGAAGTTTTGTAAGGAGGCAATTAGCATGGCTTATAACAAGGGAAACGCTTCCGATTCTCCGATGAGAAGAAGAGGCCCTCGCAGAAGAAAAAAAGTATGTGCATTTTGTTCTGACAAAGAGCATGATTATATCGATTACAAAGATACAAACAAGCTGAAAAGATACATGTCCGAGAGAGGAAAAATCCTCCCAAGAAGAATCACCGGCACATGTGCAAAACATCAGCGCGCTCTCACATCAGCGATCAAACGTGCCCGCCACGTAGCACTGATGCCATACACGTTGGATTAAGACGGTTTCTCGCCAGAGAGGCGAAAACATAAAAAAGAGAAGAAACAAAAACGCTTAAAACAAGCACAAGCGGATCGTTTGTGAAAAGTTTTTTGTTGTTTTTGTTTCTTTTTTGCGTAATGCACCTAGGGGGACTTATGCAATTGTATCATATTGTAAAATTTTTATACATTGTTGCTTTTTGTTGCTAGATAAGATACAATGGTCTCAGCAAAACTGAGCCATGCGAGTTACTTCGCAACAAAGGAGGATTTCTTTTAATGAAACATGTATGGAAAAAAGCCATAGGAATACTATTGGTGCTAGCACTTGTGCTGCAGCCCCTGCCGATAACACTGCGGGCGGCAGAAGAAACAGCCGGGGATGCGACGGTGGCAAAGGTAGTCGAAGCCCCTGTATTTTCACATAAAAGTGGAAATTATGACGACGCATTTGAACTCACGTTGTCCGCCGAGGAGGGCGCTACGATTTACTACTCCACGGACGGAAGCGATCCGACACCAAAAGATGGGGCGGAAAGTTCTTCCTCTTCTGTTCAGAAATTTGAAGCTGGGGATAAAATCTCGGTTCATGACCGCACCGGAGAACCAAATGTACTGGCGACTGCAGCAAATTCAGAGAAGTTTGCACAGGATAAAAGATTTTGAGTTTCCCCATTTTCAAAATCCATATTCCCCGAAACCCTCTATTCCAAA
>JAMPFC010000091.1 GCA_023664685.1 Roseburia sp. | reverse complement strand
CCTTTGTCAGTGAATTAAATAACGTACTTTTTCCCACGTTGGGGAGACCTACGATGCCTAGTTTCATTTTTCCATACACCTATCCAAAAATCCTTTATTTTCAAGGGTTTTTGCCTTTCTCTATCATTTAACTAAATAATTTACGATTTATTTTCAGGACACTTTCGCATTTGATGACAGCAAAAAAAGCCCTGACACCATGTTAAAGTGTATCATAAACGGGCTAAAAAAACAACTGTGCTTATTCTTCTTGACGAAAAACTATAAATCACTCTACTGTAACTTCTGATACTGACTTCCTTGTAAAACCATTATCCTTTTTGTATTCCCTGCCTCGATTATTTTTATATAATATGGATTTCCTCAGTTAATCCCACTCCTTTTTACTCAACGGTTTCAAATAATTCTTTTTCAGATCTCTGATACTTCCAAAAAAAAGCTTTTCTGATTTTGAAAACAGGTTATTCTCTAATTTCAACTTTACCAGAGCCATTGTACACAGACGATCTGCCACTTGGAAAAGTTTGTACTCTGAAGGCATAACTTTACGGAAAATAGGATCAGACAGCAGGGAATAAAACACGGAAGATAATATCTTACTGACCTCTACCTGACCATTATCATAATAAATTTTGACACTCTGAAAAGAAAGAAACTCTTCGTAATGTTCCCTGATAAACTGGGAAATCTGGCTAGAAAGTTTTCCGGTTGCCTCCACCACATCCGCAATATGCTTTTTCTCAATATAAAAATATTTATACCGGATATCAATCTGTCGGACAAATGCAATCATCTTATTAAAAATACGCCTTCTTTCACCAACCGTCATATGCGTATAAATCTCTTCTTTCCGGATAATGGGGCCGGTATGTATACATAGGTTATTGAGTCCAAGATAGGAAAGTTCATGATCCAGCTTTTCAATATCCGTCTTCAAATCTTTATACTGATCATGGAACACCATTGTAATAATATAATAAGGCGAATGAAAATCATACCCTCCGAAATCACCGGATTCATCAATAAAAATACTAAGTTCTTTCAATGTACCACCTCGGCTGTATTTATAAAAAGGCGGGGAACTTCCCCGCCATAGATGGACCTGGGTCTTTCGACCAGCCCGTCTGAAATCAATGATTTCACTAATATCAGTATACGCTAAATCCAGAAAAAAAATCAATGAAATTTTTTCTTCTTTGGAAAGCGATTTGCATGGTTCCTGCCACCGTTTTTCCGCATAAATCGTTCGCCATAAACCGACAGTATCCGACATAAGAACCTCACACCCCGGAATATGCCGAGTACCCCGCATCGATCGGAAGCACGACGCCGGTGATCGCACTGGCAGCCCCCTCGTCGCACAGGAAAAACACACTGCCCAAAAGTTCTTCACTCTCTACAAACCGCCCCATCGGCGTCCCCGCCAGAATCTTTTCGGCGCGCGCTGTCGGCGTCCCATCCGCCTCGAATAAAAGCGTTCGGTTCTGATCGGATATGAGGAATCCGGGTGCGATCGCATTGCAACGGATACCCGTTCCCGCAAAATGGGTCGCAAGCCATTGGGTGAAATTTGAGACAGCCGCTTTCGCCCCGGAATATGCCGGAATTTTCGTAAGAGGAACGTAGGCATTCATCGAAGATACATTCAGGATACTCCCCGCCTTCCTCTCCACCATGTCTTTTGCAAATACAAGGGTTGGCAAAAGTGTCCCCTGAAAATTCAGGCGGAACACAAAATCCACCCCCTCCGGGTCGAGGTCAAAAAATGTTTTCTGCCCCTCTTTTGCCTCATGTTGGTATTCGTTATCTGTCGTCGCGCGCGGATTATTTCCACCGGCGCCATTGATCAGGATATCGCAGGGACCAAGTTCTGACAGTACCCTTTGATGTACCTCCTCCAATCCCTCACGCTCAAGCACATTTGCCTGATATCCCTCGCACCGGAAGCCCTCCGCCTTTAATTCCCCGGACAGCTTTTTTACATTTTCCTCACTGAGATCTAGAGCAGCAACTTTTGCCCCTGCTCTGGCGAACGCCCTCGCCATCGTGCCGCAGAGGACGCCTCCCGCCCCCGTGATCGCCACTACCTTATCCTTAAAATCTATCGTCATCGCCGGTTTCATTTCTGTTTTCCTCCTATCTTCAATTTGTCCAACTTCTCCAGCCGTTCCATCATATCCCAACACCCCCACATATACATGATCCCAAGCGCCCGGTCGTACAGACCATAACCCGGGCGGCACTTTTCGCCCCAGATATGGCGGCCATGATCCGGACGGATGTAACCGTCAAAACCGCACTCATAATAGGCGCGCATGATTTCCAGAATCCCCACATCCCCGTCACAATCCCGGTGCGACGCCTCTGTAAAATCTCCATTTGGAAAATGCTTTACGTTCCGGATGTGCGCAAATGCGACCCGGTCGCAGTATGTCCGGATGATATCCGCCACATCATTGTCCGGATTTGCCCCAAGTGACCCGGAGCAGAGACACAGACAGTTATATTCATCATCCACCATAGACAAAAAACGTCCGATTGATTCTTTGTCCACTAAGAGACGCGGCAGGCCAAAAATATCCCACGGCGGATCATCCGGATGGATCGCCATGCGGATTCCGGTCTCATGGCACACCGGCATGAGCGCCTCCAGAAAATATTTTAGGTTTTCCCATAGCTTTTCCTTTGTCACGCCCCGGTATGCCTCAAACAATTCATCTAGTTTCTCCATTCTCTCCGGCTCCCACCCCGGAAACGTCATCCCATGAAGATTCTTCAAAATATAATCCGCCATTTCCTTATAATCTTGTTGTATTTTTGCCTTTTCATAAAAAAGCGCGGTGGAACCGTCCTCCATCGGATGAAAAAGATCCGTTCGCGTCCAGTCGAAGATCGGCATAAAATTGTACGTCACGACCTTGACCCCAAATTTTGACAGGTTATAAAGCGTCTGCTTATAATTTTCAATGTATTTGTCACGCGATGGCAGACCGATCTTAATGTCATCGTGGGCATTTACACTCTCTACAACCTCCATATTGAAACCATGTCCCTCGATCTGGCGGCGCATTTTCTCAATCTCCTCCACCTCCCAGACCTCTCCCGGCGCCTTATCGTGCAAAGCCCAGACAAGCCCCGTCACACCGGGAATCTGCCTGATCTGCTCCTGTGTGATGCTGTCGTTTCCCTCGCCATACCAGCGAAACGTCATCTGCATGAAATCCCTCCTACTCATTTTCGTTTTTTAGATTATAAATGTGTATCAAAAATACCGCAGAATGAATCAACCGGATCCGTTCCGGTAAATGCTTCCTCGCCGCTCATCAGTTTTGCGACCAAAGCATCCAGTGTAGAATCCTTGCTGTCATACGTGTTGATATACGTGCGCGCCTGCGGGATATCTGCCAGTACGAACGGATACCCAACGCCGACCACCACGACCGGAAGCTCAAACACATACCACGGAATCTCACCGCCGCCCTTCGTCATGCCAAATGCGGGACGGGCAACTGGTTGGAAACCACCGGCGATATCGACTAAAGTAATAATTAAATCCTGATTTTCCCGAAATTCTTTGATTGGGGTTTTTCCGGCAAAATACATATTTAAATCCGGCTTTTTCCCCTCCTTCGCCTCCTGAAGCATCTTTTCCACTGGACTCTCATATATAAATGCATCAAACCCTTTTTCTTTGAGTTTATCACGAAGAACTACTGCCGGAGACGTCCCCCCGGCAAACAGCGCCCCAAGTCCCGGTGCCGATAAGCCTTTCACATATACGATCATGATCCGCTTATAACGCTCCGGCGTCAGCGGAAGGACTTCTTGATCTTTATATTTCACAAGCGTAACCGAACGGTCGGAAATCTCCTTCTGGGCCTCCACATGCTCTTTACAGCCAACGATCTCATGAACTTTTTCACGAGGCGGCATAAGTTCACCCTTCTGCTTTTTATGCAGTCCCATATGGGCTTTCAGTGCCAGAATGCGGTGAAGGGCATCATCCAGACGCTCTTCGGTGATCCGCCCATCGAGATATCCCTGCTTCATACTGGAAAAATCTTCCTCCATCTCATTAAAAAACAAAAACATATCTACTCCCGCAGCAATCGCAGCCGGCAGCACATCACTCCGCTTCATCCGGCACGTAAGCCCCACCATATGGGAAGCATCCGTCAAGACCATGCCATTAAATCCAAGCTTTTCCCGCAAAAGCCCTTGGATCAGCTCCTTTGACAAAGTCGCCGGCATCATCTCATCGTCGGTCAGCTCCGGGTTAAAATGTCTGGCGTATGCCGGCTGCATGATATGCCCTGCCATGACCGCCTCAAGCCCATGATCGATCAGGGTCTGGTAAACCATGCCAAACGTTTTGTCCCACTCCTCGCAGCTCATCGTATTGACGCTGTTTGCCACATGCTGATCGCGAAAGTCCAGACCATCACCCGGAAAATGTTTTGCCGCACAGGAAAAGCCCGGATTCTCATGCGCACCCTCCAGATATGCCTTTGCCATCTCCGCCACCTGTCCGGGATCGTTTCCATACGTGCGCAGGCCGATCACGGGATTTTCCCAATTATACATAATGTCACAGACCGGCGCAAATGACAGGTTGCAGCCGATCGCAGCCGCCTCTTTATTTGCCATATGGCCAAGCTGATGGGCATATTCGGCATTTCCTGTCGCCGCGATCTTTGTCTGGCTCCCAATCATCGTTCCGTCCGTACAGGCGCCATCGCCGCCATTTTCTGTATTGCAGGCGATGATTAGCGGAATCTTGCTATTTTCCTGCAAAATGCGGTTCTGCTCATAAATCTCATCCGCAGTCCCCGGATTGTAGCGGATTCCGCCAATGTGATATTTCTCCACCGTCATCTTCAGATAATCCTCCGTGCGGCTCGAACCCATGTTGAAAAATAACTGTCCGATCTTTTCATCTAACGTCATGTCCTGAATCGTATCCTCTACCCATTTACAGTCCTCATCCGACAGATAAAATGGGTTTGCTTTCATATCTACCATCATCATCCTCATTTCTTAAAAATAAAATAACTGCTGTCTCAATCACTTTTCAAATGCTCCAAAAACTGTTTAGTCTTTTCCTTTTCATAGTCGCCATCATACGTACCTGCAAGAAAATGCGACAGCCCCTCTTTCACAAATTCATTCCAGCTCTCCGTCTCATGCCGGACGAGAATGGGATAATAATACACCCCATTCTTTTTGGCTGCCTCCAAATCTCCCGGCGCATCGCCGCACATCAGCACATTTTCCTTCTCATACCCGCATCGTATGAGCGCCCCGATGCAAAACGCTTTGCTGCCGGAATCCTGTGCCAGTACAAGATCTGTATGCTCCAAAAGCCCGTGCATTTCCCACTCATCCATGACCGCATCCCGGTTTGCACTGGATACAACTGCAATATCTGCCGACTGGTGCGCCCTCTTAAGTGCATTTCGGACGCCCGGAAACGGATGCTTTTCTTCCCTTGGGATCTGCTCGATGGCACGGTTTACTGCTATGCTCCAGTCATACGCCTTACGCATACAGATGTTATCGCTCTGTTCAAGCTCACATTCCAATGCTTTATTGGATAACTCGATAGCCTCCTCCGTCCATTTTTCAAACACATCAAGTCCGGCGATCTCACAGTATTTCCCGTCAATCTCGCGAAGCGCCTTTGCCAGTCCCTTAAACCGGTTTAACCCGCGTGTCATCGTGTACAGATTGATCTCATTCCACCGCGCCAGAATCTTCTTCTCCCACCGCCCGAGTCCCCACTCCTCGATCATACAGGGGCCAAAGCAGCGAAAATGCTTAATGTCCATCGTATCCATCGCACACCCGTCGCTGTCGATGCAGACCAGAAAATCTTTCTTTTTTTCATACTTCGATAACGAATCTGTCATTGTCTGCTCCCTCTCTATTCTGTCTCTTTTGCCTGACGCCGCCTCGCAAGCTCCGCCACATTTTCCGTCACGCGTCGTTTATTTAACGGATAAATAAACCACAGGCACACCGCGACGAGGAGAAAACCGATCGTCGGCGCGATGCAGGACAATTTGAAAATCCCCTCCGTGACCTCCGGCTGAAACGCAGTCGCCTGCGAATAACCGATCAGGGAGAGAAGCGAGCCAACCAGTCCGGAAGACAGTGCCTGCCCAAGTTTTCTTGCAAACGAATAGACCGAATAGATCGTACCGTCCTCCCTCACACCGTTTTTTACCTCCGCATCGTCGATCACATCCGTGATCATCGCCCAGATGATCGTATTAAAAAATCCAAGTCCGATATAGGCAAGCGTAAAGAACACTACATACACATATGGATTTTCCGGATGCACGAGCAGGCACAGGATAAACACCCCGGCAGATGCCAGACACGAAACAACCGAAAGTTCCTTTTTTCCGAATATCGTGGACAGCCTGACCGCCAATGGCGCACAGATCACTAAGACAGCGATCGAACTTGCCAGAGACGACGTTGACTGCGCCGCCGCACTTCCATAGAAATTTGGAAAAACAAATCCCGCCAGCCCCTGCATCGTCAGCATCGCCAAAAGAAGGGCGATCGCCGCCGCAATGATTCCGAGCAGCGCCCGGTTTGTCAAAAGGCTTTTAAATAATTTTCCAATGTTCAGTTTCTCGTTATTTGCCGGAACCTCCACCCGCTCGCGGACAAGATTCAGGCAGAGTACATAACAGACAATCGCCAGAACGCTGAACACCCCGGCGATGATCGTCATGCGGGAACCGGAAAGCACCGTATTTCCGTTAACTGTCACATATGCCAGCATCGGAGTCCCGACACCGATAAACAGGCCGGCAAGCGTCGCACCGATCGTCCGCCATGTGGACAGCTCGGCGCGGTCTTTCGGTTCCGCCGAAATGGCAGATGCCATAGAACCATACGGAATATTGATCGCTGTATAAAAAATCGATCCCCACAAAATATAGGTGACGACCATCCAGAACACCTTAAATCCATATGGCATGTCCGCAAAGCCCGATTGATAGATTAGAAATGAGGCGATTGCCACCGGCCCGCACATACGCTTGATCCACGGACGGAACTTTCCATCTTCCTTTGGTTTCGAGCGGTCAACGATCTGTCCCATCGTAACATCCGTGACCGCATCCACAAAACGCGCCGCCATCATCAGCAGTCCGACAACGCCCGCTTCGATTCCCATCACATCTGTATAAAATTTGAGCATAAAACTTGAGGACAGGATAAAGGTAAAATCATTTCCAAAGTCTCCAAACATATACCCCAGTTTATCCCTCATGCCAAATGGGCGGACGGAAGACGCTGCCGCTTTTGAATTTGTTTTCATAGTAACCTCCATTTTCCATTGTTTAATCCAATAAAACTAATATTTATCCCTTTTCATCGACCCGGTCGATCTGGGTCAGTTTTGCATTCAGGCTCTCGGCAAATCCTTCCGGCATCATGCTCCCCGCCATATGCACCATTCCCTCCGGTGTCATGGATTTCATCATGTCCCACATCCCGGAATCTGGCGTCAGTTCAAAATTTGTCGCCAGTTTTACCGCCTTCGCTGTAATCTCCAACGCTTCTTTTGATTTGGCAATCTCCTCCAACTTGCAGCGGATATTGTATTTCCCCTCCGGAAACTGCATCGGTGCTTTCAGATCCAAGTCGCCCATAAGCGTAAACCAGTTTGCCACCCCTTCTGCTCTTTCATTCACCTCCGGCAGCACATAAATATCCGGCTCTTTCGCCACACGCTCGATCGTTATGCTGTCCCGGCATTTTCCCGCAGATGCAACAATGCTATTGAAGCCCTCTTTCAAGGAAATTTGAAAGACAAAAACCTTATCTGAACTCTGGATCCCCGCCAGTTCGCCATTTACAAAAAGTGAAACGTGCAGCTGATTGGAATAGACACGGATCTCTGTCGTCTCCCCGGCGCGCTCGGCATACCGCCTGCCGCACAGATGCACCATCGGTTCTTTATTCCAGTACGCCTTATAAATATAATAGCTGTCCTTTTTCGTTTTCCGATCCATCGTGACCAGTCCCTTATTGTTTCTTCCTGCCACGCCGCCCTCATTTCTCGCCGCACACCCAAAATCAAACATATTCCATACGTGGCTTGACCAGATCCACGGACGCTCATCAAGCACTTTTGCCATATGCTCGTGATAAAGCGCCTGATACTCTTCGCTATAGTCTTTACACGCCGGCTCCGGCCCATGATACGTAATGATCCCCTCGCATCCGTATTCGGAAAGTCCAAGACAGATCCCGGGATGTTCTTTATGAAACTGGTCGAGCCACGGGCCATTGTTCTCCATCTTTCCGCCATACCATCCAAAATAATGGTTATAACTTTCCACATCTGTGATCCCATGCACCGGACTGTCCGATGGCGTCATGGAGACATGGGCGATCGTTGTCAATCTGGTCGGATCGAGTTCCTTGCACAACGCATTTAACTCCTTGTGGTTCTCCACTAACTGTTCGGAAATCCCCCCGATCAGTATTTCATTGGAAATCCCCCAAAAACAAATGCTTGGATGATTGTAATTTTGCAGCACAAGTTCCTTCATCTGTGTGATACAGTTTTCATGTGCCGCCGGGTCTTTTTCCATTACACTGATAAATGGAATCTCCGCCCATACGATAAAGCCCATTTCGTCACAGGCATCATAAAACTCCTGTGAATGCTGATAATGCGCCAGACGGATCGTATTCGCCCCAATCTCCTTGATGATCTTGGCGTCGTTGATATGCTCCTGTTTTGTCAGCGCATTTCCCTTATAAAGCATGTCCTGATGGCGGCTGACGCCCCGAAGCGGTGTGGGAATCCCATTCAAAATAAACCCTTTCTCCGAATCACAGGAAAAACTTCGGACGCCGGTGCGCACACTTACCTCATCATATGCTTCATTGCGCCTTTGCAAAATTGCAGTGACTGTATACAAATACGGATTCTCACAATCCCACCGTGTCACGTCCGGGACATACACTTTTCCTGAACTTCTCTCTGCCGGACGCACAAAAGATGCGATTTCCCTTTCCTCTGCATCACAGATCCGGTACATAACTGTAAAATTTTCATCGGCATTCACGACCCATGACTCTGCCTCAAACCATGCGCCACCGTTATCGTCCGGCTCTGCGGTTACTCTCAAGCCCAGACTCCCCCAATGCTCCAGTTCAAAATGCGTCTCCGGCACACTGATCAGATTCACCCCACGGTAAAGCCCGCCATAAAAAGTAAAATCCGCCGACTGTGGATACACATTGCTCTTTTTTTCATTGCTGCAGGCGATGACAAGAAGATTGTTACCGTCTTTTCTACAGGCATCTGTGATATCTGCACGAAACGTTGAGTAACCGCCCTCGTGATAGCATACCCCTTTTCCGTTGACATAAACCGTTGCCTGCTGCCCCGCCGCCGGAATATCCACAAATACACGTCCCCCGGGAAGCGGCTGCTCCGGCGCCCGAAATTCTCTAGCATACCAATAACACCCCCGGTCATAACTTCCATTTCCATCATGCCCATCTACTGCATTCCATGTGTGCGGAAGTTCCACTCTCTCCCAATCCTCCGGCAGCTCCCCCGGAAGCCCCGCATCCTTTTGTATAAATCTCCAGTCCTCATTGATCCCGATAACCTCTCGCATATGATTCTTCCTTCCCGCATAGCGAACTTCGTTTCCCTTGTTTTATCGTGTCACGAAGTTTGTGTCTGTTTTTCAAACTATCTTTCCCTTTTTTCATGGTTTTCATACACACTCCAAAGATAAACTTGAATATGCCCTGTGAGAACAGCTCGCTGCCACAGACGGATTGATCTGCAAAACGCAATCAAGTCTGTGGCAGCGGGCTGTTCTCACAAGGGCATATGAAAATTTTCAAAATGATTTATGATGGATAGACTGAATAGGCATGGTACTGTTAACTATTTGAATAAATTTGCCGATAAAACAGAAAATGAAGTTTTCTAAATATTTTTCTAGGAGGATATGATATATGCAGATAACAAGGGATAATTATTCTCAGTATGCTAACATGGTACAACAGATGTTTGGAAATAAAAATAAATCCAACAATCCATTGGCGCAATGTGATTATGGTAATTTTGCGTTGCGTTTTAAGCCTGTTGATATTCAATTTACAAAACCAAATTGGGACAATATAATGACAAAACGTGATAAACCTGCTATGTCAGAAGAAGAA
>JAMPFC010000090.1 GCA_023664685.1 Roseburia sp. | reverse complement strand
ACACTTCATCGTCTGGATCAATATAGTGAAATTCGCATTCAATATTCCGAACCGTGTAAAACTCTCTCGCCGCAGAACGCTTACATCTTGACCAAAAGCCCCAATCTAAAATTACGTTCACTCCGCCCTTAATAATCTCAACTGATTTTTGAAAGAGGTACTTCTGTACTTTTTCTGTGTATTCATCGTGTTTATCGCCAGTATAAAGTCCAAATACAGCAAGCATGATCTCGTCAACAGACAGCAAAACTGCATTGTTTTTTTCGCATAAGTACTTAGCATATGTACTTTTACCACAACAGATTTTACCGCATATAAGAAATACCTTTGCCAAATTATCTTTACCTCCATATACTAATCTTAATTTCTACTTCTTTACAGAAAAAAGTGTGTCGTCTCCAACACACCTGTATTGCATCTAACTATACTATGTCCTGAGAATTGTTTTCCAATCCTGCTTATCATATAAAATGCGGATGATATGTACAACATCTTCAAACTCATCATAAATATAAAAAATATTATAGCTTCCGTACCATGTCATACGAAATCCCAAACGTGCTAAAACAGAATCATTAACCAGTTGATGTTCCTCCGGGAACACACAAAGTTTCTCTATTGTATCAATGATTCCGCCGATTGTATTCTTTGAGGCATCTGGATTCATCAATTCTTGCGATATATAATTATCAATTAGAATTAAATCAAATTCCGCAGGCTCCGTAAAATTAATGATAGACACTCTGCTCTCTCCTTTGTTTGATTCGTTCCTTCACTTCCTCAATAGAACTTTCCCGCCCTTCCTGCATTGCTTTATATCCCTGCCCCAACAACGTATATAGTTCCAACTTTGCCTCGTCCTTTTTCTTGATTTCTGTCGTTTTCATAATATCACCACCATTCTGATATCATTATAATAAAGTTTCTCCAAAAAGTACAGTAAATTCTTAAATTGATTCTAAATGACAACAAATGAATATAAATGGGAAGTTGTCATTTTTGGCAATCACAACAATTCAAGTTCAAATGTAATAGGATAATGGTCAGAATGACTTACTCTTCTGTTGACCTCTAAATTATTTACCTTGTGTGTCTGTAAAAAGGAGTACTTGCTCCTTAACAAGACATGGTCAACGTAGGTGGGATACTTATACTTTGTTGTATACTCCCCTTGGCATATATCTATGTAGCCATTTATAAGCTTGAGATAACTTTCTCTGTTTTTCGCAATCTTTCTATCATTCTTTTCCTTGATATAATTTCCAGCATTAAAATCCCCTAATATCAAGGAATAATTTGTATTGCAATTTCTTCGTAAATAATCCAGACACTCTTCTGCATCATGGGCATGTACAGCCAATGCAGTAAACTGATTAGGCGTATTAGGTAAGATTTGAAAAGATACATATAAATTATTTTTTCTTTCTATATCCATAGGATAAATCAAATCCTTTTTAGCAAGCACTACTGTCATTTTAAGTGCTTGCTTTGAGGAGGTTTTATTATAAATACTGCAATATTTTTCTTCCGGAAAAACATTAACAAATTTTTCAAACCAAGGATGTTTTTTCCAATTCAAATTGGACACATATGGTACTTCTTGCAAAATTGCAATAGCCTTTTCTTTTTCTAAAAAATTTTTGACCATCCCGAAAATCTCGTCAGCTATTTTATTTGCTTTATCTTCAATCGGTTTAAGAGATTTATCTTTCATCTTGTTTCCAAATATATATAATCCTGTATTCCAAGTCATTAAATTGATAATCATAGTTAGTCTCCTCCACAAATCACCATTTATCACTTCCAACACTTTAAATCACAATACTTTACAGCAACTACAACATAATACAAAGTAATATACCTGTCAAGCATGTTCCCATTGCAGCTTTCATATTTTATCGAAAATGTTTTTTCAGAGCATGGGTTATAAATGCGCCGGTATGAGGCGTGGAGATGTGCATGTTTTCACATTTCCATGCCCATACCGCTGCGTATTTATCTAGCGAAAGCGCCCATGCGGGAAAAACATTTTCAATAAAATACTGCAAACCTGCAAGAAATCTCACTCATTTAAAGAACGCTCAAATTCAAGTTGCAGCTTTTTTAATTCTTTAATCCTTTCAGCAATCATGCTTAAATACATTTCTTCTGTATAGCCCTTTTGTATTTCCTCATCGGAAGGTCTTTTAAAACCGGACAATATATTGATAACGGATGGTATATTTCGCATAAAATAACTCACAAGTACTTTGGGATAACAATTTTCGTCTTTGTAATCCTTCATTACTTCTCTGACGATCTTTTTCATTTGGATAAATGACTGCTCATTCCATTCACCTGCATTGATACGAATATACGTGAATAATTCTTCATCGGATGCGTTATATCTATAAAAATTTTTTAAGCTTTCTTTCATTGTGTGATTCTCCTACCTCAAAATCTTCCCAAATGCCGCTAATGGCTTTCGCGTCTTCATCCTCGTGATCTCCACCAGTCCCAGCTTCGTTATGTCTACAACTGTAGTCCGCACACTGTCTTTCCGGAACTCATTCTCAAGTTCATCTAACAGGGCATTGATATGCGCCTTATCCTTCATGTCGATAAAATCGATCAGGATAATTCCAGAAAGATTCCGGATACGGATCTGTCTGGATGCCTCTCTGGCCGCCTCTGTATTTATTTTAAAAAATGTCGTCTCACTGCTTCGCTTTCCCGCAATCGCCTTTTCCGTATTCACGTCAATTACCGTAAGCGCCTCGGTCGGCTCGATCACAAGAGAACCGCCGCTTTTCAGCCAGACATGCTTCGCCCCCGCCTTCTGCAGTTTTGAGCTTATGCCAAGAAGTTTATCCAGAGGATAAGACGAATCTTCATAATAGACGATATTTTCACCGGAAAAATACGCACTTTCTGAGAGCAACTGAAAGCACTCGTCATCATCGGTGATGATGCGCTCAAGCGTTCCCGCTTTATGGTCACGGAGAAATTTTACAAATTCCATCGGAGAATCATAGAGTCGGGAAAAGCAAACTCGGGTTTTCGCAGTCTCCGCCACGGATGCCGCCTCAGAAAGAAGTTGTCTGCATTCAGCCAAAATCTCTTCCCTCCCTGCCTCTTCGCAGTTTGTCCGCAAAATGATTCCAAACGCTTCTTCCTTTAATTCACCAAGAACCCCCTCAAGCTCTTCTCTTCGTTTCGAGGATTTGATCTTTGTGGAAATATTTTTTGTCAGGTTGTGTGTCGTGACGACAGCGTATTTGCCAGAAAATTCAAGCTTACGTGAGACAACAGCCTGTTTGGACTTGACAGCAGCTTTTTTTACCTGAACCGGAAACTCCATGCCCGCACAGATTTTTTCTTCCTTGACGCCCGGTTCTTTTAAGGAAAGATAACACATGATGTCTTTCTTAACCTCGACAAAAGCCGCATTGATATTTTTCACGACATGGCTCACCTTGCAAAGATAAATTTCCCCCGTCTTTAACGAGTCATCTCCCACCTCATCCACAATGACATCATCCAGATTCTGTCCCTCCAGTACCGCGCATACGTAAAGGTCATCTTTGCGGATGATCGCTGCCTGTTTTTTTAACATTTCCATCGCATCCTCGCTTTCAACATTAACGTTCATTAAAGTACATCTGGAGCCGGTGAACCTGATATGAAAATGGCTTCATCTGAACCTCCAGACCCTTCATGTATGCTTCAAGTACAAGCTCCGGCTTGATATTTGTCACGCTTCCTGAGACAAGCTTTAAGTAAAGTTCCTCTTCACTGTCATATTCATTGTGTGGTTCCGGAAGTTTTCCGGCACCCGCCTTTTCCTCAAACTCCTCTTTTGAAAATGCATAAGCGAGGATCAACGGTTTCAAGTCAATTTCCTGCTCACTCTTTTTCGTCTTTTTTAAAACCATGATCTTCTCCTGCTCCATAAACTGCCGGAAAGTCTCCCGGAGGGAAAAATCAGAAACCGGCTCTGTATTCTGGCAAAAAGTCGTGCCATCTTTTAACGTGATCATATAATCGCAGGCATTTAACAGCGCCATAGATGTTTTCGAGTGATCCTCCAGTATATGGATTTCGGTCACAAAAATTTCCTCCGTCATATATTGGTTGAGATACCGGAGCAGTTCTACTTCTGACATTTCCGGAAGCGAGTTAAATTCAATATCAATGTACTCCCCATCGCTGGTCAGGCCCACGCTTAGAGGCGAGGCAAAACTCATGATCTGATGCGGGCTGAACCCATTGGAATAGCTCACGTCAAGCTTGGCACGGCGTATCGCTTTCTGAAAAAAACGCATACAGTCCAGATGCCCGATAAACTTGAGCGAACCGGTTTTTGTAAATCTCATTCTCGTTTTCAATCTGTTATACCGACCTTTCTTATTTTCCCATCCGTTATTTTAGTTTCGGACGGCGCCCTGTTCCAGACAGACTCCGGCACCAAACTTCATCGCCCCGCAGCCGCTGCATTTCTGCCGGCAGTTCGGCGTGACGACTTCATTTTTTGAATTTTCATATTCCCGCCAGAGAAAATTTTTGGATACCCCGATATCAATAAAATCCCACGGGAGGATTTCATCCTTTTCACGCTCTCTGTAATTGTAAAAATCTCTCGACACTTCATGCTCTTGAAGCACCTGCTCCCAAATCTCGCCCTTAAAGTAATCCGTCCACGCATCAAACATACAGCCCCGCCGGTAAGCATCCTCGATCACCTTGGAAAGCTTTCTGTCTCCCCTTGCAAAAAGCCCCTCCAACTCCGATGTAACCGCATCGTGGCAATTATAGCGGAGTGAACGCTGATTTAACTGTTCTTTTACCTTGCCCAAAAGAAAACGTCTCTTTTCTTCAAAATTTTCCGCTGTGTCCATCGGCGCCCACTGGAACGGGGTAAATGGCTTTGGCACAAAAAAGGAAGTACTTGCCACGATCTCCGGCCGCCCATGACGTTCTTCCTTCGGAAGTTCAAAATATTTTGCAGCGATCTTATCGGCAAGAACCGCAATTTCAGCGATATCATCGTTTCGTTCTCCCGGCAGCCCGAGCATAAAGTAAAGCTTAACCCGGCTCCAACCTCCCTGAAATGCCTCCCACGCACCATTTAAGATGACCTCCTCCGTCAATCCTTTATTGATCACGTTGCGCATACGCTGGGAACCCGCCTCCGGGGCAAACGTGAGGCTGCTCTTTCGAATATCCTGAACCCGGCTCATCACATCCAGAGAAAAGGCGTCGATGCGAAGCGACGGAAGGGAGACATTGATCTTCCTCTCCCTGCATTCATCGATCAGGAAATACACCAATTCTGCCAGTTCTTTATAGTCACTGGAACTTAACGAGCTTAATGTGATCTCCTCATATCCTGTGTGGTCAAGCATGGTAACTGCCATCTTTTTTAAGGTTTCAAGCTCTCTGGGCCGGATCGGGCGGTAGACCATGCCCGCCTGACAAAACCGGCAGCCCCGGATGCAGCCACGCTGGATCTCCAAAACGACACGGTCTTGTGTCGCCCGGATATACGGAACAAGGGGCTTCTCCGGATAAAAGGTCGAAGTCATGTCCTTTACGACCTGCTTTTTTACCCTTGCTGGCGCTGCAGCACTTTTCGGAAGCATTGCCTGAATCGTACCGTCTGTGTTGTATTTAATCTCATACAACGAAGGCACATAAATGCCCGGCACGCCGGCAGCTTCTTCCAGAAATTCGCTTCTCTTCCCGCCACGTTCTTTCCATTTTTTGTAAACGTCCAGAAGCTCCCGGTACGACGTCTCACCGTCCCCGATATACACAAGATCAAAAAAATCAGCGACCGGCTCGGGATTGTACGTGCATGGCCCCCCGCAGATGACAAACGGATCTTTGCTTGTCCGTTCTTTTGCATACAGCGGAATCCCCGACAGTTCAAGAATCTGAAGGATATTCGTATAACACATCTCGTACTGCAGCGTGATCCCGAGAAAATTAAAGTCTCTCACCGGCTGCTGGGTCTCCAGTGCAAACAATGGGATTTTCCGCTCGCGCATGATCCGATCCAGATCCGGCCACGGCGAATACACCCGCTCACAATACGTATCGTCCCATGAATTTAGCATATCATATAGGATCTGTATCCCGAGGTGCGACATCCCGATCTCGTACACATCCGGAAAACACATGCAGAACCGGACATCCACCTCCGCCGGCTCTTTCTTTACCATATTGATTTCATTTCCTGTATATCTGGCAGGCTTTTCGATGCTCAAAAGAATTTCATCCGATAATGCCAGTTTTCTTTTATTTCTAAATGCCATCCTGCACTCCATCTCTTTCTGTCTTTGCACAAGTTTTTCTGCTGTCCTCACTCAGTATACCATTAGTGAAATATCCCGACAAGAAAAAAATTGCTTTTTTATCTGGTCTATGCTACTATAAAACTAGTTTTTGTACATAAAAATTTAAAAAGGAGTTTTATTTATGTGGTGTCCAAAATGTAGAAATGAATATATCGAGGGGGTTACTACTTGTGTAGACTGCGGGTGCGAGCTTGTCGCTGAGCTTCCAGAGGAAATTGATAAGGATGCGCCCCAGATCATCGGCTCTGTGACCGATGAAGCAGTCGGAAACAAGTTTTTGCGCTTTTTCCGTTTTTCCGGCCTTAACACCTGCGCACTTATGCCCCACGAAGAAAATGACGGTTTTTATCTCGTGGTTGCCTATCCAGAGCTTGAGCGCGCCACCGAGATCATATCTGGCTTTGCGGATCTGGAAGAAGCCGATGAGACCGATCTGGAAAAACTTCTGCCTGTTCTCGAAGAACAGTTAGATGAGATTAAGGATGAAGAGGCAAATGAACTTCTCTCCGATCTTAGAACGGAAGCCAGCACGATTTATGTAAACAAAAAAGATAAATACGAAGACCTTAAGTTCAGCGGCTACTCTTTTATCGTATTTGCTATTTTAGGATATGCATTTGCAGGAATCAATCTGGCCGGCGTCATCCATTTATTTAATAATTATTCCATGATCGTCCTGTTTGTCGTATTCACGATCTTCTTAGGAATTGGCGTCTCCTCTCTGCGCAAGGCAGGCCGGATCAAAAACCTTGTTTCAGAGGAAGAAAACATACTTGAAAAGGTTGAGGATTATATTGAGAAGCAGTTCACGGATGAATATTTCGCTTCCCTTGACAATGAGGAATTATCCGAGGAGGAAAACTTCTTCCATGTGACAGAAATTTTAAAAGACGAGCTAGCCGGACAATTCCCGCTGTTTAGTAAGGATTATATCGATCAGCTTGTCGATGAGAAGTATGGGGAGTATTGTGACCGGAAAGGTGAATGATCAACATGTGCTACACTTTGGAAGAAATTGAAGAAAAAGCTGTGCCAATCGCAAAATCATATGGCATTCAGTCGCTTAGCATATTTGGTTCTTATGCCAGACATGAGGCACATACGGATAGCGATATTGATATTTGTATCGACAAGGGAAATCTCCGAAATCTGATTCAGTATTTTTCATTTATTGAAGAATTGGAAAAGGCGTTTCAGTGTCATGTGGATGTTGTGACGACAGAAATTGAAGATCAAGATTTCCTGAAACGTCTTTTGGAAGAGAGGATTTTATTGTATGAACGACAAGGATAAAGAAACTCTGTGCCGGATGTTAAAATACTGTGATGATGTGAATATTCTTATGGAAAAATATCATTCCGATTTTGAAAATTATAAAACAGATATTTCTTTTCAATATTCATGCAACATGTGTATTATTCAAATCGGCGAACTGGTAACTCGATTTTCCGAGCTGTTTTTGGAAAAATATTCTAATATCCCGTGGCATGCTATAAAAGCAATGAGAAATTTACATGCACATGATTACGAACGAGTGGATTTTTCTATTGTATGGAATACATTGATGGAAGATATCCCCCAATTGCAGCAGGCATTAAGCAAAATATTAGAGCAAGAAAATTCTGTCGGCTGATCGTAACTTAAATTTAAAAACCATAAATCGTATTTGAGGCAAACGCTTATGGTTTAATTTTTATAACCAAAAAACTTAGCGAAATAATTCTCTCAACCATCATTTACAACATCAATAGAAACAGCCATCTGCAAAACAAACTCGGAAATTTGTCTTGCATTTATGGGAAAGCCTCCCTCGATCCATACACCCAATACTCCGATCACACCGCTCACAATAAATACATATTGATACTCGGCTAGAAGTGAATTTTTTATTAAGGATTCCACATGATATTTTTTTAATACCGTTTCGATCAAACGTCTATTAAACCTTCTGTTATCCGATTGTAAAATAAGGATGCGGAACATTCTCTGGTTTTTCTGGATATATGCAAAAAATTGTTCTAGTATATCGACAAATTGCTTATCCGAGGTTATCGTTTCCGGCATATCAGAAAGAATCGGGATCTGTTCCAAAACATCATTTTCAATATCCCGGCGCAATACGACGGTATCCTCATAATACGCATAAAAAGTTGACCGGTTGACATCTGCCGCTTTGCAAATATTTGTCACCGATATTTTTTCAGAGGGATTATTTTCAAGCAGTTCAAGATAGGCATCTTTGATCATTTTCTTTGTTATTCTTACTCTTCTGTTTTCCGACATTATAAAATCCTTTCTTGTCTTTGTTCACAAAAATTTCATTATTATATTTGTTGCCATTTCAACAAAATTGCCAAATATGTTGGAAACACATCGTTCGACGAATAACTGTTTGTTGAATAACAAACAATATGTTGGTATTATAGCAATATAAAAAATGATTGTCAATCAAAATCAGGAGGACAACGAAAATGAAATGGAACATTATTACCGATTCAAGCTGCGATTTATTACCAACAGAAAATCTGTCAGAAAATATACAAATATCCAGTATCCCTTTTATCATCAATGTTGGAAATCGGGATTTTGTCGATGATGAAACATTAGATACCGAAAGTTTGATAAATGCAATGGAGGAATGTGAAGAGGTCAGTCACACATCCTGTCCCGCACCAGATGCTTGGGTCAGACAGTTTGAAAAAGCAGAACAAAACATTGCGCTTACCATCTCATCACAGCTATCTGGCAGCATGAACAGTGCCATGCTCGCAAAAGAAATCGTTCTTGAGGAATACCCGAATAAAAAAATTGCTGTATTGGACTCCTGTTCCGCAGGCCCAGAACTGGTACTCTGTGTTGAAGAATTGAAAAAACTGATTGAAAAAGGGGCAGATTTTGACAGTGTCATATCCCATGCACAAATATTTTTCCAGAAAACTAAAATCACGTTTGCGCTTTCTTCATTCAATAATCTTATAAAGAATGGACGCATCGGAAAAGTAGGCGGCTTTATTGCACAAAAACTTAGTATGTGGGGAATCGGCATTGGCAGCGAAGAGGGAACGATTTCAATGAAAGGAAAAGCACGCGGAGCCTCAAAAGCGCTTTCTATGCTTCTCAATGATATGCGGGATCGTGGATTTCATGGAGGAAAAGTCGCAATCAGCCATTGCCACAATTTAAAATTTGCCGAATTGTTAAAAGACCGAATTATGGAAATATGGAAAAACGCTGAGGTGATCATTATGCCAACAAGAGGACTCTGCAGTTTCTATGCAGAGAGGGGCGGCTTGATCGTCAGTTATTAACCGGGTAAAGATGGTTATAAGGAATAGCATCCTCACTTTAGGCTGTAGGGATGCTATTTCTTTTTATATTTCTTAGGCTGTCAGCCTTGTTTCTTTATTTGCTATTTTAGAGGGCGCATATAGTGATGAAGAAAAATTTTTAACAGTAGTTGCCTTTTTTAGAATAGTAAGGTAGAATATATAATGATAAAATTAAGATAAAATTTCGATAAGAAAAGGAAAAGACTTGACTAGGAGGGTTTGTATATGAAGGGATATAAAGATATGATAAAAATACTTTTCGTCTGCCACGGCAGGACGCTAACTAATTTCTAAATTCTCCGAAAATTCAAGGCTTGTGGGGAGATTCAAAAGAAATTTACCCCGATTTTACCACTTTTGATAATAAGGCAATATGATAATAACAGACCCAAACTCGGATTTGAAAAAACAAATTGAATGAGCCACTTGAAAATCAAGTGGCTCTGGTGTATAATTTACTTAGAAGTAATCGGAATTGAATCTCCGATTGCCCTCAGTAATAAAATTACTTAGAAATAAGCATTCTACACTTTGGACGAGTAGGAATGCTTATTTCTTTTTATGATTGTCTATGTAAGACAGAGCCGCAAACAACACAA
>JAMPFC010000008.1 GCA_023664685.1 Roseburia sp. | reverse complement strand
ATGTTCCATGCATTTTTTAAACCCTGCCATAACATCACGCAGACGTTCCTCGGTCACTTCCAAATCCATGACAAAGGAAGAAATATCCATATCTTCCAACAATTTCAGCGTCACTTTTCCCTGATAGCTATGCTGTGGTTCATCTTTCACCCCCGGCTCTCCGCGCCAGCCAATGACAAAAATCATCGGAATCGCATACACCTCATCGCTCAGAAGGGAGGCTGCCGGATTGATGATATTTCCCTCTCCCGAATTTTGCAGATAAACAAGAGGAATCTTGCCGGTAGCCAGATGATACCCCGCCGCCAGTGCGGTACAGTTTCCTTCATTTGCCCCGATGATATGGTGTTTTTCGTCAATTCCATACGTATCCATCAGGTAGTCGCAAAGCGCCTTAAGCTGTGAATCCGGAACACCTGTATAAAATTCCGCGCCGATCACGTTTAAAAAAGTTTCTACGTTCACTTCGTTTCCTCCCCCATATCACATTGATACCCGGGATCGACCGCACACAGCTCCTCCACGGAATCAATCTCCACAATCTGCTCCTGCGTTACAGGATATACCATCAGCCGCAGTTTGTCAAGATTCGCATCCACGACCTCGTCCCAGAATAACTCCGCATAACCGCCGCTCTCATATGCCCGCTCGATCGCATCACGCAAAACCGCCGCATCTTCCTTTTTAAAATACGAAATCCCGACCATATTCCATGCGTCTGTCCCGCCTTTTCCCACACGTGAAATATAATCTCCCTCCAGATCAAACACCCAGTCATCCGAATACCCGGGAACCATCTTCCCATAATAACAAGAATTTTCAAGAGAAGCTCCGAAAATACCCACATCCGAAATAACCAGATCTGCCTCACAGATAAAGCAGTCCGCGCTTCCCAGAACCTCCCCTGCTGCATGAATAGAGGAAATATTATTCACTGTCTGGTATTCTTTATTTTCAATGATTACAATATTGTCGTATCGATCGGTCAGATAAGAAAACTGCTCTCCCAGATAACCAACGACAACATAGATCCGGTCTACCCCTCTTCGCCGCAGGCCATTTATCACCGTCTCGATCATCGGTGTGCCATTGACACGCACCAACGGTTTGGGAATCTTCTCCGTGAGCGGGCGCATCCTCGTTCCCATACCCGCCGCCATAAGAATTGCTATTTCCATCATTTCCTCCTAATATACGACCGGCACAGCCACCCCGGTCTCTCTCAACGCCTGTTCAAAAACGACAAAAAAGTCCTCGATATCCTGCTCATCGATCGCCCCGAGCGCACACAGCCGGAATGTATCCATATCGGAAATCTTCCCCGGGTATATCGTATAGCCGCGCTCATAGCAATAATCATGAACTTTTTCAAAATCCCAGTTTACATCTTTCGGATAAAGCACAGAAACGACCAAGCCCGCCTGCCATTCCCGCCGGATAAGGTCTTTCAATCCAAGCCGGTCAAGCCCTCTGTGAAGCGCCTCAAACACCCTTGTATGGCGCGCCCACTTTTCTTCTTCGCCCTCTTCAAAATATTCCTTCAAGCCCTGCACGGTCGCATAGACCGTCTGTACCGGGGGCGTAAAATGCATCTCGCCGGTCGTCTCAAACACATGATACTGCAAATAAAGATTGCAGTAATACGAGCGTTTGGGATACTCTTTGGACGCCTCGATCATCGACCGGTTTCCTATGATAAAGGATAAACCGGTCATCGCCATCAGTCCCTTTTGGGCAGAAGCCATGCAAAAATCAATATGATCGCGCTCGATATCAATCGGCAACATCGCCAGTGTCGAAGTCGTATCTACCGTAAATACCGCACCGTAACGGTGAACCAGTTCCCCGATCTCCCGCACCGGGTTCAGGATTCCCGTACCGGTCTCATTATGCGTCGTATGCACGAGAGCAATATCCGGATTTTCTTTCAAAGTCCGCTCGATCAGCACCAGATCCGGCAGCTCATCCTCCGGAAATTTCAGATTTATATGAGGCAGTCCATAGTATTCGCAAATCTCGACCGCCCGGGAGCTGTACGCCCCATTATTGATGATCAAAACTTTTTTATCCTCTGGCAGCAGTGAATTGAGGCAGACATCCATATTGATCGTGCCGGAACCGCAAAATAAAACAGTCGTATATTTCTCCGGAGACGCATGGACGACACGCAGCAAGTCCCTGCGCAGATTTGCCATCAGTTCAGTAAACTCTTTTTCACGCGGGCATATGTCCGGGACGACCTGCGCCATCTTTACCGTATCCGTCGTAGTAGATGGCCCCGGATTTAATAAAATATTTCGTTTCATCTCTGATACTCCTCTCTCTGGTTTCTTCATCTAGCGGCATCGTATAACGGTGAGCCAATCCCCTGTATCTTTTCCTCCCAGACCGTTCTGGTATCCTCTCCGGCAAATTCGCTCAACAACTCAATATACACGTCCTTCATCTGCTCAGACTGCACGATCACCGTATCGGCATGGACAACCCCCGGCATATTGCAAAAAGATTTCAACATCTTCTTTGCCCGGTCATCATCCGGCCCGATCTCATCCATCACAAATGGCGGAATATAAACGAGCTGCTCTGTATACTGCTTGAGATTCTTTGCATAGAAAAATGGATGGATCGTAAATCCATAATTGTATTCATCATACGGACACTGGATGATGATCATATCCGGATGATGACTTTCAAAATTATATTCCTCATACGATGTAACCGTCACATAATCTGGGTAATCCGTCTCATAGTGCGGTTCCTCCGACTTCGCTTTTCCATAAGCATCTTTATAATAATATGGCGCCGGAATGACAAATGCAAGCGTATCCTCCTCTGCCAAAGCCGCCTGCCACACACTTTCCATCGCCCCCCAAAGGGAAGCCTTATATGGTACAAAGACCACTTCTTTTTTCTCTTTCAATTCTTTTTTTGCACTGTCCGCAAGGTGTTCCGGAAAAGCAGTCAATTCCTGCAAAGAAATATTCAGCTCGTCTGCAGCTTCCTGTAACTTCTGGTGCAAAAGAAAAATATTCTCACAATACTGCTCAAGCACCCTAACTGTCGCACAGCCCTCTCCCACTTCCTCCTCGATCATCGTCCCGATCTCGATCGCCACATTCTGGCACTCCCCCAGAAGCCCCAGCGCCGATTCTGCATCCCCGCTTTCAAGTAAGGACTGGATTTCTCCATGTGCTTCCCGAAAAAGAGGGAGAAACCCGATCACTTTCTCCTTCAGCGACTGTTCAGACAAATGTGCTTGTCGCTGTGACAGCCTTGCCGCCTCTGCTTCCTGAATCTCTTCTTTAGAAAACGGATACTCAAATAACTGTCCGGCATTTTCTTTCCGCAAAAATTCCTGCTGTTCCTCATAAGATGGATACTCGTGCGCACTCCCGGCACGAATCGGCATGACCCAGTTCCCGCCATACTTCCTCCGAAGCAGTTCCATATATCCTGCCGGAACCATGATCTCGGTATTTTCAAATGGCACCGCCACCGCATCCGCATAACATTCCTTCGGGACACGATATCGCCTGTTCTTCTTCCACCACGGAAGACTTGTGATCTCCTCTGCCCCGGTTCCGGCGTATTTGGGCCCGACTTTCTTTTCCAAAAGCGCATACAGCTGCTGCTTTACCGGCTTGCTCCGGTCAAACGACACATGACAAAGTTCCTCCATATGCCGGATATGGCTCTCTAATTCGACCGGATCAGCCTTTCGTATGCCCTCTTTGTCCAAGCGAATCTCATTGATCAGCGTGATCAGATAATGTACCGTTTCAAAATAGGCTTCCTCTTCCTCCGGGTCTGTCGGCAGATCATCCAGACAAAAAATATCAATTCCCGCCACATAAGGAAAACCGTGGTATTTCTCCAACGCTTCGCCCTCTACGACCAAAACCCGGGAGTTGATGATCCTTCCGATCAAATGGTCAAAATCATCCGACCACTGATAGTCCATAAACCAGCACCCTTCCGGAAGCTCATCATCTGCCACTGCACGAAACCGGTCGTAATCCTCCCGGAGCATACATATATCCACATCATCATCCCACGGAACTCTTCCGCCGTGGCGTATCGCCCCAAGCAGAGTTCCCCATTCTGCAAAATAGCGGATATGATGCGTCTCACAAATACGCCGGACTGCGTCCAATACCTCTGCCTGCGCCGCCCATGCACGCTTCATGAGACTACATATGTAGAACCCCTCTCTTACCTCATCTTCAAAATAAGAATCTGGAAACTCCATAACTACCTCATTTCTGTGCCAGTGCATTTTGCACTGTTGCATTTTGCAGCATGATGAACTTCTTCTGAACCCGGCACATATTGGCGATTCTACTACCGTCTCCATAATAGGCGTCGCAAAAACGGACTGCACGTTCTAACTCTGTAGAATCATCACAGATCCCCCATCCGGCATTTTTGTATTCTTCTAAAAGCTGCCGGTATTTTTGCCACACGCCCGGTTTCGTCTTCCGCAGAATTTCCCTTGCCTTGGGATCCGGCCGCCACCACATCACAAGCTCGTCCTGCTTCCCCTCAAACAAGTCAAATACTTCTTTCATCTTACTTGTCACCAGATCACCGTCACTAAATAACAGGCTCGCACTCACATAATAGAGAATGATCTTTTTGCGGCTTCCGTCTGGCCGCCAGATCTTCTGGCTCCAATCCTCCGGAAGTTCTTTGGAAGCTGTCTCGGCGGATAAATCCTTTCTCTTTTTGTCATGCTCCGGAGAACCTAAGCCTAATATTTTATTTTCCCACATTTCCTTTGTCTCCTCTCCCGCAAATTCCGTCAGAAGCTCCACATACACTTCCTTCATCTGCTCAGACTGCACGATCACCGTATCGGCATAAGCGACTCCCGGTGTATCACAAAAATACCGCAGCGTCGCGCGGCCGCGCTCGTCCCCTTCTACAATCTCATCCACCAAGAATGGAGGAATATACACAAGCTGATCCGTATATTTTTTCAGGTTCTTTGCATAAAAGAACGGATGAACCGTCAAGCCATAGCTGTATTCATCATACGGATACTGGATCACGACCATGTCCGGATGGTGCGCCTCAAAATTATATTCTTCATAGGACGTAACCGTAACCCCCTCCGGATAATCGGTCTCATAATGCGGTTCGTCCTTCTTGACCTTTCCAAAATCATCTTTATAATAATACGGTGTCGGAATCACATAGACGTCTGTCTCCTCATCCTCCATCGCCGCCTTCCATACACTCTCCATCGCCCCCCAGAGCGAAGTTTTGTATGGCACAAACACAACTTCTTTTCTCTCTTTGATATCGTTCTTTATGCTTTCCGCCAGACGTCCCTCAAACGCCTGCAGTTCCCCGACGCAAGCTGTAATTCCCTCATCCGTGCCAACAGCTTCTTCCCCGCTTAACATCTGATGCAGCCGGAAGATCGTCTCACAATACTGCTCAAGGATTCCCACGGTCGCATGTCCCTCTCCCTGCGCTTCCTCGATCATCGTACCGAGCTGAATCGCCGCATTCTGGCATTCTCCGAGGATTCCCGTCACGAGAGAGAACTCTCCCTCTTTTAACATCCTCCGAATCTCGCCATGCGCCTCCTCAAATAATGGCAGGAACGCCTCCACGTTCTGCCGCAGGGTTTCCTTTTTTGTCCGCCCTGCCTCTGCCTCCTCCAGTTCTGCCTTTGAAAACTTATACTCAAAGGGTTCAATCTTCATCCGTTCCCGAATTTCATCCTGCGCTGACTTATACCCCGGATAATCATGGGTATCAAATATCTTGGCTGGCCTCATATAATCCCCATATTTCTTCTTGAGCAGAGGGTCATATCCAATCGGCACCGTAATATGGGTATTCTCAAACGGAAGTTCAATCGTTTGGGCATAGTAGGATTTCGGAAAATGATAGGAATCCGAATTTAAATAATAAGAAATCTCCGTCAGTTCCTCGCAGTCTTCTTCTAGAAAGCGGGACGCCACCCGCTCAAGTGCTCCCACAAGCTGCCTCTTTAATGCCCGTTCCTTCTCAAAGGTAACACCACAGATTTTTTCCATTCCATGAAGGGCATACAAAAATTCTTCTGACTCCGTCTCCCCAATCTCAATGTGATGATTCAACTGTCCAACCAGATAGAGCAGATCCCATAATGCCTTCTGCCCTTCCTTATCCCGCGGAAGAAAATCCATCGCAAATATATCAACCCCCGAGGAATATGGGTATCCGTGAAAGCGGGGCAGATCCTTCTCCTGTAAGAGTGAAATTGGATAATTTATCACCCTCAACACCATATTATTGATATCGTGCGTCCGATAGTTCATCAGCCAGTAGCCCTCCGGCAGCTCCTTTTCAGCAATCTCAAAAAACGTCTCAAAATCTTTCCGCTTCATGCAGATATCAATATCATCATCCCACGGAATGATGCCGCCATGACGCACCGCACCGATCATCGTCCCCCACTCGGCAAAATAAGAAAGATTATGTCTGTCACACACTTTCCTGATATCGTTCAAGACTTCTAGCTGCGCCGCCCATGAGCGTTTCATCATACCCGGGATGAAAAATCCCTCCCGCACTTCATCTTCAAAATAAGAATCCTGAAATTCCATGACACCCTCCATTTGTTCCATTCGTTCCATTCTTTATACGAGAAAAAGGATACCCCGATAGATACCGGGATATCCTTTCTATTATGCATTGTACAACTTTTCCATGTTCTCATGCACTCAGAGCGATTACTGGAGAAGTGAAAGCACTCCCTGATTTGCCTGATTTGCCTGAGCAAGCATTGATGTAGCTGCCTGCTGCAAGATGCTCTCTTTGGAGAATCTTGTCATTTCGTCAGCCATATCTGTATCACGGATACGAGACTCAGCTGCCTGCATGTTCTCAGCGGTGTTGTCATCAACCTTAACGGTATACTCAAGACGGTTCTGGATAGCACCCAAAGCGCTTCGGATTGTAGAAACGGTCTGAAGCATCGTGTCAACTGTCTGAATCAGAGTTGCACTCTTTCCACCTGCTGCTCCACCTGTTACATCTACATCAGTCCAAGCATGGGATGCGATGTTAACTGTGATACCCTGACCATCGTTAGCACCAATCTGCAGCCACTGGTTTGTGTAACTACCATCTAACAGTTTCTTCTTGTTGAACTCTGTATCAGTATTGATTCTCTCGTACTCACCTTTCAGTGCATCGATCTCATCCTGAATCTTCTGATAATCGTCCTCTGCTGTGGACTCCAGAACTCCGGTGTTACCAGCCTGAACAACCAACTCACGAGTTCTCTGAAGGATTGCATGCTGCTGCTCCATAGCACCCTCAGCTGTCTGGATCAGAGAAATACCATCCTGAGCATTGTCAGAAGCTCTCTGCAAGCCACGAACCTGAGCTCTCATTTTCTCAGAAATTGCAAGTCCTGCTGCATCATCTGCTGCACGGTTTACTCTGTAACCACTGGAAAGTTTCTCTGTAGCTTTTGTAAGGTTGTTCCCTACGATTCCCAACTGTCTGTTGGCGTTCATTGATGTAATATTGTGCTGTACTATCATAATTCATTCCTCCTTGAATTTTTATCGGCATCCATGCCGATTATTTTTTAATTTAAAAGTTTTATAATATCTAAAGCAGTGGTGAATGTTCCTGCGGGCCCGGCAGAAATCCTCACCACCCGCTTTAGTTACTATCATTTTCTTTCTGACATTATATATATCGGAGTCATTCAACAAAACTTAACCCTTTTTTTAAAAAATTTCACTTTTTTCAAAATCCGTTATTTTGTCTCATTGAAGAAGTACGACTGATCCGGTTTATGCACATTTGCCATGTTCTGATAATAACTGGACGTCGTCTTATTGTTAACATGGAACTCGCGGATCATGTTCCGTTGGTTCGCCAGATAGATCTTAAAATGCCCGCTGTTTTGATGCTCAAGCGCTTGGATCTGGATACCAAGCTCCGACACCTCCCCGATCAGCTTCTGCATGAGCAGGATGTCCTCTTTATAGTCATTCCGGTTTGCCTTAATTTCCTTTTCCACATACTTAAAGAGCGCATCAAAGCCCTCATCAAGTTCATTTAACTCATCAATCTTTTTGCCCTTTTCATCGATCGTAGCCTGAAACTTCTCCTCATCCATTTCCTCATCCTTGAGTAAAAGCTCCTGTTCTTTTGTCTTGTCATACAAAAATGTAAGGATTTCTTTTTTTCGTTTTAGGGTATCTGCCATCATCCTCACATAAACACTGTTCTGGTTTTGTTTGTCCATCCACTCACATCCATTCTATCAATCAAATTATCCGCCCGGGGGTTGCACGATCACAAGTTTTCTGGCCGGTTCAGCCTCATCACTTCTTTCCATGTATCCCGCATCTCACGAATATATTTGAGCGCATCCTCCACGATCTCCGTGTCCTTTTTCATATTTCCCTCCACGAGCCTGCGGTAAATATACTCATATACCCGCTCAAAATCTTCCCAGACCGGATACTTGCGGTCCAGTGATGCCCGGAGTTCTGAGATGATATTCTGCGCCTTTTTTAGATTCGTATTCGCTTTTTCGATTTCTTTATTTTCAATCGCCATAATCCCGATATTACAGAATTTGATTGCCCCTTCATACAGCATCAGGGTCAGTTCCGCCGGTGATGCTGTCATAATGGCATTCTGCTGATAGGCATTGATCGCATTTGAATCCATATTTCCTCCATTTCCAAGTATAGCCGGCACAGGGAAACATAAGTCCCTTATGCCAGCTAACTGATGTCATATTCAAATCTTTCCGAAATTAGTTCCCAAACAGAGCAGAAAGATTGCTCTGCTGTGACTGTAACTTAGCCATTGCCTTCTCCATCGCAGTAAACTTCTTATAATAAGCATCTTCCATCGACGCAAGCTTCGTCTCCCAAGCCTTGATGTCCTTTTCATAAGCCTTCAGGTCATCTTTCATCTTGATATCCTCATAGAACGTGAGAGCACTGCTTGTCTTGGAACCCGCCATCTTATCCATCATCGTCTTGCGGAGGTTCGTAAACACACTAGAAAGCACATTCACTACCGCATCCGGATCCTGCTCGAGAGCTTTTTTCAGCTTATCATCCTTATCGGCATACGTGGCGTCATCCGTGTCTCCATATATATGGAACAGACCGCCCTCTGTATAATCCGTCGAGGTCATGATACCAAAACTTGCCAGAGAATAACTCTTGCCATTGTACTGAACCTGACTCGTCATCGCCGAACGCATTCCCTGTATGATCCCATTCAAGGTTGAATCCCTGCGGAGAAGGGAATTTTTGATCTTATCTTCCCAGAGCTTAACATCTTCATCGGTCATCGCCTCTTTCTGCTCACTGGTGAGAGGCTCATATCCTTTTGCGGAATCCGCATTGTAAAGCTCGTTCATCTCCTTCATGATCGCATTGTATTCCTTGAGGAAATTCTTCACGGAATTATAAACGCCATCCACATCCGTCGTAACCGAGAACGTAATCGGTTCATCCTCTTTCGTCAGACCAACCAGTTCAAGATCCAGTCCGTTCGCTGAAACGGTAGAGGTCGAAGAAGTAAGCTTGGCACCGTTTAAGATCACTTCACTGTCGGATGCCGCGATTAGAGCCATTCCCTCTGGAATCGAAGTGTTGCTCTTATCATTTGCTCCGCCATTTACAAGTACTTTTCCGTCTGCTGACATTGTGATGTCTGCCAGACCAAGCCCTGTCAGTGCAGACTGTGAAAGCGAACTGTTGCGGTCCGTAATTCCTGCATATCCGCTGACCGCCGCCGAAATGCTGTTCTTGATACTCTCTTCTTCATCCGTGAAACTCTTCGTCCCTTCAAAAGAATTGATCACAGGAGTTTCCGAGCCTGCCGTCTTATAATATTTCTGGAGTGCGATTTCGTCAAGCTGTCCGATCGTCGTTTCATCCACTCCGTCAAAAGCTGCTGTTTTGATCTGAGCCTTTACTGCATCGTCAGAACTGATCTGAGTATTTACATAACTCGTCGTATCGCTGTCTGCTTTCTTTGCCACTGCGTCATCATAGTCCTTCTGCACACCGGCCGCGATGTAATCCTCTTTTGACGAAATACCTTTTTCGGCACTCAGCTTATCTTTGTCTTCCTGCGTGAGAATATCGTATTCATTGCCATATTTCTCGGCAAGTTCTTCTTTTACTGTACCGTCTTCATTATAATAATTTGATTTGAGAGTATCTTCTGCCTGCGTTTTATACGAGTCATAATTCTCAGCATACAGTTTTGCCTTTACATATGTAGTGGCAGCCTGTGTACTGGCTTTTGACTTCGTATCATGAACCGCTTTGGCGATGTTGTCTAACGCAGTGTTGTACTCATCCGTACCGACGCCGGATGTCTTAAGGGTCTCCATCGCACTGTCGATGATCTTTTTATTGTCAGCAGTCATACTGTTATAACCTACTGCATCCCTCAACGCCTGACGCCCTGCCACCTCATCATCCGAAACAGCAGTTGTCGTGATCGAAAACGCATTTTTAAGTCCGCTGTCCTTACTGCTGATGAAGAAACGCTTCTGCGTCGTATCATAGCTTGCGTTCAGCCCTGCATTCCGGAGCTGCTTTGTGAAATCATTGATCGTCATATCTGCACCGATCTCAAACTTCACAGTTTTATCGCCATTTGTCACCGTAACCTCTTTGTTCAAAAGAGACGGATCCACATCGACAAGCTTATCCGTTCCCGAAGAAGCATTGATCTTGGCGCCAGTCAAGTACTGCGTCGTCGCAATGTTTTTCACTTCGAGCGAATAACTTCCGTTTACCGCACTTGTCCCTGCTTTTACATTGACCTTGGATGGGTCAGAAACGGTCGCCTTCTTCGCCTTGTACGAAGACTGAAGCTGCATCTTTGTTACTTGCTCATTGTAAAGTTTCTTTAATTTTGTATTTAAGTCAGCCCATTTGGTCTGGGTCCACTCAAGTTTTGTCTTCGACCGCTCTACCTTTGTCTTTTTAAGACTCTGTGCAGACATCAGCGCACCAACGATCGCCTCTGTATCCAGACCGGACATAAGACCGCTCATTCGAATACCCATACTACAATCCTCCTATTCCTAAATCACATTATCTCTTCTCGTCTACGAGAATACCTGCCATCTCCCACATCTTCTGGAGCATGTCAAGGGATTTTTCCGGCGGGATCTCACGGATGACTTCATCCGTATCAGCATTTATGACTTTAATCGAAACACGATTTGTCTTCTTGTGATAAGCATACTCGCAGCGTGTGTGCTCCATTCTGAGATTTGCTTTCTTAACAGCGTCATCAATGGTAGCTTCACTCGGAACATGCTCTTTTTTCTGCTGCTGACCGCCTCCCTGCTGCTCAGCATTTCCTTTGCCCTCGGCTGGTGCCGGCTGTGACGTTGATGCTACTGCATTTGTCATTGAGCCAGTCAGGTTTGCCCCCTCTGCACTCTGCTCGCTGTGCTTCGGTGCAGACACCTTCACTGTCTCCGCCGTACCGTAATTTGAATTAACATTTGATATCGTTTCAAGTTCCATTTTTAAACACCTCCATGTGTATCCTGTGCATACTTCAACCTTTCTAAGAAAAATATCGGCATATCGGCAAAAAAAGTTAACCCCGAAAAAAATTTAGAGCTAACTTTTTTGACTTTATTTGAGCAATTCTGAAATCGCTGTCGGATCCGCTGTCTCCACAGCCTCTTTATTTGCCTCCTGCATCTGTACATACAGCTCTTTGCGGTATACCGGAATCGACTTCGGAGCGCTGATCCCGACCTTGACCTGATCGCCCTTTATTTCGAGTATCGTAACCTCGATGTCGTCATTGATCACGATCGATTCATTTACTTTTCTCGCCAGTGCTAACATAAGATCATGCCTCCTTTTTCTTTTTGAGGACATCATATACTTTGTATTTCACTTCGTAATCCTGATTCTCTACGATGATCTGGACGCCCTTTCTCGTATCCGCATTGATGATGATGGGAGCTTTCAGGTTGACCGACATCTCCTCGATATTTTCCGGCACCGTCATTGTCAAAAGAATCACAAGGTTCTCTTCTGTGATCTCGCCGATCTGGGCAAGCAGTTCGTCCTCAACCACCGGATTATAATCCTCTTTTACGATCAACGGATTGATCATCGGCAGCACAAGCCCCTGATCGTCTACGCTCTGGAACCACATGATGTTTGTACCGCCCTCTTTTTCGCAGTCGTAGAGGATCGTATATCGTTTATATTCTTCAAATCCCATCAGGCCTCTGTCAAGCGTGATGATTTTTTCTTCGGTCAGTTCAATTTCCCCGAAATATTTCGTTTTTACTAACATCGTTACCCCTCCTCCGTATGTTTGGTCAAAATTTAAATAAAGTCAAGCAGCGACGTCCCCAGAACCTTTGAAGTTGCCTGTAAAGAAATCTGATAGAGAAGATCTGCCTCCGTATAATTTACGTATGCCTCCTCGAGATCTATATTTTCATTCTCAGATTTTGCATCATCTGTATCATCCTCCAAAACATCCAGTTCATTGATCGTCATATCCAGTCGGTTGTATCTCGCACCATGCTCTGCCTTCGATACATTCAACTGGTTCTGCGCTTTCTGGAAAACGGTGATCGCATGGGAGTATGAATTGGTGAGAACGGTATTTTGCAGCACGATCTGCGTGTCGATCTGGTCGTAAAGCTCCTGAAGATCCGCAAGTGTCTCCTTGTCATTTACATCACAGTCATCGATCCGCTTCTGCACCGCTTCACGGTTTCTCTCCATGATCTCTAAGTCGTTGATCACATTGTAAATATCATCCACTGCTCTTCCGACCGAAGTGCTGAAAGTATCACAGGCAAGCGTGTTTACTGTCAATGTCTGGCTGAAATTCACCTGATAATTGATCTGCTGCTCATCCACTTTGTCATAATTTTTTGTAACCCCTGTGACATTATTGACAGCCTTGCAGTTAAAATAGTGTTCCGGACGGATATCATTTTTGGAAAAGTCCGTCTTACGAAACTGTACGGAAAGATCCGAACCGGCACGCACGGAATCATAAATCCCCTCGCCAAATACCAGTTCTCCCGTCTCCGGCACAAAATAAACCTCGCCATCGCCCGGTTGATACTGCTCATTATAAGTCATATTGTCCGGAATGCTTTTTGTAACCGCTGTGATGGTCTGGCTGTTCCCATCTTTATCCGTATACGTGAGCGTTACATCCTCCTGATCACAATTTTTATATGACAGGAAGATCCTGTGTGTCTCAAGAAATTCCGATGCCTCATTGGCATAATCGGACGCCGACTTGCTCTCATCAAAAGTCGCTCCGCCATATACATAAGAGTATCTCTGAATGTCATTGATATCCAAATTTTCCGTAATCGTATAGGTCGTGTCGTTCTGATCTTCTTTGAACAACAGCGGGACGTCTGTCCGGTAGCCGGTATAGAGATAGCGTCCGGCATAGTCTTTATTTGCATTCTGCTCATAGATAAACCCTGCCTGCTCACGGAGCTGGTCTGCGATCGTTTTCCGGTCGTCCGCATTGTTCGGGTCGTTTGCCGCCTCGGTTACATATTCAAGCATGAACTGCAAAATCTTATCGACATTCTCCATCGGCTCTTCGGTGGCATCCATCCAGCTTTTCGCCTCATTGCAGTTTGCGGTATACTGCTGGATCTCAACGAGCGTCGTGCGGAATTTCAGGGCACGGACTGCAATCGTCGGGTTATCCGACGGACGCTGTATCTTCTTTTCCGATGAAAACTGGTCAAAATACTTATTGTATGCGATCTTATTTTTTGAAATGTGAAGCATCGCATTGTTCCGCATCATATTATTTGTCACTCTCATAGTACGTAACCTCCATTTACATTATACAGCTGTCTGGTTGATCAGCTTATCCAGAACTTGGTTCATTACAGAAAGCACCTTATACTGGTTAAATAACATCTGCTGGTATGTGATCAGGTCGTGTGTCTCCTCATCCTCATCCGCCCCCGAAAGTGCCTGTCTCTGCAGATCCACGGAGTCTCTGATGTCTTTTTGTCCGGACTCCAGTAAGATCGCTTTCTCACAGTCGACGCCGACATCTGCGGTAAGGGACTGGAGAAACGAATCCGGCGCCCCATGCAAGAACATCTTAGAGGCATCTTTTAAGTTTGCTAACCTCTGGAGATTGAGGTTCTGTGATTCTGCCAGTATGCTGTCCGGCCCATTAAAGGCAAGCAGCCCCGAATCTTTCACTACCGCATCGGTGATGCAGACATTCATCGCTGTCATATAATAATAGCTTCCGGTATAACTTCCGTTCGCCTCCTGTTTGGCAACAGAAGAAAAGGATGCATCATATCCTCCCTCGCCTTTCGAGGTGAAAATATAATTGTCTCCGGTCGCCGGTACTTTTGCATTAAATACATCGATCCCCAGATTCTCGTACTTATCATACCCTTCTTTGTGGACGTCATTAAAACTCTGCGCATACGTTCTCACAAATTCATTGAGCTGAGCCATATAATAAGGGATCCCTTTATAATTTATACTATCACCGACGATCATATTCACACCTCTGCCAACAGCAGCAGTTAATGCAGTCGCCTGTTTGGTCGTCATATTGTTTTTGAGGGTAAATTTGTAAGTAAATTCGCCTTTCTCCGATACTTCTACTTCAAATTCCTTGTACGTATATGTCGTACTTCCGATCGTGATCTCCCCATCCTCTGCCGGAATATTGAGAAGCTGCACATCATTGATGTTGGCACCCGTCATCGTTACGATCGGATTTCCGTCTTTTCCATCTTCGATCGCCGCCGCTTTTCCGCTGAGTGTCGTGGTGTTATTTCCATCCCGCACTTCAAAAAGCGCCTGCAGCTTGCCGCCAAGGCTCGAGCTGTATGGGTTAAAGCGGGTTCCGTCTGTCCACTGGATGTTATAAAGCCCGTCAATGTCATTGATGCTCTTTTTCGTATCTGTCATCGTCACCTGCAGCGGATTGACGTCATATGTGTCAACAAGAACCCCGCCATTGACATAGACATAAAACTGTGTCAGACCGACACCGTCCGCCGGTTCTCTCTCTAACGTCTCGACATTGCAAAATTCTGATAATTCGTCTAACAGCACATTTCTCTGGTCTCTCAGGTCGTTTGCCGGATTTCCGTACGCTTCCAATGTGTTGATCTGTCTTGTGACAAAGGAAATCTTTTCTGCGATCGCATTGATCTGGGTGATGCAGGATTTGATCTCTTCGTTCGCATCCTTCTGGATGCCCGCAAGATTGGTCGCATTTTCCTGTATAAAGCTTGTAAATGTATCTGCGTATGTGAGGATTTCTTCTCTTCTCGTCTCATCCCCCGCCTCTGTCGTCGTTCCAGTCAGACACTTACAAAACCGGTCAAATGCAGTTGTGATTCCGCCATCATCATCGTTTTTTGTATACAGGTATCTTTGTACCTCGAGAAGATATTTTGTATGCGTCGTATATTTATTGTATTTTGCACTTGCACTCTGATATTTTGTATCATAGTACTCATCATGCAGTCTTTGGATCTCCAGTGCGTGTACACCGGCTCCTACCACTTTTATGGAACTTACATTTCTCGTCTGCGCCGAGGTCTTTACCACCTGACGCGAATACCCCGGCGTCCCGATGTTGGCAAGGTTATGCGCCGCCGTCTGCATTGAGGCGTTATATGTCATCATACCCGATTTTGCAATATCAAATCCCTGAAAAGTAGACATCCCATTTCCTCCATTTCTCTCGTTTTTATAAGCTGGTTATCAGATGCTCGATCATCTCATCGACGACAGTGATATATCTCGACGAAGCGTCAAAGCATTTCTGAAATTTGATCAGATCGGCAAGTTCCTCCTCGGTCGAAACTCCCATCACATTCTGTCTCTCGCCCTCGATCGAATTAACTGTAATGATCTGGTTCTCAATAATTCCACGCCATATATATCCTTCTGTCGAAAACTGATCCACAAGATTTTTATAGTAATCCGTAAAATTATATCTTGTCATTGCATTTGGATCCAGTGTCGAAAATTCCTGACCCCATTTTTCCAGAATCTTGTCACACATCTTCTGGCTGAATCCGCCTACGTGTCCTGTATTTGGATTTTCATTCAGCGGAAGTTTGGAAGGATCCCTGAGAAGTTCTGTATTTACCTCAAGCTGATCTATCGTATATTGTGTATAGCGGTCAGAGGGATCTTCTTCATTATAGACATATACTTTAAGCGGCTTCCCTTTCGCATCCACAAGCGGATTCCCATCTGCATCAAGTAATGCATTTCCAAACTCATCGACAAGTTCTGTCTCGGTATAACGCGGTGTATTTCTTCTCACAAAGAGTTCTGTTCCCATCGTCTTGTCCGCGTCATCTCCGATCGGAGCGATATCGGTATCCAGAATCCGCAGTTTGGTGCCATCCGACAGCGTAAGCTCCTTATCCGGACAGATCGTGTCATTGATCATCATCGCAATGCCCCGGATCAACTGGTCAAATTCTGCCTGAACCCTCATGATAACGGATGGGTCTACATTCTGGTTATAATACTCTACCTGTTCATCATAGGCTTCCATCGCATTGGTATATGCCCGCTCATCAAGCGTTCCGAATTTATCAATAAAATCTTCTTCTACTGGTTTTACCGGCATGTCGGTATAATCTGCAGCCTTCGGCCCTCTCGCCACCAAAAGTCCTTTGAGCGAACCGACGTCCGTCTCTGTCTCAGAAGAATAAAACAGCTCGCCCCGGCGGAAAAAGTCTACGCCATATGCCCACACCGGTTTCAAAAGTTTGGAGTCCTCGCTCTCATATGCCACATCGAGACGAACCTGTGAATCCCCGGTGAGTAAAAAGGCGCCTTCGGCAAAAATCGATACCGTACCATCCCTTTCTTCCGAGGTCTCAAATTTTATGATCGAACTGAGTTCATCAAGCAAAAGATTTCTCTGGTCGCGGTAATCATTCGCCCGCTCGCCGGTTGCCTCGTATCTCCGGATCAGCATATTGCAGTCCGAAACTTCGGAAACGATTTCATTCACCCGCTCTACTTGGCTCCTGATCTCGTCATTCATATTTGTCTGGTAAGCTTTCAACTGATCTTGAAGCACCTGCGCACGCTCGATAAACTGTGTCGATACCGACACAAGTTCTGTTCTCCTTACGATATCATCCGGAGATTTGGCAAGTTCCTGCAGCTTCTCCCACAGGCTGGTCATCGAATCAATAAACTCTTCTGCTTCAAGTTCCCCAAACAGGGTCTCCATTTCGCTCACCGCATCATACTGTGCCTCATAAAAACTCTGGCGGCCGGTCTGCAGCCTGTACTGGTCGTCGAGAAATGTATTGCGGATCTGGCGGATCTGCACGACATCCGTTCCATATCCGATCTGCATACGATTTCCATAAGCTCCAAATCTTGTGGAATAAAACGAATCCGTCACAACAGCCTGCTGCCTTGTGTGGCCGGGCGTCGTCGCATTTGCAAGGTTATGCGCCGCTGTATTCAATGAGGTTTGTGCTGAATGTAGTCCCGATACACCGGTACTAAAACTGGCAAATAAGTTTCCCATAACATTTCCTCCGTATTTCCTCTTTTCTGAGCGATTTATCGCGAAGAACCGCACGAGAAATCTCGAAGAGTTTCTCGTGTCGGATCAGAGCAATTTGCTTTCGCTTAGAAACAAATTGCCATGTGAGAAATTGGCATATCAATGCAATTTCTCACATTGTCCTCCGTTAAACGCAGTAGAAGCACACAGGATAGGGGCAGTAAAATCTTCTACTGCTTTGCATCGAACGTTCCCGCTCCCAGATCGGTCATATCAACCTGCGCGGCACTGCTCGAGTAATTACTGCTTCCCGAAGACATCCGTGTACTTCTTATCACATTCATATTATATTCTACCATTTTTAACGCTTCATTTAATAATTTTTTATTCTGGATATTGAGTTCCTGCAGTCTCGCCACGGTCCGTCGCAGCCTGTCATGCAGTTCTTGAAGTTGTTTCTGTTCTTTGGGCTGGCTCTTCAGCGTCTGGATGATCTGCTCGAGATTCATCGTTCCGGAAACCTTACCTAGAACAGTTGCAACATCATTGATCACCCGCACACGCTTTTTCTCAAGGCTTCCCACCTCATCGACGAGGTTCTGCTCATCATTTGACAAGCGCCGGAGTGCATCCAGATCATTTGCCACGATCGCCCGAATTTTCTCCTCTTGAATCGGAATCAGATCCGCATAAAGCCGATCCTCCCTGTCGAGCGTATCGATCAGTTCTTCTATCAAACTTGCCAAAAGGGCATCCTCCTAACGATCAGCCGAGCAGACGCTCTGCAAGATTTTCTGCAACATCTTCCAAAGATACATTATATGTGCCGGCTTTCATTCTCTCCATAATGTCTTTTACTTTATCCTCTCTGACATCAGAAGCCTCAGAAGAAGCTTTTCTTGCCACCTGATAATCTTTACCAAGACTGGAGATCTCTAATTTGTCGCTCTCATCGCCTTTGGGAGATTTGGAAGCAGCTCTCGGCTTGCTCGCCTGATAAATCTGGTTCACCTGCATATATGCATCAATCTTCATAACATTCACCACCTAAAAAATAAAAATAATAAAACTCTCTTTGCGTTTCTTACAATATGTATCGGACAATTTGACCAATGGATTAACAGGCAAAACAAAATTTTTTGTGATTCGTTCTATGAGAGAGTTGCTTTCTGCCCCTTTGCAGCACGCTTGCGGTTTCTGACACGCCTTGCATTCAACGTCTTTCCATTGTATTCAAATGTTTCTGCATTTTGGTCTACGACAGTAGAGAAAACTACGCTGTCTCCCTTTTCCAATGCAATACCCTTCACGCCCCGGCTCGTCTTTTTAAACTCACTGACCTCACTGACCGGAAAGCCAAGCGAGAGACCTTTTTCGGTCAGAAGGATCACTTTCGCTGTCCCGCTGAGTACATCGGAGGCACTCAATGCGGCGACGCCTGTCACCTCGTCCCCTTCATCTAATTTTGTCGCCGCCACCTGACTGCGGTTTGTGTCAAACTCCACGCCCGATACAAGCTTAACATACCCGCTTTTTGTAGAAAATAAAAGCATGGATTCAAATAATTCCTCGAAAGCGGTATAGAGGATGGCATCTTCGTCATTCGCCATCTTACACAGATTATGGATCAGTGTTCCCTTGTCCCGGATCTTGCACCGCGGCAGCTTGTCCGCCTTGACCTGATGCATGTTTCCTTTATTCGTAAACAGACAGATCCTGTCCGTATTTTTCATTTTTATGATATGAGGATATTCGCTTTTTGCCTCGTCCGTCGCCCGTAAAAATGCCGCTTCGTCCATTGACTTTGTGTATCCAAAGCGGTCGATGCAGACGTAAATATCTTCAATCTTTACTTCCTCGACATATGCCTTTGCCACCACGTCGTTCAGTTTTGTCCGGCGCTCTCTGGCAAACTGCTTTTTGTACTCCCTGAGCCTTGCCTTGATGACCTTATATAATTCTTTTACATTAGAAAGAACTTTTTCATATTCGGCAATGTGGGCCAACAGGGCATCATTTTCCTCATGGAGTTTCAAAATCTCCAGTCCGATCAGCTTACTGAGCGGCATCGCAAGGATAGCGTCTGCCTGTGCCTCCGTAAACAAAAGCGTCGCCGCCTGCTTTTTGGACTGCGCACTCTTAAAATTGATCCCCTCGGTGATCCCTTCGATCAGACATGCTTTCGCCTGTTTTACTGAGGAGCTGCCGCGCAGGATTTCAATGATGAGGTCAATCGCATCCGTCGCCTTCATCAGTCCCTCGACGATCTCCAGACGCTTTTTCGCTTTTTCCAGCAAAAAGCGGTATTCTTTTGTGTAAAGATCCTCCTGAAAAAGAATAAATTCCTCAATGACCGTTTTCAGGTTGAACTGCTTCGGCTGTCCGTTCGTGATGGCAAGAAGGTTGACGCCATACGTGTCTTCCATCTGGGTTTTTTTATAAAGTCCGTTCAGAAGATTTTCGATATCCCGATCCTTTTTTACCTCGATGACGATGCGGATTCCCTCTTTGGAGGACTCGTCCCTGACATCGTGGATTTCTTCAAACACTTTGTCTTTGATAAGGGAAGAAAGATTTTCCACAAGTTTTGTTTTATTTCCCGATATCGTGTAGGGAATTTCGGTGATGACAATATTTGTCCGTCCGTTTTCGCCCTTTTCCAATTCTGTTCTGGCGCGAAGCCGGATCCTTCCCTCCCCATTCTCATAAATAGACGGAAGCTCCGAGGCATTTATAATGATTCCGCCGGTCGGGAAATCCGGCGCCGGCACATAATCCATCAATTTCTGTATGGAAATGCCCGGCCGATCCATGCAGGCGATCACCGCATCGATCACTTCGCCCGGATTGTGCGGAGGGATATTGGTCGCCATGCCGACAGCGATCCCTGTCGTTCCATTGATCAAAAGATTGGGAAGCATCGCCGGAAGCACAAGCGGTTCTTTTTCGCTCTCATCAAAGTTCGGGCCAAATTCTACAAGGCCCTTTTCCAGATTTTCGAGCATGGTCATCGCCGCAGTGGAAAGCCTTGCTTCCGTATAACGCATCGCCGCCGCTCCATCTCCGTCGATGGAGCCAAAATTTCCGTGGCCATCCACAAGCGGGGCATTCAGGGAGTAGTCCTCGGTCATGTGGACGAGGGCGTCATAAATCGAACTGTCACCGTGCGGGTGGTACTTACCCATCGTATCACCGACGATACGCGCGCTCTTTCGATGCGGCTTGTCCGGCGAAAGCCCTAGTTCCTTCATCGCATATAAAATTCTCCTCTGCACAGGTTTCAGTCCGTCCCGGACATCCGGCAGGGCGCGGGATACGATGACACTCACCGCATAGTCACGGTACGAGTTCTTCATCTCCTCTGAAAAATCCAACTGGATTATATTTTCTTTTGGCTGGCTCATACATTTCCTCCACTATCTATTAGATATCAATATTGGCATATCTTGCTTCTTCCATGATAAACTGTCTTCTCGGCGGCACATTGCTTCCCATGAGAATATCCGTCACCTCGTCCGCTTCCACGGTATCACTGATGGATACCTGTGCGAGAATCCGGCTGTCCGGATCCAGCGTTGTCTCCCAGAGCTGAACGTCGTCCATCTCTCCGAGGCCCTTATAACGCTGCAGGGCATTTATCTTTTTCCCTGTCTTACGGAACTTGTCCAGTTCAAAATCGTTAAACAGATATTCGCTCTTTTTTACTTTTTTCTTCTTTTCTGTATCTTCATAGTCTACCTTGTAAAGTGGCGGCAGACCGCGGTAAACCTTCCCCTGATAAATCAACTCCGGCATGAACCGGTAAAAGAACGTCAGAAGAAGTGTGCTGATATGCGCCCCGTCGACATCGGCATCGGTCAGTATGATGATCTTGTCATAGCGCAGTTTCGTAATGTCAAAATTATCCCCAATCCCGCACCCGAACGAGGCGATCATGGATTTGATCTCATTATTTAACAGGATTTTTTCAAGCGGCGCTTTTTCCACGTTGAGGATTTTTCCACGCAACGGAAGCACTGCCTGAGTCCTCCGGTTTCTGGCTGTCTTTACCGTACCGCCCGCCGAATCTCCCTCGACGATATAAATTTCACATTCTTTCGGTTTCTTTGAGGAGCAGGCGGCGAGCTTGCTTTTTGTATCGACATTCATCAGTTCCTTTAATACTGATTTTCTTGCCTTATCACTCGCTGTCCTCGCCTTATATGATCTGCGGATGTTTTCAAGGATTGTTTTCAACACCTCGACATTTTTATCAAAATACCTCTGCACCTCTTGACTGAACACATCGTCCACCGCTGTTTTGGCATCGGTATTTCCCAGTTTATTTTTCGTCTGGCTCTCAAACTGCGGATCCGGGTGTTTGATGGAGACGATTGCCACCAGACCGTTCCGAATATCCTTTCCATCATAATTTTCTTCGTTATTTTTCAAAAACCCAAGCTCTCTTGCGTACTGGTTCATGACACGGGTCAGCGCCATCTTAAAACCGGTCACTAATGTTCCACCGTCTGTCACATTGATACGGTTGCAGTATGAATTGATCTGCTCAGTAAATGTACCTACATACTGGAAAGCGACTTCTACCTCGATATCGCCGCTGCTTCCTTCGATATAAATGACATCTTTGTGCAAGGGCGTAACGTCACGGTTGATATACCCGATATAACTCTGGATTCCAAATTCCTCCTGAAATGTGACGGTCTCGCCTGTGTGCTCATCGGTAAATACGATCTTCAGGTTTTTATTTAGATAAGCGATTTCTTTTAATTTTTTGCGGATCGTCTCTGGCTTAAATTCAACGGTCTCAAAAATGTTGTCATCCGGATAAAACGTCACCGTTGTCCCCGTGTCGCTTTTATTGCACTTTCCGGCCACAGGAAGGAGGCCTTTTTCCAGTTTGACAACAGGCTTTCCACCATTTTTATATTCGTCGCGGTAAATCTTACCGTCTTTTTTCACCTCGACGATCATGCTTTTTGAGAGTGCATTGACCACCGAAGCCCCTACCCCGTGGAGTCCGCCGGAAACTTTATAGACACTGTTGTTGAATTTTCCGCCGGCATGAAGTATCGTATATACCACCCTCACGGTCGGAATCTTTTGCGTCGGGTGGATATCCACCGGCACACCGCGTCCGTTGTCCTGCACGGAGACGCCTCCATCTTTCGTAAGTGTGATATGTATTTCTGAGCAGAATCCGGCAAGATGCTCGTCAATCCCATTGTCAAGTATTTCCCATATGAGATGATGAAGACCTCTTGTCCCCGTACTCCCTATATACATACCGGGGCGCTTTCTGACCGCCTCCAGTCCTTCCAATACCACGATCTGGCTTCCATCGTACTGATCCATCCGTTACATCCTTTCCAAAATAAAAAAAACATTCGCTTGATTCTTCTTTCTTGAATATGGGCATGAAAACCCATCCAAAATAAAATTATAATCGAACGAAAGTTTTTTTTCAAGGAGTAAATTTTAGGGGGGATTGCTTTACAAGTTCCGTATTCTATTAAGAAGAAGTTTATAGAATACTGGAACACCGCATCTTGCGAAAACAAAGCGAAATCAGGACTTGACAGAACAGAAGAAACGGTTTATTATTGATAATGAGAAATGGGTTTTCACCGTACATCTTGTTACGGCTTGCTCATTTCTTTATTGCCAGAATGTCATATAAATATTTCCTTCCATTTCCGGCGTGGTTGACCAAAAGCCGAGCATGGAAAATGTTGTATCTGACGAGTATGTTTTCTTCATAAACCGGGAGAGCAAAACGAACATCATACCTGTACCAACCATATTTAGCATTTTGATTGTGTTTTTCCTTGCGGTTTTCTTCAAAAGCCGGATTAGATGCGATCTGGATCAGCTCTGGTATTGCAGTAGCAGCATTCGCCTTAGCTTTTGCATTTGCACCCATAAGACTTTTCCTACTCTCTGATTCCGTATATTCTTCAGGTAGTTCATTTCCAATCTTAAAATAGAATACTGGAACATTTGGTAAAAATGCTTGCAACATATCGTGGTATTTCACAAAACATGAGTTTCTAATACAACGTTGTTCCTGATTTACAAATTCCATACTCCTCCATAAGTTTCTTCTGGAATGCCGCATCCTGCGAAGAGAGAAGCAGATCTTCTGTCCTCCCTTCTGCTACCAAGCAATGTATCAGTTCATTCATGGCACGGATTCCATCCCGCCATCCTTTGCTTCTTCCTTCCTCTCTGCCTTCTCTCATCCCTTCCAAGCTTCCATCTTCGATCATTTCCTGAATTGCAAGACACATGTCGAATCCCTCCTCTCCTGTTCCACAATCCTCTTTGTGAATCTCCAGTTCCTGACTTCCGCTGTAGGCAGCCACCACATCATAAGCATCTTCCGGCAGAGCGAAATGGGGCGATTCTTCCGGCTCCAGACTAAGAATATATCTCATCCCCATATATTCCCACATCTTCACATTGTCCCTTACATATTCATGATAACTGTCTTTCTCCTGACTTCTGCGCCACAGCTTGGAATCCATGTCAGTGAGCGCCTCCGGACAGACAATCTCCTCCCCCTGAAACATGGTACCGTTAAAAAAATCGGCAAACCGTTCTTTCTGTGATATGTAATCATTCCATACAACATTCTTTTTTCCCAAATATCCACTTCCTAACTTTATTATACTATTTGATGTAGATAAGTCAAGTATTTTGGAGGATAAGATAAAAATAATATTTACCAAATAATATTTGTTTCAGAATCGACAAAGAGAGAACCCTGAAACAAAATTCAAGGCTCTCCTTCCAATTTGGATATAAATTTTTGTCAAGAAAAGAACTCTATTCAACCTCAATCCGCGTCTTTCCAAACCAGACCGCCTTCACATGCTCTACATCGATCAGTTCATGGAACAAAAGAGAATCTTTCATCTGCATTTTCTTACTTTCGCCATATCGTATTCCGTCTCCGAACCCACCCATACCGTCGTTTTCATCTGCCTCAAATCGGTCTTTTTCCGTTGGATAGCCGACCATTTTCCCGTCTTCCATTTCCACATAAATCTGCTCCCATGTAGGGGCTTCCGTCTCTTTTTCAGACATCTCTCTCTCATACTGGATATAATATGGTGTAATGGTAACACGTTTCAAAATCCCAGCCGAAAGATAGTTTGTATCACTTCCACATTTAGGAAGTTGGATTTTTTGATTCAGCTCCACAATCTTTTCTGGACACTTTCCATAATCTAATACAAACTCCGTCTCCACCTCCCCTTTCATGATCGTATGATCCTCACCGTCTTCTCCTTTCTGGCAGAGATTCCCCAAAAGAAGAGTACATTTCTCTCCCCTATGGTAATAGTTCTTCCCATCATGGGTACGTTCATAAGCATACGCCACTGCCAGATAAATTTCATCCGTCCCTTTATTTTCAACCATAATACCCGGATCTATAAAATGACTCTGGGTTGTGATATCATATTCATCACCCTCATCTTCTCCACCCTGAATCAAAATATATGTCTCAGCACCACTATCAGTAACACCCCTTTCCTGATCGTTTTCTCCTATCATACGAACACCTTTAAAACTGTATTTCTTATCCTTATCAAAAGTTTTTCCATCGGTTCGTTTGAGTTTTAAAAGCACATAAGTAAGTTTTTCCGATCCTGTCACCTGTTCCACAGAAACTTTCAGGTTCTTAAATGAATTTTTCGCTGTCGAAACTTCCGGCTTTATCGTCGAATGCTGGATCTGCTGTACATCACCGCCAAACAGCTTTGAAAGTTTTTGAAACCCACCACCTGCGGCTGCACTGACTGTTGTCGCGGCAACCAGAAAACATAACATGATTGAAGCCGCTTTTAAATACCGCTTTGCCGCATGACCACCCACATGGCGTCCTCTGGCAATCTGATCTGCCTTTTCCATATCCGCCCCGATCTGCTGATACGCTTCCCGCATTTTATCCGACACAACCTCCGGAATCTCAAGTTCCTGTTCAAATAATTTTTTTACCTTTTTATCTGTCATGACCATCATCTCCTATCCTTTCATCAATATCGGCTTTCCCATGCTGTCACAGTCCACCCTTCTTCCTTTTCGCTCTGCCTGCCTTTCATAAGCACGGACAAGCTTTTCCCTGCCGCGCCTCAGCCTCGTGCGCACTGTCGCATCTTTCATGCCAAGAACTTCCGCGATGTCCTTTGTCGCAAATCCCTCCACATAATACAGGACAAGGATATCCCGGTATTTTTCCTCTACTGACTGGAGAAGTTCTTCATAAATCATATGTTCCAACATCGGATTGCTGTTATTTTCTCCGCCATCTTCCCTCTCCGGAACATTTTCAAATGCCATCTCCCAACTGCGCTCATCCAGAAAATCTTTGCACTTATTGATCAAAATCCGCATCAGCCAAGTCCGAAAATAAGCCGCTTCCCGCAAATCTCCGATTTTTTCAAATGCAGTCAGTATCGTATCCTGAATAACATCCGCCGCATCTTCTGGATTCTTTACATAGCAGATTGCTGTCTTGTACATACTCTGACGGTTTTCTTCCATAAGCTGTACAAAAGCATCGGCATCCCCACGCTGCGCCCGTTTTACAAGTTTCTTCAACGCTTCGTCACCTCCTGTCTCTTTTGCGTTTCCATACATTAGACAGAGTTTTTCATAAAAATGTTTCAAAAAATTTCAATAGTGGTAAACCCTCCTCTTTTTGACAAAGAACAAAACGGTCACTGCCATAGCGAGTAACTCTGCTGCAACGATTGCAAGCCAGATTCCGTCAATTCCAAGAAACTCAGGCAAAATTAGGACAGCCGCAAATTGGAATACCAGTGTCCGCAAGAACGAGATCGCAGCGGAAATAACACCATTATTCAAAGCAGTAAAAAAGGCAGAACCATAAATATTTATGCCACAGATCAGGAAAGAAACCGCATACAGGCGGAAGCCGCGGACTGTCATAGCGAATAATTCCGCATCATATCCGACAAATATTCCGGCAAGCGTGCCGGACAAAACAAACGCCAGTGCCACAAGCGCAGCGCCCCATGCAGCGATCAGTTTTAAACTCTTCTGAAACAAATTTTTTAATTCGTCATGCCCCTCAGCTCCATAATGAAACCCGACGATCGGCGCACTGCCGATGGAATACCCAAGATACGTGGCAATAAAAACAAGGTTTACGTACATGATCACGCCATAAGCCGCTATTCCATTTTCTCCGGCAAAACGCATAAGCTGAAAATTGTAGAGCATATTTACTACAGATGTAGAAAGCGTTGTCATCAACTCGGAAGAACCATTTGTGCATGCTTTCAAAATGATCCTCCACTCCCATCTCGCCCATTTCAGTCTCAGCAGGCTGCTGTTTTTTCTGGCAAAATAGATCAGTGGAAGGACGCCGGCGATCATTTCGCTCACCATCGTAGCTCCTGCCGCACCTGCCACTCCCCACCTGAATACGCCTACAAAAAGGAAGTCCAGAAACATATTGGTACATCCTGCGGCTACCGTCACGCCAAGTCCCATATGCGGTTTTTCCGCCGCCACAAAAAAACTCTGGAACACATTTTGCAGCATAAATGCAGTCAGCGAAATCATACTGATCCTGCCATACAGCACACACTCTCCGAGCATTTTCCCCTCTGCCCCGAGCCAGACAGCGATCGGACGGATAAAGAGAAACCCGAGTGTACTAAGTAAAATGCCTCCGCAGACCGCCACGCCGACCATCATGGAAAAATACGCATTTGCTTTTTCCTTTTTTCCCTCTCCCATCGTTTTGGCAACGATGGCACTTCCTCCGGTTCCCATCATAAATCCGAGCGCACTTAAGATCATGATGAGCGGCATGATCAGGTTTACCGCCGCAAACGAAGTTTTTCCCACATAATTGGACACAAACAGGCCATCCACCACTCCGTAGATCGATGTAAAAATCATCATCACGATCGATGGAAATACAAAACGCAATAATTTTTTATACGTAAAATGTTCTGACAACTGAATCCTCATTTTTCCCTCCAGATCAATTTTTATATTTTCTCCATAAACTCTTTCATATTGTTTTTATAATCCGATTTCGGACTTAAGTCAAGTACAATTCTCCAGATCACGGGAATTATTTTTTAACGACAGCAGCTTTACAAGAAAACAAGCAGTCTTCCGCACAAAAACAGGATTCACGGATTGACAGATGCAAAAAATATCATTATACTACTTATGTACAAGTCAAAGCATAGGAGGAAATTTGAATGAAAAAACCAATGATCACCTTAGCGCAGGTGAAAGAAATAGAAAAAACTTATCCGACGCCTTTTCATATTTATGATGAAAAAGCCATCCGTGAAAATGCACGTGCTTTGAAGGATGCCTTCTCGTGGAATAAGGGCTACCGCGAGTATTTTGCTGTAAAAGCTATGCCAAATCCATTTATCCTAAAACTGCTGCAAGAAGAAGGATGCGGTGTCGACTGCTCCTCCCTCACAGAGCTTATGCTCTCAGAAGCGACAGGATTTCAAAAGGAGGACATCATGTTCTCGTCGAATGTGACACCTGTTGAGGAATATAAAAAGGCTAGTGAACTCGGCGCTTACATCAATCTGGACGACTACACGCACATTGATTTTCTCGCTGAACACATCGGCATTCCGGAGACGATCTGCTGCCGTTACAATCCGGGCGGAACGTTTGAACTTGGCACAGATATCATGGACAACCCCGGCGATGCCAAATACGGATTTACAAAAGAACAGCTCATCGACGGATACAAAAAACTGATGAAACTTGGTGCAAAAAACTTTGGGCTTCACGCTTTTATTGCAAGCAATACTGTGTCCAATGAATACTACCCGACACTGGCCGGTATCCTATTTGAACTTGCTGTCGAACTAAAGGAAAAAACCGGAGCTGGCATCAAATTTATCAACCTGTCCGGCGGAATCGGGATCCCGTATACTCCGGACAAAGAACCAAACAATATAAAAATAATCGGCGAGGGCGTCCGCAAACAATTTGAAAAGATACTTGTTCCCGCCGGTCTTGGCGACGTAGCGATCTTTACCGAATTGGGACGTTTCATGCTTGGGCCTTATGGACAGCTTGTCACAAAATGCATCCACCAGAAACACATTTATAAAGAATACATCGGCGTCAATACATGCGCCTGCGATCTCATGCGGCCGGCGATATACGGTGCCTACCACCACATCACGGTACTCGGCAAAGAAAATGAACCATGCAGCCACAAATACGATGTGACCGGTTCCCTCTGTGAAAATAACGATAAATTTGCTGTAGACCGCATGCTGCCAAAGATCGACATTGGAGACTATCTCGTGATCCATGATACCGGGGCGCATGGCTATGCGATGGGATATAACTACAATGGAAAACTCAAATCACCGGAGCTTCTTTTGAAAGAGGATGGCAGCGTCCAGATGATCCGGCGCGGAGAAACCCCGCAGGATTATTTCTCCACATTTGATTTCTGTGATATCCTGAAGGATATACGTTACTAAATTTTCTTGCGGTATTTCCGGTACATCCACAAGGCGATTGCCATCACGAGCATTTCCGTCAGCGGAAAGGCAAGCCAAAGTCCGGTCATATCCCAGACAGCCGCTAGAAGAAATGCCATCGGCACAATAAGAACAAGCCCCCGCAGGATTGAAATAAATCCTGCGGTTTTTGCGCACTTTACCGCCGCATAATAGACCGAAAAAATAATATTTATTGCGGCAAAAAAGCAGGCAGTAAAATAAATTTTCATGCCATAGACTGCAATCGACTGCAATGCCGGCTCCTCTTCCCGGTTAAATATCCTTGCAATCTGATCCGCTTGAAAGAAAATGCATACATACAGAAGTACTGACAAAAGAACTGCCGCTCTCACCGCATATCGGAGAACCGTCCGCACACCCTCATTTTTCCCCAATCCATGATAACGGCTCAAAAGCGGCTGAATCCCCTGCGCAATTCCGGTATAGACAGACAGCACCACAAGAGACAAATTAGCGATCACACCATAAGCCGCCACTCCCAGATTCCCCTCAAGCTCCAGTATGATTCGGTTAAACAAAATGATCACCAACCCGGAAGATACTTCTGTAACCAGAGCGGAAAGTCCTATCGCCGCTATTGTTCTACATTTGTAGAAGCTTTTATTTGAACTCCGAAAGTGAAAATGATTCTTTTTCCGTATAAAAAAGGGTGACAACACAAGCATACTGATGACCGGCGCAAGCCCCGTGGCAAGTACTGCGCCAAAAATCCCTAGCCCCAGAGGAAAAATAAATACATAATCCAATAAAATATTGGAAAAACTTCCTGTCAGCATCGCCGCCATTGCAAGCTGCGGCGCTCCGTCATTCCGAACAAAACATAACAAAACATCATTGAGCAGAAAAAGCGGTGCAAAAAGAAGAATGACCTTTAAATAAATACAACTCATCCCAAAAACTGCTCCCTCCGCCCCTAAGAGCCGGGTCAGTCCCTCCGGACAGAATATCCCGATACTGCAAAACAACATCGCCGCAAAAATGACCAGAAACATCGTGTGTGTGAACACAACATTTCCTTCCCTCTTCTTTCCCTGTCCCCTTAAGATCGAATACCACGACGCACCTCCCATACCAAGCATCAAGCCGGTTCCGTGTACAAAACTGTATACCGGAATCGCAAGATTCAGGGCGGCAAGCCCATCTGCACCGAGTCCCTTTGCCACAAAAAATGTATCGGCAAGGATATAACAGGACAGGCCAAGCATCCCCATTACATTCAGGGAAGAATATTTTATGAAATTTTTCATATATTCCGCATTTTTCATTTTCTTTCTCCTCAAAAAAAGACATCAGCATTCATATCTTCTATGGCCTGACGATATGAAATCTGATGTCTGAAACCCTTTACCCGGCGGCAAAGGATGGACTTGTTTGGTATTTATTTGATCGTGTCCTTATCTTAGCACACACTCTCCGGAATTTCAAGTATGAATTGTCGAACTTCTCATTCTCTCCGCTTCCTCTTCCGAGCAGCTCTCTCCGCTGTACCTCGCCTTCTCGTACAGTTCCACGATTCCACGCTCCTCCTCTGTTACATTTCCACCCTCCCCGGCCAGATACGCCTCTGCCATCTCCTCCGGCGTAAGGCTTACATCCACCTGCCCGCCGGATTTCTTTTTCATATAACGGGTGAAGCTTCTCCGGATCTTTCCGTTTGGATCTCCCGGAAATTCCTCTTTGCGCCGGAGGACAGGACGTAACGGAATATATTCATCGGTTCCCACCGTCTGCCTCACCCTGCTCTTTTCCACCCGGCTAAACTGCGGCAGACGGATCGCAAAAAATTTTTTTAACAGGAAAAAGAGAACGGTCGCAACACCAACGATAAAGAGCAGTCCGAGAAACACCTGCATCACAAGCATGAGGATGCGAAGAAGCATTTCCTGAAACGGACTTCGTTCTTCCTTTTCCTTTTTTTCAATGTCTTGCTGGCGTTCCTTTTTTAATTTATCCGTTTTTGCCTTTCTGACTGGTTCTTCTGTCTGCTGTCTTTGGGAAGTTCGTTCTACATCTGTAGTCGATATTGAGGAGACGACCAAAAACAACAGCAGCATTCCTAACCCCCATGCGATAAATACACGCTTGAGCGCATAACCGGTATTTTTTTCAAACCGGCGAATCGTTTCTTTTCCCACGCACGGATTCGCATACATCGTCAAATACTTTTCCCGGAAATAATCTGCATAAATATACACAGCGGTAATTCCCAGAATCAGCACAAAGAAAAGCAGTTCGCCCAAAACAAACGCCAAGCCCTTTTCCTCCATAAAATCATCTGCCTGAAAAAAAGCAGCCACCGCTAACACTGCACCAAACACTGTCATATGGCAGTGCTTCTCCCGGTCTGGGTCTTTTTCCGTTTTCTTTTTATGCCCCAGTTTAAAATTGGCGATAAAATAGCAGAGCGCCATTGCGATCACAAAGATAAGATACGCTCTTACCGTACTGTCGGCAGCAAGCGCACTGACCACAAGAAAGCAAACCGCACACAGGTAATGATAAAGAAATACGATGATCTGATACCGGTGCCTGTAATCCATACTCTCCTCCTTATCTCCGAACATAAATTTTCCGGCAGTGCTGATTTCCCCTACCCCGCCATTCATCCGAGCTAATATCAACCCTTCCACCGGAAAATACATTTCTCCAATACCGGCGGAAGTTCTCCCATATCATCTTCCCCACCAAATACCGGAGCAACCCATGTGAAGGAAATTCCGCGTTCCGTGATTTTTATAAGTTCCTCCCGTATTTTATCCTTTCCGGCCGCAGACAGGAAAAACACATGGTCATTGATGCGGAGTGTCTGGCTTTCTTTCCGGAGCATTTCTGCACCGGTGCAATTCAGCGTATCGTACGAAATCATGGAAAGATGCGCCCTCACCCGTGCGATATGCTCTCTTCCATTTCCACTCAGGCATCCCCGCTCTGTCCCATTTGTTATGAGCGTGGTCGCAAACCCTTCCGCATCCAGATAACCGATCAGGGAACAGGCGATCCGGATATTTTCCTCCATCGCCGCATGATTCGTAAATGTCCCCGGTGATTCCAGATTCAACAAAATAACTGCCGGTTCGGACGCTGTGTAGGCACTCGTCCTGACCTGCCATTTCCCGGTCTTTGCCGAAGCTTTCCAGTTGATCCGGTTCATCGTATCTCCCGGCATATAATCCCTCACACCAATATATTCAAACGGATCTTCAAATAAAGGGCTGTTTGTCGACATTTCACCATAACTTTTCTGGAATATCGGTAAAATCCTCTCTACGCTGACTAGGGAAGGGTAGACAGTCAGCTTTGCATCGACCTCTTTTTTCTCGATATATTTGCGCCGGAGAAAATAATCATTTCCCACAAACTCCACCTCGTCGATGGAATACTCACCTCTTCTGGTACAGGTCAGTTTCAACTTCCGGCGCACCTGTTCAAAGCCCCTGACACTGATTACATCATTCCGGTAAAAGTAATCCGACACAGAGCCACCGTCCATATCTTCAAATTTCAAATAGCGGGATGTTTTAAATTTCACACACAATGCCGGTAAAATCATGTCCTTTTCATTCGTTATGGTCTCATAAAGCCAGAGAGAATCCCCCTCTCCCGCCTGTTCCTCCGAAAACGACACATCGACGCTGAGATTCTTCATCCATCTACGCTCATATTTGATTCCCATTATGACGGTCACGCCAAAACAGATCAACGTAACCAGAATGGCTGCAAATATCATCACTATCATGATCCAAATGCATCCTCCGTCGGTGCTTTTATTTCACCAAGTATGTCCTCAATATACTCCTGCGGCAGTTTCCTTGAACCAAAAGAATCAGCTAAGATCAAACGGTGAGCAAAAACTGCCGGAGCAAGCCGCTTGATCATCTCCGGTGTGACGAAATTCTTTCCGCGAATGGCAGCATAACATCTGGCTGTCTTTACAAGTGCGATCGCGCCACGCGGACTCACTCCCATTGCGATGTTGCGTTCCTCCCGGCTCCGCCTTGCAATGTCAAGCACATACTGGAGGATCAGTTCGTGTACCGTCACCTTTTCACAGGATTTCTGCATATCCAAAAATTCCTCACTGCCGCATACCGCAGTAAGCGTGTCAAGCACCTCACCATTCTCTGTAAAACGGGACAAAATCTCCCTCTCACTGGCTTCATCCGGGTATCCCATCGAAAGTTTCATCATGAAGCGGTCAAGTTCCGCCTCGGGCAATGGAAATGTTCCACTGGTTTCAACCGGGTTCTGGGTCGCTATGACAAAAAACGGATTTCCCGCCGGCATCGTCTCTCCATCGACTGTAACCTGTTTTTCCTCCATACACTCTAAAAGGCTGGACTGCGTCCTCGGCGTGGCGCGGTTGATCTCATCTGCAAGCAGGATATTGCTGAACACCCCGCCGGGCCGGAACTCAAACTCACCTGTTTTTTGGTTAAAATAATAAATTCCTGTCACATCAGAGGGAAGCAGATCCGGCGTAAACTGTACCCGCTTAAACTTCATCCCGAAAGACGCAGCAAGGCTTTTCGCCAACATCGTTTTCCCGGTTCCGGGAACATCCTCCAAAAGCACATGTCCCCCTGCGAGAAATGCCGCAAGCACATATTCGATCACATCCCGTTTTCCCACGATCACCTTTTCCATATTGTCACAGATTTCCTGTGTCTTTTTTTGTATTTCCTTAATTTCCATTGCATCCCTCTTTTCTGCATCCTATGCGAAACGACTTGGTATCGTCTAGTCCATGCGGTGTTTTATTCCCCTCGTCGTCTACCGTCACAAAGACTACTGATCCATAAAAATGTTTGCCACCGGTCAGCAGGTCACTTCCCGTTACGAAAAATTCTACACTTGTAGTCCCGTATTTTTTCACTTCATACTGCAATTCCAGAACCGTACCGCTTCGCACCGGCTTTACCACACGTATCTCATTGATCCCCGCAAGCACCACATGATCTGTGCGGCCAAGCAGTTTTGCCACAGCGACAAAAGCCGCCTCCGTGATCCACTCGGATATATACCCCGCATACAAGCTCTGGTGATGGTTCATATGTTCCGGACGCACAAAACGTCTTGTGGCTGTTTCCATTCTTCCTCCCTTTCTTCGACACATGACTACCCCTCAAAAGCACGGATCCGGTACGTAACTCCGATCCCTTCACAGATTTTTCTGCACTCCTCCTCCTGCTCTTTGGAAATCGTAGTCGCCACCGTTGTCATCGTGACTTTCGGTACATAAGCCTTCACGTCCTTTGCAAATTTAAGCATCGCCTCAAACGACCCCTTGCCAAACCGGCTTCTCGTCAAATTCAAATACTCCTCCGGATCCGGCGTATTCAAGCTGATCGATACCTCGTCGATCTTTCCGGCAAACATCGAAGCCACGTCTTTTCCGTGAATGAGGTCTGCCAGACCGTTTGTATTGATGCGGATTTTCTTGCCAAACTTTTCTTTGACAAACTGTGCGACCTCTAAAACATCTTCGAGGCGTTCCGTCGGCTCTCCGTAACCGCAGAACACAAGATCCTGATAACTCTCCGGCGGGAAGCGGTCAAATTCCTTTTTCACCTCTTCGACAGATGGCTCCCTGTCAAGCCACAGATTTCCGGAGCCATTCAGTTCGTCCCCATTATTCCGGAGACAGAACGTACAGGCGCAGGGACAGCGGTTTGTCATATTTACATATAAATTTCCATAAAGCGGATATAATATGGTCATCATCTTTGATCTCTCCAATCATCTTTTTCCCTCTTCCGGAGCAGCTTTAAAACTCCTTCATAAGATTTACCATCTCGATCGCTGACGTTGCCGCATCGTAACCCTTATTTCCCGCTTTTGTCCCGGCACGCTCAATCGCCTGCTCGATGTTGTCCGTAGTGAGGATGCCAAATATCGTCGGCACTCCGGTTTTGAGGCCCACTGCCGCTACTCCCTTGCTCACCTCGGCGCACACATAATCATAATGGGAGGTGGAGCCTTTGATCACTGCACCGAGACAGATCACCGCATCGTACTTTCCGCTCTCTGCCATTTTCTGTGCAACAACCGGAATCTCAAACGACCCCGGCACCCATGCAAGATCCACATTATTTTCTGTGTCCACATCATGCCGCTTTAAGGCATCCTCGGCACCGTCAATCAGCTTCGATACGATAAATTCGTTAAACCTCGCTGCCACAATACCAACCTTCATGCCATTTCCAACTACTTTTCCTTCTAATACTCTCATACTCTTCCTCCATTCTGCTGCCCTCCGGCGCATTTACTCTGAATTTAACTTTGATTTACTTTTTATAATTTGTCATATGCTGCATCTTTTCCTGCTTGGTGAGAAGATATTTAAAATCTTCTCGCCTCGGCTCAATCTGGATTGGCACACGCTCCTCGATACTGATCCCATAACCGCTTAAGCCCGCGATCTTCGTCGGGTTGTTCGTGAGAAGCCTCAGTTTTTTCACCCCGAGGTCATAAAGGATCTGCGCACCGATTCCATACTCGCGCAGGTCAGGGGCAAACCCGAGTTTGATATTTGCCTCTACCGTGTCATATCCCTGTTCCTGAAGCTCATATGCCTTTAATTTGTTGATCAGGCCGATACCGCGTCCCTCCTGACGCATATAGAGGAGAATGCCCCGCCCCTCTTTGGCGATCATCTTCATAGCACTCTCGAGCTGTTCCCCGCAGTCACACCGGTTTGATCCAAATACATCACCGGTCAGGCACTCCGAATGAACCCGGCACAGCACCGGCTTTCCATCCGATACATCCCCCATCGTGAGTGCTACATGGTGTTCTCCATTCAATTTATTTTCATAGCCGTGCATCGTAAAATTTCCATATTTTGTCGGAAGCTTTGCCTCTGCCTCTTTTTCCACAAGACTTTCTTTTTCCAATCTCTTACGTATGATTTCTTCGACCGTGATCACCGTAAAACCATGCTCTTTTGCAAATTCGAGAAGTTCCGTCGTCCTCATCATCGTCCCATCTTCCCGCATGATCTCGCAGCACAGACCGCATTCTTTCAGCCCGGCAAGTTTCATCAGGTCTACTGTGGCCTCTGTATGTCCGGCACGTTTGAGTACGCCCCCCTCTCGTGCCTCTAACGGAAACATATGCCCCGGCCTGCGGAAATCCTCTGGCTTTGCATCATCCTCAACGGTCTGCATCGCTGTAAATGACCGCTCGAACGCAGAAATCCCTGTCGTCGTCTCGACATGGTCGATCGATACCGTAAATGCAGTCGCATGATTGTCAGTGTTTACCTCCACCATCTGGGACAGTCCGAGCCTCTCACACATTTCTTTACTCATTGGCATACAGATCAAGCCCTTAGCAAGACTCGCCATAATATTTACATTTTCCGGGCTTGCATGTTCTGCCGCACAGATCAGGTCGCCCTCATTTTCCCGCTCCGGATCATCGATCACAAGGATCAGTTTTCCATCGCGAAGATCCTGTAATGCCTGTTCTAATTTCCCAAACTGTTCTTTGTCAGCCATTGTTACCTCCATTCGCCGCTTTTTATAAGCAATAAATAAGAATTTATAAAAATCCGTTTTCCATCAAAAACTCCTCGGAAAGTTTATGATTTTCTACATTCGTAGAATTTTTATCTGGCATACACAATTTTTCAATATATTTCCCGACGACGTCACATTCCAGATTCACGGTATCCCCGGCTCTCCGGTCTGACAGATTGGTCTGGCCCTGCGTATGCGGAATAACAGAAACGGTCAGCTCCGAATCCGTCACACCTGCTACGGTCAGGCTGATGCCATCGATTGCAATCGAACCTTTTTCTACCACATATCGTAAAATATGCCCGCCGGCTCCGATCGTATACCAGACTGCGGTCTCGTCCCTCCGTATGTCCTTTATGGTTCCGGTTCCGTCAATGTGGCCCGCCACCATATGGCCGCCAAATCTTCCGTCCGCAGCCATCGCCCGCTCCAGATTTACCCGGTCTCCCCTTGAAAGCTGTCCGAGCGAACTTCGTGCCATCGTCTCCGCCATGACATCGGCTGTATATCCGCTTCCACTCATTCCTGTCACAGTCAGGCAGACGCCGTTGACTGCAATACTGTCCCCGGTTTTCGTACCCTCAAGTACTTTGCTGCACCGAATCCCAAGCACCGCCGACTGGCTGCCCTTCCGGACAGAATCGATCGTTCCGATCTCTTCTATGATTCCCGTAAACATCCCTGCGCCTCCATCCTGCCTGTCATACATATATCCTCCCCCAGAGAAAGGATTTCTATGTCAGAAAGCCCTTTGGCATCTGCCATCCGCTCGATTCCTCTCCCCCCGACCGGCGACTTCGCCTCGCATCCCCCGACAAGCTTAGGGGCAATGTAGGCATACACCCGGTTCACGCATCCCGAAGCAAGAAGAGAACCATGAAGTGTTCCGCCGCCCTCCACGAGAACGCTGTCAATCTTTCTTTTCCCCAATTCCTCAAAGAGCCGGGGCAGAGAAACCTGTTCTTCATTTTCTATTTTTAATAATTCTACGCCCGTAGTCTCTAATCTTTTCTTTGCATCCTCATCTGCGCCCTCGGCATAAGCCACGATCGTCCGTATCCGATCTGCACTTTTTACAAGCCGGCTCTCCGGCGGAAGCCTGAGATGGGAGTCACAAATAACTCGAACGGGATCTACGCCCTCCTCGATGCGGCAGTTTAACATCGGATCATCTGCGATGACCGTATCTACCCCCGCCATGATCGCAGAATATTTTTTGCGCAGGACATGTACATGTTCCCTCGCTTTTTCTCCTGTCACCCATTTTGAATCTCCGGTAAAGCAGGCGATCTTTCCATCCAGCGTCATCGCATATTTCATCGCAACAAATGGAATGCCGGTACAGATATAATAAAAGAAAATTTCATTTAAGCGGAGACAGTCCTCCTCTAGTATGCCGGTCTCTACCTCGATCCCATGCTCCTTAAGTATCCGCACACCATTTCCGGCTACTTTCGGATTGGGATCCATCGCCCCGACATATACTTTGCCGATTTTTCTTTCGATGATGATATCGGTACAAGGCGGCGTCTTTCCGGTGTGGCAGCATGGTTCCAGTGTAACGTACATCGCAGCGCCGCTCACATCTTCGGTACATCTTGTCAGCGCATTTCTCTCCGCATGAAATTCCCCATACCGTTCGTGGCATCCCTCCGCCACGATCTTTCCATCTTTTACCACAACACAGCCTACCATCGGGTTCGGGGAAGTATGCCCCATCGCGGACTCCGCAAGCGCAAGCGCGTGCTTCATATACATTTCGTGCTGATCCATAACGTTCTCCTTGCTTTCTATCCTTTGCCACAACACAGCCCACCATCAGGTTCGGAAATGAAAAGACCCCAGAAACGATCCCCGGGGTCATAAAATCAAATCATACAAAAAAATCAATCCGATCTTCTCTCATCCAGACTATACTGTCGGCTTTGGAATTTCACCAAATCAGCAGTATATGGAACCTCCGCCATATACCGGTCGCGGGCTTTACCGCCGGTGAGGAATTGCACCTCGCCCTGAAGATTGTGTTATTGCATAGTATTATAGCATGAGGGCAGGGTTCTGTCAAATTCAGCTACAACCTTATTTTGACGAGTCGTTTCGGTTCTTCCGAACCCATTTCTTTCTTGCCTCACTCTTAATATAGATTCCAAAATCCGGATCATTCAGTCTCGCATAATCCGGGCCAAGTCGGAGTACCGGATATTTATCGGGCGTCTGGAGTAAAAGCTCCTCCTGAACCATAGCGTCGATGACCTGCCGGATCGTAGCTTCCGGATACGCCGACAGCTTCCCATAAGACCGGAATCTAGTAAATCCCCGGTTCAAAATATCTTTTTTCTTACTTCCCCGCAAGACGCCAATGATCGTACTGACTCCAAAACAGCGCCGCAGTTCATACACACAGTTTACGATATTTTTCGCGATCCCCGTCACATCATGCCTCTCAAAATCCGCATTGCAGTTTGCGCATTTTTTGCATTCTACTTCTGTAGTCTCTCCGAGATAATTCAGGATATACTGCCGGAGACAGTCTTTTGTCGTCCCATAAAAAGTCATCGCCCTAAGCTTTCTCCGGTCATACTCCAAAATCTGTTTTCTCTCCCGCTCATCCATTTTCCGCCCGGTCTCTTTCTTTTCGATCAAAGCACGGTTTATAGCCACATCTTCGGGAGAATAAAACAGCATACACTCTGCCTCTGCACCGTCCATGCCGGCCCGTCCTGCCTCCTCATAATAATCCTCGATGCTCTGCGGCATATTATAATGCAGGACATACCGGATATCCGGCTTGTCGATTCCTCCTCCGAATGCATTGGTCGCCGCGATAACTCGTTTCCTGTCACAGATAAAATCTTCCTGACTCGCCTCTCTGTCACGATCATTCATTTCGGCATGGTACTCCGCTGCAAATATGTCATTTTCCAAAAGAAGCTTATAGACCTCCTCCACCTGCTTCTCCGTATTACAGTAAATGATACCGCTCTGCCCGTCCCTTTCCTTTACATATTGCAAAAGCTCCTTCTTTTTGTCCTCAACCGGATTCACCGAAAAATAAAGATTTGTCCGGTCAAACCCGGTCACGAGAACCTCCGGTCTTTGCAAGCCAAGCATACGGACGATATCTTCCCTGACTTCTTTTGTCGCTGCAACAGTAAATGCGCAGAGTACCGGACGTCGTTTTGCCTCCTGCATGTTCTGCATAAATACCGCAATATTCAGATAGTCCCGCCGGAAATCCTGTCCCCACCGGGAAACACAATGAGCCTCCTCAACAGCCACAAGGGAAATGTCTGTCTTTTCTGCAAATTCCCGGAATCTTTCCGTATCCAGCCTCTCCGGCTCAATATAAATAATTTTGCAGACTCCTTTCTCCGCCTTCTCATACACCATACAAATCTGCTCTTCACTCAGGGAATCATTGATATAAGCCGCATGAACCCCTTGCTCATTTAACGCAACTGCCTGTTCTTTCGCCGCCTCGGTCAGCGGGGAGACCACAAGCGTAACTCCTTCAAATTTCAACGCCGGAAGCTGATAGCAGATTGATTTTCCGGCACCAGCCGGCATGCTCCCAAGCACATCCCTGCCAGAAAGGATTTCTGTGATGAGTTTTTCCTGCCCCGGACGAAAATCATCGTAACCAAAGTATTGTTTTAATAATTGTCTCATAGTGATAATTCCTCATTATTTGGAAGGAAACGAAAAATCCCCCATTGGTATCCCCCGGCAAATAATACATCTCCATACCGGCACATCATCGGCTCAAACTCTACATCCTTTTTTGTAATGTATTTCATCTGCCCACTGTCAAAGTCATAGCACCCCAGCCGGTTTTTGCCCTCCTGCGGATTATAAAGAACACAATACGCACTCTCCTCTGTCATCATTACCACTCCCCCGCGGCTTCGGTAAATGATATTCTCGCTCTCCGGAGCGCCACCGGGAACCCAACTTTCCTTGTGAAATGCTTTTTGGTTTTCCGCTGGATTTTTTAACACTTCTGAAAGCCCTTTTTCATAAATAAGCTCGTCCGTTTTATCTAGTCCCACACGGAATATCGCATAATCCTGATATTCCGTCTCGCCCTCCATCCACGACAAAGATACCTGATAGTACAGACTGTTGTTCCGGATAAACATCTCCGACACATAATACGAATGTTCTTTCCCTTTGGAAAAATCCATCAGCTGTTCTTCTTCCAATTTCTCTTTCAACTGTTCCGGCACAAGGATTTTCTGTTTGCTGCCATCCTCTATATGATACTGCCATACCGCATAGGTTTCATCAAAACCTTCCTGATAAAACACATCATCTTCTGTCCCCACTACGTTTTCTTCAAATACCCGTGAATCCGTGATCCGGCCCAGCTCTCCGGTATCCAGATCCAAACGATACATCCCCTCGCCATTTGTACTAAAACTGACAATTCCTGTCTTTCCCCAGATCGTACCGATGCTCGCGATCCCCAGACTCTTTCTCCCGGATGGCTTTATGTACTCTCGCTTCTTTAAATCATATTCTTTCAGAGTATAATTATCTGTTGTAATATACAATATATAACGCCCGTCACAATAAAAATTTTGCCATGAATAATCGTACGTGCTGTCACCTATTCCGGATTTTTCCGTAAAGATCCGTTCTCCCTCTTTTTCAGCCAGTGTTCTCTCACCCTCTTTTTCGTGGATCGGCGCCCGCCACAACTGGTCATAACTATACCGTTTCTCATCATCTGCGTCTGCTTTTTCCCATTTCACATAATACACCCAGTTATCGTCCACATAACAAACTTTCTCAAAATTTTTAATAAATATTTTCCGCTCAGAGGAATCCTCCAAACTACGCTCTACCAGAAAAGAATCGCCTTCATCATAATCACAGTAATACAGATGCGTTTTATTGCAAAAACGATATTGTTCTGTATTTTCCTCTCTGGCTGAAACCGGAGAACCAGAGACCGGCTGACTATCTACTGCTTGACCAGATACCGCCTGTCCCGTAACATGGATTGCTGCGCCAGAGACATTCTCTGTCCCACCATGAAATGACGTGTCATATTCGCCGCCACAGCCGGATAACAGACCGACAGCCAACGATACTGCCATAATCACTCCCCATGCGCCAAAACTGTTTTTCCTCACTTCCCACAAACCTCCTCACTGTCCAGTATGACCGTAAATGGCCCATCATTCATAAGTTCCACCTTCATATCTGCCCCAAACTCTCCGGTCTCCACAACCGGAATTTCCTCTTTGCAGCGGGCAATGATATATTCATACAAACGCTCTGCCTCCTCTGGCGCCCCGGCTTCTGTAAAAGAAGGACGGTTTCCTTTCCGGCAGTCCGCATACAACGTAAATTGTGAAATAAGGAGTAGTTCCCCATTCACATCCTTAAGCCCCAGATTTGTCTTTCCATTTTCATCCTCAAAAATGCGCATACCGACCAGTTTGCGGACAAGCTTATCCGCAATGCTCTCATCGTCCCCTTTTCCGATTCCAATAAGAACTAAAAATCCTGTTCTGATCTTTCCTTTTGTCTCTCCGTCGATCGTCACCGAAGCATGCGCTACCCGCTGAATCACAAATTTCATCGTATCTGTCCTTTCCGTAGAAAATATAACATGGTGTTTCTATGATTATACAATCTCCTCATTATCCTTTCAACATTTTTCCATAAAATTGATATAATTTTATTTACAAATGATTTTTGATATGCTATAATATTTGTTAGCAAAAGGTGTACCTATAGCAACGGTTCGCCTCTGTTATCAGTTACTATCAAAAAAAGCAACCACTACTTTGGCGTGCGGCGGTTGCTTTTTTGATGCTTAAATTTATCTATTAAATCAATCGCTTTTACAACAGTACCTATTGCAGATACTATTATGCCAGCAATTTTCAAGATTAGTTCAACCATCTCAAAGTGATTTCCTCTCCTGTATTTTCCCATAGGCAACACCCCCAAATTGCAGGAAGTTTCGTATGTAAATACGAGTGAGAGACGAACCGCTACCGTTTAAATACACCTTTACTATATTATACTATACTCCCATTCAAGTATCAATCTTTATTTTTAAAACCTCAATCCACACCAGATTCAGGCCTTACCCATGTACCATTGATTTCTTTATGCTTCCAGTTATCCTGTTTCTCATCATATGATAAAACAGACATATACTGGAAATCACTGCTTGTCTTCAATGCCTTGTATATTGTCTTAAGGGGAATCCTCTGGCGGTTATGCTTCGGATCACCCGAGTCTGTAAGAAATGCATCCTGCACGCCATCATCATATAAAAACAGCGTCACATAATGCCCCGGCGTATTTTTCCAATACGAATCATCATCGTAACTGGAAACGAGCACAAGCAAAGCCTGTGACTGGCTGGCTGTTTCACGGAACTGAGCATACGTCGATGGCTTTTCGCCGAGTTCGACCGAAAACCCGATGTCTGTCATCGTTTTTCGCATCAACTGCCATGAGATCGCCCCGCCCCCGCCATATAATGTTTTCTTTTTGGAATACTCATAAATATCAAGCGGAGAGCATTTGTATTCTGTCGTTGTAGAATAAATATTTGCCATGCAGCAAAAACCGCATCCAAAAGCTCCAAATGAAGAACCATCATGATATTCCTTCCCCCATTTTCCAGACCACGGACGCCTCTCCTTCCATGACTTCGGCCCTTGTAAAAACGAATAGACATTGTCCTCCGGATTCTCTGTCGGCTCTGGTGCTGTCAAAATCGCCGTCCCCGTATTTGTTGCTGTGGTTTGCGGCACTTTTTCTACGTTTGTAGAATTTTCTTCCGGCTGGTTTTCATTTTTTCCAAATATCAGGATCAAAACCATCACGCCCGCCAGAGCAAGCATGACGATCCTTCTTATCTTTTCTTTCTGCTCCATCTCTTTCTCCATTTGCCCATGATCAGTTCTGGGCGTATTTTTCTATTGATACCGTAAGTCTCCCTTTTTTCGTCTCCCGGCTGACGCCCCGGTATATAAATTTTCCATGTCCCCTCACGCTGACTACATCACCGTCTTTTAATATTCCGCTATTATTTTCATACTGCCTGCTGTTTACAAAGACTTTCTTTTCGCGAAACAACGGGATGCATTTTCCCCGGGAAAGATTATAAATCTTTGCCACCAATGCATCGCATCTCTCCGAGGCAATAATATATTCTTCCCTTTTCAATTCCGGCTTAAATTCTTCCGGAAGTTCGTGAATCTCCTCGCAGACCACATTTGTATGACGGACTTTGGTAAGATTATCGCAGATGTAATCCTTCATACTCTCCATGCAAAAGAAGTAACTCTCTTTCTCCTTGAGCCAGATATCTCCGATCACATCACGCTCGATCCCGAGATTCATCAGTGCTCCAAGAATATCCCTGTGTCCGGTTTTTTCTGCAAACTTCGGAGCAGCCGGGCGGCAATGGATACAACTGACCGGAAACGGTTCGTCATAGCCTAACATCTCTTCATCCCCAAACCGGAGAATCTGCCGCTCCGAATAGGCACTCCCGCCATACAATTTATAAGGCACAAAGGCAATTTCATTCTGAATTTGATAAAACTCGTCAATCTCAGCAGGCGACAAGAAGTGTGAAAAGGTATAATGCCCCTTCTGATAGCAAGTATTTGCAAGGTCTGTAAATCTCTGTTTCATCTTTCCTCCCGTTTTCTCTTCGTATTGTCGCTGATTTTCCCATGATATTCCAGATATTCCATTAAAAACTTTTCTATGATCTCCGGCAACTCCATGTCCTTCCTCCGCCACATACCCCGGCAAAGCTATGATATTTTTAATCATAACACAGGTATTTCAGAAGCGCAAGAAGCAGCAAAAACTTCTGGTAATATTATGCAATTAACAAATTCGTAACACTTTTGTAATTTTTTATGCTATAATGGGCTGGCGAACAGGAAATACACGACTTGTTCAGCGCAAACAGAAAGGAATGATCACAATGAATATACAAACAAAAAGAAGATTCACAACAGGAGTACTTGCTTTTTCGCTTATCGCATCTTTGATGCCCGGAACTGACAGCAATGCTGCATCTGCTAAGATCAGCAAAAAGAAACTCACGGTATCCAAAGGAACCTGTTACAAACTAAAAGTAAAAGGCATCTCCGGTAAAGTCACATGGAAATCATCCAACAAAAAAGTGGCAACAGTAAATAAAAACGGAAAAGTAACTGCCAAAAAAACAGGAACCGCCAAAATCACAGCAAAAATAAGGTCGAAAAAATTTGTCTGTAAAGTAACCGTAAAGAAAGAGACTGGCTCCAATGGGACTTCGGCAAATACCCCCGCCATAACATCAGCCCCGGCAACGACACAACGGCCAGCAATAACACAACCGCCTGCGACTACCCAAAGACCAACTGCGTCACAATTTCCCGCAGTAACGCAAAGACCGACAGCGGTGCAATGGCCGACAACCACCCAGCGTCCGGTGATATCGCAACGCCCAATCGTCTCGCAAAAACCGGAAACTTCACAGACACCACTCCCATCGGAAACCGCAGCTCCATCCACATCCGGCACAGTGACAGAGGAAACCGCTTACAACATCCTAAATTCCCTACGCAGCACCTATCCGGAGGGTATGCCGCTGACCAACAGCTACTACTATTACTCCCCACGCTTTGGTAATGGATATGGATGCTATGGTTTTGCGGCAAAACTGAGCGATACCATATTCGGAACGGAAAAATCGTATCAGACACATTCCTCTTTTGACCAGATCAAAGTAGGGGACAATATCCGAATCGGCAACTCGCACTCTGTCGTCGTACTCACAAAACAGGCAAGTTATATTACCGTCGTGGAGGGCAATTACAACTCGTCTGTCCATTGGGATCGCAAGATAACCGCTTCCTCACTGGCATCTGATGGATTCCGGGTTTATACGAGGTATTAAGAGAGGGATTGGTTATCGGTTCCGTATCTTGGTAAAACCGGGTCGGGCATGGTTTTACTAAGATACGGCAAACGATACGCCAAGTCTCTGTACCTATACCAAAACATCTCTTCTCCCACCCAACACACCTTTGCAGGCTTGCAGTATTTCAACAAAGGAAGATTTTATGAACATGGGTTTTAAGTACGTTGGGATGAGATGTTGGTAGTTTCAACATCCATGCCACTACGTACTTAAATAACGCGAGTGCCCATGTGAGTAAATCTTCCTCCGTTACACCTTTGCAGGTTTACAGTATTTTAAAAAAGAAAGTTTCTCTGAATGGAGTTGTAAATGCGCTAGTAAGAGGCACATAGAAGTGCATATTTTGGCACTTCTATGTGCCCTTACTACTGCGTATTTACATAGCGCAAGCGCTCCATGCCGGAGAAACTTTCTTTCTTAAAATACGGAACCTGCCCCCTATTGCTTTTTCCCCTCTTCTGTTATATACTAAAAACAATACAAAATTCCAACGAAAGAGAGGACAAATGCAATGTTCCGGTTATCGGATTTACACTTGGGAAATTACAAAAAATTTGACTGGGTTTCTTATTTTATGGTCAATCATGAGAAACGTCTACAGATTGATTTTTCAGAGGAAATAGAATTAAATGAAACGGAGAAAGCACTTATTTTTCCCTCGATCCAGAATTTTCAAAAAGGTGAGGCTTCGGATGGTATTCATCTGTTGGACTGTGTGAGACGTTATGCGGCAAAAAATCATGACCCGGATTATATGGAAGCGATGAAATGGTTTATCCGCGAAGAAAATCAACATTCTGCTTATTTGAAAAAATATATGGACTATTATGAAATTCCGGCACGTAAAACTTCCGCGCTCGATCAGATTTTCCGGAATCTCCGAAAATTAGGCGGACTAAAAGGTGAGGTCGTTGTACTGGTGACAGCAGAAATGATTGCTCTGTCTTATTACAGCGCTCTGGCAGAATGTACGGATTCGCCCGTATTGAAAAAAATCTGCCGGCAGATGCTCCACGATGAACTCCGACATATTATATTTCAATCCTGCACCCTGAACAAATTAAAAATGTCTCCTCTTGAAAATTTATTACGGATCATTTTGATGGAAACGACGGTGACGGTTGTCTGGTTTGCCATGACTGATGTTTTCCGTTCAGGCGGATATACCTTCTGGCGGCTGCTTCGCGACTCCCTCGGATACCTGAAACAGTCCATTGACATTTCAAACACCTAAAAACACCATGCCGGTTCAACCGCACTAACCCAGATATCGGCAGATTTCCTCACAATGATCAACGACCAAAGCCCCCTCAAAACTTTCCAAAAGTTCTCTGTCACGAAACCCCCAACTAACCAGAATGCAGTCAATGCCGCTGTTTGCGGCAGTCTCATAATCCACCTCGGAATCTCCGATGTAGACCGCCCTTTCTTTGCAGCTTCCAAGTTCGGAAAGAGCGGTAAACACAGAATCCGGAGCTGGCTTTCTCCTCGCCCCCTCCCGGTCTCCGATTGCCGCCCCCGTATAATGGGCAAAATAAATTTGATTCAATTCCTTTACCGCCGCATCATTTTTATTGGAAACGATAGCGATGCGGTATCCCTTTTCTTTCAGATATGCGAGCAGCTCGATCACTCCATCATAGGGTCTTGTCTTAATCTGACAATGCGACGTATAATAACTTTTAAATTCGGAAAAGGCTTCTTCAAATCTCTCATTTTCTCTGCCATCCGGAACGGAGCGCTCCATCAGTTTACCGATTCCGTTTCCCACAAACCGGCGAATCTGTTCCAGACTGTGTTCCTCCCATCCAAACTGTCTCATGACCACATTTACACAATCATGCAGATCCTCCAATGTATTTAACAGAGTACCATCCAAGTCAAAAATCACCGTGTCATATTTTTTCATACGTTTTCGCTTCCTTTCGCTGCATATACGACTGCTTTCTGTGCAATGGCTCAGCTTTGCTGAGACTATTGTAGCATACCTTTATATAAAAAACAAAGTTTTCTAAAACCGCAGAATAAGTTCTCCGCTGTTTGTAAATACTATCCACAAAATGAATCCGAAACGAGGTAATGAACAATCATGAAAGAAACGGAAAAGAAGCAAAACGCTGTCGACCGGGCAGAAAACAAAAACAGTCTGGATGGGGTTTCCGAACAAAGAGCGGCACAGATACGACAAAACTCACGATACAACGAAGAAGATCTCCCTTCTCCTGACAACAATCTGTTCTGGGAACACGAATCCAACCCTCTCAGTAGCAAAGGAAACTAGCTTAACGCTAATACAAAATCTCTGACCTGAAATCATACAGCCTTCCCTGTTTTTTTCTTTTGGAATCTGTAACTTTCAGGTCTCTTTTTATCTCCTCACAAAACCGATATCTCTTATCCGGAATTTTTTCCAGACATTTACACACGATCTCTTCCATCCTTGCGGATATTTTTTTATTATATGTCCTTACCGGCTCAAACTGCCCCGGGTTCTTATAAGGCGGAATCCCGGTGAGCATATGGTGCATCGTGGCTCCGAGCGCATACACATCTGCCCTTGTATCAATGCGCCCCTCTCTGTCAGCCTGTTCCGGTGCCGCATAGCCGATCGTGCCAATCGGTTCTGCGCCGGGCAGATTTTTCTGATCCGAAATTCTTTTTATGCACGGTGCCGCCGCTCCAAAATCAATCAACTTGATCCCGGAAGACGGACTCAAAATAATATTGGCCGGTTTCAGGTCACGGTATATGACCGGAGGCGTTCTCCCATGAAGGTAAGACAACACTTCACAGATTTTAATACTCCACTCTGCCACCTGATCCTCTGCAAGCATCCCCTCTCTCTGTATCCTCTCTTTTAACGTGATCCCCGGCACATACTCCATCACGATAAACCCTTTTCCTTCTTTATATAAATTTTCTTTAAATTCAGGTATCGCCGGAAAATGAAGCATTTGCAAAATCGAATGCTCACCGCATGCCCGCTCAAACGCACCTTTGTCCTCATAGATTTTTATGGCATATTTCCTCCCGGTCTTTCTCTCTACGCCAAGATATACTTTGGAGGTGCCGCCACGACCAATCTCTCTCAACAATCTATATTTTTCCACTTCATCCCTCCCTGTACCGGATCACAACTGCTGCCTGTGCTGACTGCAAAAAAGTTTTGATCCATTTTTTATATTCTTTTTTTGTGATAAATGTTTTTGGATTTATTGTCTGAATTTGATCTGGAACGATCAGAAAAATACCACGTTTTGAAATTTTTCGACATTTGAAATAGGTACTCTGTGCCTCTGCTTCTGAAATCCCTAATTCTACATCAAGTCTCTTTCTCTCCTGACAGGTCGGCCATCGTTTGAACCGCTTCCCAGAATCGTCACCCTCATAAATCTGAATCTCTCCAGTATTAAAAAAGAGATAATGCCCATCATGGATGAGAAAAGCAGCCACATCGGGAGATCGGCCATCCGCCAGTATGACCTCAGCGGCAAATTCCTGCCAGTAACACCTCACCACATCAGCCTCAAGCGGGGAAATTTTCGACGGAAGCTCATTCTGAAACCACTTTTCAAATCGGTTCAGCATATGGATCATATTTTCCATTCCACTATTTTCCGTCCTCATCCGGCACATGACCGCCATACAGGAATTTGATCTCCTGAAAAACGCCGGCAGCCCGGGAAAGCCACCGGGCAGACATATGCCAGTTCTGCCCTCGCTGACGCAAATGCCAGTCCCGCTTTTCCTCTTCTTATCAAAGACATACGATATTTTTACATTAGTTCGATTTTTCAATTTTTTCCTTTCCACCCATGTATGGCTGCAATGCTTTCGGGATATTGACCGACCCGTCCGCATTCAGATTATTTTCAAGAAATGCGATCAACATCCGCGGTGGCGCTACCACCGTATTATTCAGCGTATGTGCAAAATACTTTCCGTCTTTGCCCGTGACACGGATCTTTAACCGTCTTGCCTGTGCATCTCCGAGATTGGAACAACTCCCCACCTCAAAATATTTCTTCTGCCTTGGCGACCACGCCTCCACATCGATCGATTTCACTTTCAGATCAGCCAGATCTCCCGAACAGCACTCAAGCGTGCGAACCGGAATATCCAGTGAGCGGAACAGATCCACTGTATTCTGCCACAATTTTTCAAACCAGATCTTACTCTCCTCCGGCTTGCAGACGACGATCATTTCCTGCTTCTCAAACTGATGAATCCGGTACACACCGCGCTCCTCTAACCCATGCGCCCCTTTTTCCTTTCGGAAACAAGGCGAATAACTAGTCAAAGTCTGCGGCAGCTTCTCCTCCGGAAGAATCTTATCAATAAACTTACCGATCATGGAATGCTCACTCGTTCCGATCAGATACAGATCCTCTCCCTCGATCTTATACATCATGGCATCCATCTCATCAAAACTCATAACGCCGGTCACGACATTACTGCGGATCATAAATGGCGGCACACAATAAGTAAACCCTCTCTCGATCATAAAATCACGGGCATACGAAATAACCGCTGAATGAAGCCTCGCCACATCGCCCATCAGATAATAGAAACCATTTCCCGCCACGTCTCTCGCAGCATCCAGATCAATTCCGTCAAACTGTTCCATGATCTCGGTGTGGTATGGAATCTCATAATCCGGCACGACCGGCTCCCCAAATTTCTCAATCTCAACATTCTCACTGTCATCTTTTCCGATCGGAACACTTGGATCAATGATATTCGGAATCGTCAACATGATCTCACGAATCTTTTCCGACAATTCACCTTCCATCTTCTCCAGTTCCGCCAGTCTTTCCGCACTCTTTGCCACTTCCGCTTTCAACGCCTCGGCTTCTTCCTTTTTTCCCTGTGCCATCAAACCGCCGATATTTTTTGAAATCTTCTTCCTGTTTGCCCGGAGACTGTCCGCCTCCTGCTGTGTTGCCCTGCTCTGCTTGTCCAGTTCGATCACCTCATCGACAAGCGGAAGTTTTTTATCCTGAAATTTATTTTTAATATTTTCCTTTACGATATCCGGATTCTCACGCAAAAATTTGATATCTAACATGCCTCTTTCCTCCATAGCTATAAAATATTACATAAATTGGATTCATTATACACCTTTCTTACCCGGATTGTAAATAGTTTCTTTGTTCTTCTGTTAAAGGCTATACCACAAAGAATTGCATATTTGCAAGTCCACTAGTTCTATCGAAAACTAAATTATTTTAGAATATCTTCGTAATATCCTGATAGCGGTTTACTACCCGATAAATCTCAACTACTTCTTTAGCAATCTTATATAGCACAATATAATCATTCCACACCACATATTTATAATCCGTCTTAAAACTCACACGTTTAGACAGGTCTGCGCCAATATAAGGAAACTGCTGTATATTCTCAAACTGCTTATAAATCTCCTGCACTGTTTCCAATGCCTTATCGGCATTGTCTTCTGCAATAAAATTTTTAATTGTTTCTATATCTTTCACTA
>JAMPFC010000089.1 GCA_023664685.1 Roseburia sp. | reverse complement strand
TCGTATCAGTTTATAATAATATACTAACACGAATATATGTAGAATTCAAGAAAAAAAGATTAAACTTTATCATTCTATTTTCCGTCTGCAAAAACATCATAACATATTTACCGGGAAATGTAAACTATTATTTTATTTTTTTGACTTTCCCTTCCACTCCATTCCCCTTCCAGTTCTTCCACCGAACTGCAGGCACTCTGGGAGGAAATCCTTTTCAGGACATGGGTTATAAATACGCCGGTATGAGGCATCCGTATTCGGGATGCCCATACCGCTGCGTAATTTATATAGCGCAAGCGCCCATGTCAGGGAAAGGATTTCCTCCCACCTTGACAACCCCGCCCATTTTATATAAAATATCTTTCAGTACCAATACACAACCAACCACTCAGGAGGTGAAATCTTGAAATACTCTTACAAAACAAAAGGCACCTGCTCACAGCAGATCGACCTTGAGATCAACGACAACATTATAACAAATGTCAAGTTCTACGGTGGCTGCAATGGAAATCTAAAAGCCATTCCAAAACTGGTAGACGGTCTGAGCGTAGACCAGATTGTGGAAAAATGCGCCGGCATCCAGTGCGGTTTTAAAAACACATCCTGCGCCGACCAGCTTTCCAAAGCTGTTCTTGCTGCGAAAGAAGCTGCCGCCAACTGACAGCGACAGCGTCCCCCTCTTGTGTGCATACAACTGCCCAGACGGGGACTCACAGCAAGCACAAACCCGTGTGTTCGAAACCATCCACACGTAAAACAAAACTAAGGAGAATTTAAAATGAAAAATAAAAATGTATTATTTATCTGTCAGGCAGCTATGATCGCTGCCCTCTACGTCGTATTAACTTTTGTTGCAAACTCTTTCCACCTCGCAAACGGTGAAATCCAAGTAAGATTTTCCGAGGCACTCACGATCCTTCCCTATTTTACACCGGCCGCCATACCCGGCCTCACGATCGGCTGTCTGCTCAGTAATTTTCTGACCGGCTGTGTACCCCTTGATATTATTTTCGGAACGATCGCCACTCTGGTCGGCGCCCTTCTGACATATGCCCTGCGCCGCTTCAAATGGCTGGCACCCCTCCCGCCGATCACAGCAAACACGCTTATCGTCCCATTTGTATTGCAATATGCTTATGGCGCCGAACACGCCCTTCCTTTCCTTATGCTCACGGTCGGCTGCGGAGAACTGATCTCAGCAGGCGTTATCGGAATGTTCCTTCTTTTCGCACTGGAACGGTTCGGCAAAAATATATTCAAAGTGAATTGACTTTTACAGTACTCTAAGGGTATAATGCTTGTTAGAAGTTGGGAGGTTTCTATGAAACGATTTGTTATAGCAGGCATTATACTACTTCTTGTGGTTTCTGCTGTCGTGATCTTGTACCCGGCAAAACCACAGCATGAGACAGATACGAACAATGCCGACTCTTATGAATATTATTATAATGAAAATGCAGACGAAGAGGAGGACTCACTTTTGCCCGATGACCTGAGTTCTATTTTGGCAGACAACCAGACCGTCCCACTGGATACCATACCAAGCAGCATAACCGTATTGGTGAACCGTGTCTATCTTCTGCCCTCCACTTACATTCCTGCAAATCTTGTAGATCCGAACGTCAAATTCAGTTTCGCCTACATTTCAGATAAACGGAAGATGCGCAAAATCGCTGCTACTGCGCTTGAAAATCTCTTTGCAGCCGGAGAAGAAGAAGGAATCGTCCTGTATGGCGTCTCCGGATACCGTTCTTACGCACGTCAGAAGCAGATTTACGATAAAAATATTGCTACCAGAGGACAGGCAGCCACAGATGCCGTTTCCGCCAGACCGGGAAGCAGTGAGCATCAGACCGGCCTCACGATCGATGTATCTGCCCGCAGCGTAAATTTTCGTCTTGACCAGAGTTTCGGCGACACAAAAGAAGGGAAATGGCTCGCTAAAAATGCCCATTTATACGGATTTATCATCCGCTACCCTTACGGAAAATCAAAAATAACCGGTTACAGCTATGAACCGTGGCACATCCGTTTTGTAGGAAAAACCGTTGCCACCTATCTCTACGAAAATGAGCTTACATTGGAAGAATATTATGGGGTAGAGGATGAAATGGAAAACGAAGCAGAGACCGGCGTCGATGTAGAAGATCCGGATTCTGTCAAATACGCAACTCCAAAGCCGACGAGAAGACCAAGCCCGACTGCTACTCCGCAGCCTTCCAAAAAACCAAAGGCTACAAAGAAGCCGGCAAAGACAAAAAAACCGGCAAGAACAAAGACGCCGGCACGGACGGACAAACCAGTGGACGACATTCCAGAACCCACACAGCCGCCGGAACCGACCCCGGTCGCACAGACACCGGCCCCTCCGGAGCCGACAGCGCCGCCGGCCGACGCACCTGTTGAAAATAATGATGCTTCACAATAGAGAAAGGAATCCTTACCATGAGAACAATACTTATTTTATTATATTATCTCCTCGTCTGTATAATCAGCATACCGCTTCTGCTCATTGAATATGTTGTACGAAAAATAAATGAGAACGCGGCTGCCGCATTTGCACTCTGGATGGTAAAGATCACTTTTCCTGCCGCATTATTTCTCTCTGGCTGCAAAAAACATGTCACAGGACTTGAAAATATTCCGAAAGACACCCCTGTCATGTTTGCCGCAAACCACCGAAGTTTTTATGATATCATCCTCGCCTATGCAACTCTTTCTTCGGCTCACATCCAGACAGCGTTCATTTCAAAAATCGAAATCAAGAAATTTCCGGTCATCGCCCAGTGGATGTATTTTCTTAACTGCCTCTTCATGGACAGAGGCGATATGAAACAAAATATGGGCGTTATCCTGAATGCAATCTCACTGGTCAAAAATGGCTATTCCATTTACATTGCGCCGGAAGGAACCCGAAATACAGAGGATACCCTTTTACCGTTTAAAGAAGGCAGTATGAAAATTGCAACCAAAACGAAAGTACCGATCATCCCTGTCTGCATCCGGAACACGGAAAGCATCCTTGAGGATCACTCCCCTTGGATCAAAAGCGGACATATTTACATTGATTTTGGCGAGCCGGTATATCCCGACAAGCTTGATAAAGAAGAAAAAAAATATATCGGCGCCCATGTCAGGGGCATCATTCAGGAGATGTACGACAAAAGAGACATCATTCGATAAATACATCTTTTCATTTCCTGCAAAACGTGTTAAAATAAATTCCGATGAATAATTTTCAGAAAGAGAGGCACAAGTAATTCATGAAAACATTTTTGATCGTACTCGGCATAGTCCTTGCCGTACTCATAGTTGCGTTTATCGTTTTGTCCATTGTCGGACGGAAGCTCCAGAAAAAGCAGGAGGCATCCCAATCGCAGATGGAAGCAGCTTCTCAAGTCGCATCCATTCTGGTCATTGACAAAAAGCGGCTCCGGCTCAAAGACTCCGGGCTTCCCAAAGTGGTCGTCGATAACACGCCGAAATATTTGCGGCGCTCCAAAGTTCCGATCGTCAAGGCAAAGATTGGCCCAAAGATCATGTCCCTTATGTGTGACGAAAAAATCTTTCCCCTTCTCCCTGTGAAAAAGGAACTGAAGGTCGTACTCAGCGGTATTTATATCATGGACGTAAAAGGATCACGAAACACTCTGCTGAACCCACAGGAAAAACTTGGCTTCTTCCAGCGAGCCAAACTGAAAGCACTACAAAAAGTTGGAAAATAAAATAAAAAACCACCGGGGAACAAGCGCAAGCAGAGCTTACGAAAAGTTCCCCGGCAGTTTTTTATTTTCTATAGTTACTTTCTATGATTACTTTCGTACTATCCCGATATATTCGTTTTTCACTCCGCCTCAATCCTTGTGTCAAGATAGTCCCTAAGCATCTTCGCTGTGCCGCGGATTCCGAGCCGGCTGCTGTTTACACAGAGATCATAGCTTCTGGAATCCCCCCAACGGTACTGTGAATAACGATTGTGATAATATTTCCTTTTCCGGTCATGGCGGTTGATCTTCGCCACTGCTTCCTTCTCCGAGAGCTGATATTGTTGCTCAACCCGCGAAATCTTATCCAGACGGTCAGCGAGAACAAAAATTGATATAAGTCCCTTCTGGTCTTTGAGGATCGTCTCTGCACAGCGTCCAACGACTACAAAAGACTCTCCGTTTTCCGCTTTCTTTTTCAAATATTCAAACTGCATCTCAGCCAGATTTTCCTCCATCGAATTTGAGTGTCCGCGCACTCTTCTGGAAACCAACGGGACTTTGGGCCTCTCGTCAAACTTTTCAAGATATTCTTTATCGATTCCCTTTTCATTGGCAATATCCTCGAGAATACTCCGGTCGTACAAAGGAAGTTCCATTTCTTTTGCGATTTGATCTGCAATGGCATGGCCGCCGCTTCCAAACTCACGGCTGATTGAAATAATAATTTGCTTATCCATAAAACACCGTCCCTTTCTGCCTGAATTTACTGACAATACCGTGCAAAAATAAATAACATGGATACCGTCACTACAATGATCGTCGCCGGTACTGCTGTCTTACAGTATTTTCCCCATCCGATTGGATATCCGTTTTTCGCTGCCACAGAAGTCCCTACTACATTGGCAGAGGCGCCAATCGGTGTTGCACTTCCACCGATATCTGTTCCCATCGAGAGCGCCCAAGCAAGAACATCCAAATTTACTCCCTGCGTAGCTGCAAGGCTTCTCACCACCGGAATCATCGTCGCTGCAAATGGGATATTATCAACAAATGCACTCGCTATAGCAGATACCCAGATGATGATCGCAACCATGAGCATCAGATTTCCGCCGCTGATCCGCCCGATAAAGGCTGCAATCTGCTCCAAAATTCCAGTCTGCTCCAGTCCGCCCACAACCATAAATAAGCCGACAAAGAACAACAGTGTCTTATAGTCTACTTTTTTCAAAAGAGCCAATGCGTATTTTCCGGCAGCGATCAGGGTAACGATCGCAATCACTGTCCCGATAAAAGCTACCGTAAGTCCTGTCTGCGCATGTGTCACTAACATAGCAACCGCACAGGCAAAGATCACACAACTCACTACAAAATCTTTTTTATTTGTAATTGCATCTTTGGGATCCGGAAGTGTCGCTGGATCTACAGCCTCCCTCTCCTCCTGAACCAGTTCTTTCCGGTATACCAAAAAGAAATAAACAATGACAAGCACTAAACTGATCCCTGCCATAACACCAGTATTACTGAGGAAATCCCAAAAAGAATAACCTAATGATGTTCCAATGATGATATTTGGCGGGTCTCCGCACATCGTAGCAGAACCGCCAAGATTCGCGCAGAATATCTCTGACAGAATCATCGGAACCGGATCGATCTTCAACAGCTTCGCGAGTTCGATCGTCACCGCCGCCAAAAACAAAATAACGGTAATACTGTCAATAAACATTGCCAGTATTGACGACATGATCATAAAAGCGAGAAAAAGCGGAACCGGCTTATAGTGAACCAGTTTTGCCAGCCTCATGCAGAGCCACTGGAAAAATCCTGCCTTTGCCATCCCTTCTACCATGATCATCATACCCGCTATGAATATGATCGTCGACCAGTTGATCCCACTGGAAGATTCTGCCGCCTCCCCCGCAGCATACCAGAATCCAAGAGTAAAAATCCCCCGGATATTAAGCGTCTCCAGAACTGCACTCATACTTTGCATACCAACACCAAAAACCAAAACCAGTGTCAAAATACCACAAACCAACGTGATGTTCTGGCGTTCAAAATGATCCAACACGATCATCACGAACATTGATACAAAAATCACCACCGCTAAAACCTGCGCGATCGTCATTGCCATCAAGCCTCCTATGTAAAACAATATTTGATATTTTCTCCGCTATTTATCATAGCACCGGAAGGCTCAAAATGACATAGTCACTTTGCATATATTTTCGCATTTTCACAAATTTATTTTATGCAAAACTACAACAATTTCCCTTTAATCAAAATCTCCCTGTCCGGACGCTACCTTATCAAAGTCTGTAAGGACAGCTGCTGACGGTTCTTTCGTCGCCAGACTGACAATGACGATAAAGGCAAGGCTGATGAAAAATCCGACGAGAAGAGAATAGACGCCTGTCGCCGCATAAATCGTCTCGCCTCCCACGATCGGAAGATAATCCCACACAATAACAGTGAGACCACCGGATATAATACCTGCCACTGCACCGGGGAGATTCGTCCGTTTCCAAAACAGCGAACAAACGACAACCGGCCCAAATGCCGAGCCAAGTCCAGCCCACGCATCCGACACGAGATCCATAATACTGCTGTTCGGATCCCACGCAATGAGAAATGCCAAAAGCGCCACGACAACAACTGTGATCCGGCTCACTTTCAGCACCGTTTTATCCGGAGCATCCGGCTTTGCCACATTTTTATAAATATCTTTTGATGCAGACGAAGCACAGACAAGAAGCTGTGAATCCGCTGTCGACATGATCGCCGCCAAAATGCCGCAGAGGAAAATTCCACCGATAAACGGCAGGCCAAGCTGCTCATTAAACACCTTATTGATCATCTCGATAAATACGCTCTCCTGCGCGGTATCATCCAGAACAAGCGGCGCAAGGTAAGCACGCCCCACGACACCAATAACACAGGCAGCGACAAGGGAAAGAAATACCCACACGATCGCAATGACACTCGACTTTTTCAATTCTTTTTCGTTTTTCACTGCCATAAATCTCACGAGGACATGCGGCATACCGCAGTAGCCAAGCCCCCACGCAAGCTGTGACAGGATATCTACAAAACGGTACGGTTCGCCCGTCGCCCCATTGGAAAAGAGGCTCATATAGCTGCCATAATCAGCGATGCCGGTCGAAGTGATACTCTGTGAAAAATCACTGCTTACAAAACTATATGCTGCGATCGGCACAACAAGAAGTCCGATCAGCATAAGCGTTCCCTGTATAAAATCTGTCGTACAGACAGCGAGGAAACCACCCATAAACGTATAAACCAAAATAACCGCCGCTCCGATCGCAAGCGCTGTATGATAGTCGATCCCAAACACCGTATTGAAAAGTTTTCCGCCCGAAGCCAGTGCGGAAGCAGTATACACGAGGAAAAAGATCACAATGACAACCGATGAGATACAAAGCAGTATTTTCTTTTTATCATGATACCGGTTTTCCAGAAACTCCGGAAGCGTCAGCGAGTTATTTGCTACGATCGTATATCTCCTGAGCCTCTTCGAGATAAACAGCCAGTTTGCCACGGTTCCTAAAAACAAACCAATCGCGATCCATGCCTGTCCGGTTCCAAACGCGTAGATGGAACCCGGCAGTCCCATAAGGAGCCAGCCGCTCATATCAGAAGCCTGCGCTGACAGTGCTGCCACCCAGCCATTCAATCCCCGGCCTCCCAAAAAATAATCTTCTGTACTCTTTGTCTTTTTCATTGAAAAAATACCGATGACGATCATCAATATCAAATACGCTGCAAAAGCAGACAGTACAATAATAGAATCTGTAGACATTAAAATTCTCCTTTTCTTTTCATGCGTAATATCGCATATTTTTTGCACATATTTTTTTGTGCGATACAAAAACTATTTTACCATATTTTAATAATTTATGCTATAATTAATTGCAGACTATATGAAATATAAAAAAATGGGGGATGTTTATGGAACGTTTTGTTGATCTTATACACAAAAAAAAGACAGGCGGGGAGCTTTCTGATCCGGAAATCATGGAAATGATACGCGGCTACTGCGATGGTGCGGTTGCGGATTATCAGATGTCAGCCATGCTGATGGCAATTTGTTTTAACGGTCTCTCCGACAGGGAACTCACGACGATGACACTCGCAATGCGGGATTCCGGCCAGATCAATGATCTCTCGCCCATTCGCGGCGTAAAAGTGGATAAACACAGCACCGGAGGCGTCGGAGACAAAACAACCCTGATCATCGGCCCGATCGTCGCCGCATGCGGGATCCCTGTGGCAAAAATGAGCGGCCGCGGGCTTGGCTTTACGGGCGGGACGATCGACAAACTGGAGTCCATCCCCGGATTTCGCACTGATCTTTCCACAGAGGAATTTTTCCGGGCAGTCGAAAATACCGGAATCTGCATCAATGGCCAAACCGCTGATCTCGCCCCTGCTGACAAACTGATCTATGCCCTCCGCGACGTGACCGCCACCGTAGACAGCATCCCTCTGATCGCGGCCTCTATCATGAGCAAAAAACTCGCCGCCGGAAGCGATAAGATTTTACTGGACGTAACGACCGGAAACGGTGCTTTTATCAAAGATTACAGCCAGTCCCTCCAACTTGCCGAAAAAATGGTGACGATTGGAAACAATGCCGGAAAAACGACGGTAGCCCAGCTTACCTCTATGGATGAGCCTCTCGGTTTTGCCATTGGAAATAATCTGGAGGTCAAAGAAGCCATTGAAGCACTCCACGAAAACGCCCCGGAAGATCTTATGACTGTATGTTATACCCTCGCCGCCCATATGATCTCTCTCGGCAAAAACATTTCATTTGAAGAGGCAAAAACAGAAGCACGGGCTGTCGTGCGTGATGGCAGGGCTTGGGAACGGTTTCTTGCGATGGTTCGTGAACAGGGGGGCGATCCCTCTTTCATGGAACATCCCGAAAAACTGCCTGTCGCCGATGTGATCATCGAATACAAAGCAAAAAAATCCGGTTACATCACTTGGATGGACACCGAGGGCATCGGCACCGCTGCCGGCATCCTCGGCGCAGGACGAAGCCGCAAAGAAGATCCAGTCGATCCCTGCGCCGGAATCATCCTCTGCAAGAAAATAAACGATCCGGTCAAGGCAGGAGACACTCTCGCCCTGCTCCACACCTCAGACGATACTCTCTTTGCCGCCGCAATGAAAAAACTGGATCGCTGTTATCGATTTTCTGATGCAAAAGCACCGGACATCAACCTAATTGGCGACGTCGTCCGCTAAATACAGCTTTTACGCCGCTGTTTACCCTCGAATCTTATCATAATATTCATATAGCTTTTGTACTCCGTTTTCGAGAATATAATAGTGCCGGATATACGGTATGAGAAGCACAAAAAACATAAAACAGAGTATTAGCACAGCCATTTCTTGGATCAAAAGGCTCGCCAGTATGGACATCACTGCCAGAAGCGCAAATAGCACCGTCACGATCAGGTGTATCAGTCTCTCATGCTGAAAAAACTGAATCTGAATAAGCATCTCCTTCAAAAAATCTTCTTTGTCCCCGGCGTCCTCTTCTCCCTCAGAAACACGCCTGTAAAATTCTAAATATTGTTTTAATCTTCTTTCCATCTCTGTCTCCTTTCTATGCGGTCACTGCCTGAATCAGCGCTGCCAAACTACATAACAATGACTGGCCGCTTATATTCCTCCGGCTGTATCCTGCCGCTCTTTCTCATTGCTGTGCTGCGGTACAGATCCGACGCTTTGATATCCTGATGCACCTTTCTTTTATCCTCGTCAGACAACTTTTCCATATCTTTGGCAAGCCGCCCAAGAATCACCGTTCCATCCGCTCCCCTGAATTTTTCTGCCGCTTCCTTTTTCATACCTAACAGCCTTATATAAGGACATGAACGTTCTGGCTGCGCCTCCTTTTCCAAGCCGAGAAGTGTTTGAAAAACACAGCGTTTGACCCGGGACATCGTGACATTCTTTGTCTTACACATTTCTGTAAAATCTTTCATGGAAAGCGCCTCGTACCAGTTCTTCCGAAACGCACCGGCAAGCTCGGCAGATACATCTTTTATTTCTTCCAGTTTTTCCCATCTGTCACGGATAGCATATGAACAAGCTTGCCAAAAATCTTCTGCCCCGAGAAAACAGTCCGCTTTTCTAAGTTCCTGTTCTGCCTCCTCCGGGACGCCACTGCATTCACCCGCCTTTAATCCCTCCCGTATTGCCGCTGCTGACAGAAACTCATCTTCACGCACATGCTCCCGGCATGTATCATGGTATCCTCTGCCTCTCCGCCTGACAACAACCGGCTTCATATGTGTATTTAGCATAGCCGCCGCCCGAATGTACCCGGCCCCCAAAATATTATTTGGCAAAAAAAGCGTCTGGCAGACAGAAGCCTCCACGCCGGTTGTCTCCGCATATGCCCGCTCTCTCGCCGCCGGGTATGACATGCCAGTTTTGAGAAATCCTTTCAACTTCTCTTTATAGGCATCCGGCTCTTCTGCAAAAAACTGCCCCGCCTCTTTTAAAGCGGTCTCATCCGCCCCCTCGCTTCCAAAGCAAAAATAGTCCACAAAAGAAAGGGAATGCAGCGCCAGAATCCC
>JAMPFC010000088.1 GCA_023664685.1 Roseburia sp. | reverse complement strand
TATACGCAGCCTAAGAACCGACGGTTTATAAGGCCCTCATCTGAAAATATTCCTGTTGCTGCACAAGGTTTTACTAGTACGCAATTGATTTCCGTGGGAAAAAGAGGAAAATGCCTTGACGAAAGACCATATTTATTAGAAAATAAAAGACGGATCATGAAAAGGAACATTTTTGTAGAGAGGGGAAAAAGCATATGTTGAAAACAGGAATCAAAGGAAGCCAGACCGTGACCGTCTCCGGGGAAAATACAGCGAGGGCGATGGGGAGCGGCACGCTCGAGGTGTTTGCCACGCCGGCGATGATTGCACTGATGGAAAAGACTGCATGGCAAAGTGTCGCCGGAGAACTGGAGGAGGGGTGCGGAACCGTCGGCATCCGCCTGAATGTCACGCACGATGCGCCTACGCCGCTTGGCGGGAAAGTGACGTGCGAGAGCGTATTGACGGGCGTCGAGGGAAGGAAGCTCATCTTTGAGGTTCAGGCTTCGGATGAGAAGGGAGTCATCGGAAAAGGGATCCATGAGAGATTTATCGTGGACGACCGTAAGTTTCAGGAAAAGGCGAATGCGAGGTAGAAGATGCGTTATTATATATCAGACTTGCACTTTTTTCATGAAAACCTGAATCACAGTCTGGACTTTCGAGGGTTTGCGACGGTGGAGGAAATGAACGACTACATCGTCGAGCATTGGAACGGAAAGGTCAGGCAGGGGGACGACGTAGTGATCCTTGGCGATGTATCGGCGGGAAATGCAGAGCAGACAAATGAAATTCTGGGAAGGCTGAACGGAAAGCTGTATCTTATCAAGGGGAATCATGACCGTTTTCTAAAGCACCGTAAATTTGATACAAGCCTTTTTAAATGGGTGAAACCGTATGAGGAACTCCGGGACAATAAGCGGAAGGTGATCCTGTGCCATTATCCGGTATTTTGCTATAATGGGCAGTACCGTGTGGATGACGATGGGATGCCGAAATCATATATGCTTTACGGGCATGTCCACAACTCGCTTGATGAAGTACTTGTAAATCAATTTATCCGGCAGACCCGTGCGACAAAAAATAAGTCGCGCTACGTCAGCCAGCCAGAGCCGATTCCCTGCAATATGATAAATTGCTTCTGCATGTTTTCGGATTATACGCCGCTCACTCTGGACGAATGGATCGTGGTCGATGCGAAGAGGCGCGCGGAGATGGAAAAATTGCCATGAAAATAAATTTGCGTCTTGAATACTTCTTGTGCTATACTATACGTGTATACACAACAATTCATACTAGAAAGGAGGGTTGAGATGTTTGGAAAAAGCAAAAAAACGGACGCAGTTGTGTTTGTAGACTATGAACATTGGTTTTATGGATACATGAACAAATTTCAGATGCAGCCAAATGTAGAACAATGGTTAAAGGAGTTAAAACAGGATTTTAAGATTAAGGACTTATATATCTTTGGGGATTTTTCAGAGCCGAATATTGAACCGGATATGAACCGTCTGAAGAAAATTACATCCGGGGTTATCCATACGGCGAGCGAGAAAACAGGTGTTGATAAAGATTTTACCGATGTGATCATTCTGGACAAGATTTACCGCTATGCGGCAAAGAAAAAAAGTCCGGAGGTCTATGTCATATTTACAGGGGATGCCCATTTTTTGAAAGCTGTAGAGTATTTGAAAGAATTGGGCAAGCGTGTCATCATTTACGGAGTGAAATTTTCATTCAGTAACATTTTGAAATCGGCGGCCACCAGTTACGTGGAAATGCCGAGACAATCGCAGGAGAAAGACCATTATAATGATCTGATATTTGTGAGCCTGAACCGGCTGCGTTCCAAGCCGCGGACACTTGCTACTTACTGGAAGACAGTAAACAGCGTGGCGGAGTACAATAAAGTCCCAAAAGAAAGGGTAAAGCAGGCATTGGACAATCTGCTCCGGCAGAAATACATCACCGAGAGCCGCCAGATCGGCTACCGGGGAAAGCGGGTAGATGTGCTTACGGTAGATTGGGACAGAGTAGAACGGGACGGAATCTGGAGTGCCTGATGGCAGGGGTTTTGGAAAAGAAAATACAAAATCAATCCGGATGATAGCTGCAGCTATCACGTTCAATGAGCCGGCAGGGAAGTTCGATGCGGACATTTTCCCTGTGGGCTCCTTTTTTGCGGTCTAAAAGCAGTGTCAGCGCCAGATGTCCCATTTCCTTTTTGGGGATATCGATCGTGGTAAGCATCGGCGTTGACTTTTGTGAATCATTTATATTGTCGATGGAGATAATAGAGGGAACATACCCTCTTTTTTTGCTTTGCCGGAGTGCTTTGAGTGCGCCGAGTGCAGTGCAGTCGTTGGCACAGAAGACTGCGGTAGGTCTCCGGGGGGAATGGATGATCGCATTCATGATCGCAAACCCCTGCTCCATCGTCTGGTCGCTCGGGTGGATATTTACGTAGTCAATCGGGATCTTGTGGTTCAACAAAGCCTGATAATACCCGATATAGCGGGCTTCATACGTGCAGTCACCGATATAGGCGATATTTTTGTGGCCGAGGGAAATAAGGTATTCGACCGCTTTTTCCGCCGCGGCAAGACCGCTGCACACGACCTCGTCGTATTCATAATCCGTAGGGTTTCGGTCGATTCCGGCGATGTAGTCGTATCTTTTTTTCAAAAGAGGGACAAGTTCGGACGGACATTTTCCTAAAATGATCAGTCCGGTATCCGGTTTTTTTGGCATCAGAGCGGCTTCGCGCCGGCGGGCATCTGCCCGTGGTTTTGCAGCAGATTTGTATGGGATGGTTTCGGCAGCAGGGGACGCCTTTTCGGATGCAATGATATTTTCTGAACTGAGGATTTCGCCAAGCAGGCAGTCCTGCCAGATCAACTCCTCCCGTATATGTTGGAATAATTCACGGAAAAATAAATCCGTATCCATTGAATCAAAACGGGTCAGGAAGATATCCACGGTGAAATGTCCGGTATCCTCCGTCGTTCCAAGCCGCAGATTTCTCGCGGCGGCATGGGGAATATAATTTAGGGAGTTTGCGGCCTCCCATATTTTTTCTGTCAATCCGGGCCTGTTGCAACTATGCTCCGGGTGGTTTAACACGCGGGACACAGTTGATACGGAAGTGCCGGTCAGTTCGGCGATCTTTTTTAGTGACATGCGTATCCTCCGATCGTTGATGGGTTTATCTTATTTTCGTTTTTAAAATGAAAACGTTTTCAAAAATGACAAATATATAAAATGTAATTTTAAGTAGATTACACAAAATATAACATAAAATCAAGAAAAAATCAAATGAAAACGTTTGCAAACTTGGCGATTTATCAAATAGGAAGCATTTGGTAAAATAAAATTGATTTTATATTGTTTCAATTTAAATGACACATGCATAAAAATGCAGGAATGGAGTAGAGAATGAGATATTTAAAAAAGGCAGTATTGATCGGGACACTGGTTATGGCAGTACTGGGAATGACAGGATGTGGTTCTGGTTCCGGGTCAGGAGAAAAGAAAGCAGAAACGGTAAATGTAGGATATTTTAATAACGTGACACATGCGCAGGCACTTCTCATGAAGGCGGAGAAAAACCTTGAGAATAGTTTTGGCGACGTCAAGGTCAACTGGACTGCATTTAATGCTGGCCCGGCTGAGGTGGAGGCGCTTTTTGCAGGTGACATTGATATCGGATATATCGGGCCGGTTCCGGCGATCAGTGCCAACGTAAAATCAAAGGGTGACGTTGTGATCCTGTCGAGTGCGACGAAGGGCGGCGCAGTGCTGATCCGGAGAAAAGGCACTGGCATCAACAGTGCGGCAGACCTGTCAGGTAAAGTAGTGGCGATACCGCAGATCGGAAACACACAGCATCTCAACCTGTTGCAGCTTTTGAAGGATAATAACCTCAAACCGGACACCGAGGGGGGAGATGTGAAGGTCAGCGCAGTCGCAAATGCGGATGTGGCAAATATGATGGAGCGTGGAGATATTGATGCGGCGCTCGTACCGGAACCGTGGGGAACGACGCTTTTGGAGCAGGGCGCAGAGCTTGTGCTTGATTATGATGAGTTCTATATGGATGGCCAGTATGATGTCGCTGTCGTTGTTGTGAGAAAAGAATTTATGGAAGAAAATCCGGAGCTGGTGGAAAAATTCCTCAAGGAGCATGAGGCGGCGACAACGAAGATCAATGACAACCGGGAGGAATCGCTGAAGGTCATCAATACGGAATTGAAAAATGCTACCGGAAAGGCGCTTGGAGAAAATATCATCGCCGGAGCATTTGAGAGGATTGGCGTAAGCACAGAGATCAACCGTGAATCCGTGATGGGATTTGCGAACATCAGTAAGGAACAGAATTTTATCAGTGAACTGCCGGATGAAAATAATTTATTCGCAAATAAATAGTTTATTTGCGAAGTAAATAATTATTTGCGAAATTAAGGAGGATTTGCATGTCTTTGGTATTAGAAGGGCTTTGCAAGCATTTTGATAACAGCGAAAAAGCGACGCTCAACGGAATCGATCTGGAAGTGGAGACGGGGGAATTTGTGTGTATCGTAGGGACTTCCGGTTGTGGAAAGAGTACTCTTTTGAATCTGGTCGCAGGGCTTGAAAAACCGACCGGCGGAAAGGTGCTTTTGGATGGAAAAGAAGTGACCGGCCCCGGCGCTGACCGGACGGTCATGTTTCAGGAGCATGGACTGTATCCGTGGCTGAGTGTCATTGATAATGTAAAGTTTGGTATGAAACTCGTCGGCGTCTCAAAGGAGGAGCAGGAGAAGAAGGCAATGTATTATCTTGACATGGTTCATCTGTCAGAATACAGAGACTATCCGATCCACCAGATCTCCGGCGGTATGAAACAGCGGACAGCGCTTGCCAGAGCGCTTACGATGGATTCGGACGTTCTTCTTATGGATGAGCCATTTTCGGCGCTCGATAAGCAGACCTCAAATCTGCTCAGGGAGGAACTCCAGAGGATCTGGATGGAGACCAAAAAGACGATTTTATTTATCACCCACAGCGTGGAGGAATCGGTATACCTCGCTGACCGGGTTGTCGTCCTCTCTCCGGGGACAGGAAAGATCGCAAATACGATCCCGATCACTCTGGAAAGGCCAAGACACGTCTATTCCCCGGAATTTGTAGAGCTTCGTCATAAAATACTGGAAGAAGTAAGAGGGGAGGAAGTGTGATGGGAATGTTGATTTTTCTTATAATACTTGTCGCTGCATGGCAGGGATTTTATTGGCTCAGCGTCGATGTATTGGAAGTCTGCAAGGCATATTCTGTGCCTTCCCCGGTCGGAGTTGCGGAGAGGTTTATGGATCTCTGCTCTGACGGGACGCTTTTTACAGCGACAGGAAATTCTCTCCTGAGAGGAATCGGCGGATATGCGATCGCGGTCGTCATCGGTGTGATCTTTGGCCTGCTGATCAATCATTTTGGATATCTCCAGAAAAATATGAAGCCGCTTGTGCTTGGCGTACAGACGCTGCCGAGCGTGTGCTGGGTGCCATTTTCCATTCTCTGGTTCGGGCTGTCCACACAGGCGATCTTATTTGTCGTCGTAATGGGTTCCGCATTCAGTATTTCCATTTCGGTAGACAATGCGATCAAAAGCGTACAGCCGATCTATAAAAAAGCGGCGCTTACGATGGGAGCCGGAAAGAAACAGTTGTATTTGCATGTCATACTTCCCGCCAGTCTCCCGGAGCTTGTCTCAGGGTTAAAGCAGGGGTGGTCTTTTGCATGGCGCGCCCTTATGGCAGGAGAGGTCATGACAACGTCGATCGGTCTCGGGCAGACATTGATCATGGGGCGTGATCTGGCAGACATCAATCAGGTCATGTTGGTCATGGTCGTTATCGTACTCGTGGGGATTCTGATCGATAAATGTATCTTTTCTGTGATTGAAAGGCGGCTTTTGAAAAAGCGGGGACTTGCAATCTGACACAGATTATTGTATACTTAACGAGTTAGGGTGAACGATAAGTAATCGAGGTGTATGTTGATGGACAGCAAAGAGAATGGCAGAAGAGTTTTAGTCACATGCCCAATCTGTGGTTTTAAAGATGAGATGGATGATTTCGATAAGGACTATGAAATATGTACCAAGTGCGGGAGAAGTACATATACATTCCGGACTGTGAACAGTATAAGAAATGTGTTCGTCGGAGAACTCATGAAAAGGGAAAAATGAATAGGAAAGAGCCTTCTGTTTATACTAATTAAAAAAACAGGAGGCTTTTTTTATGGAACACAAATTCAGAATCAAATCAGTCCGGGCGAGAGAAATCCTTGATTCACGCGGCAATCCTACCGTAGAGGTAGAGGTTGGACTCTGCGGGGGAGCGACAGGGAGAGGCTCTGTGCCATCTGGTGCTTCAACAGGCGCGTTTGAAGCAGTAGAATTAAGGGATAAAGACTTACCTCGCTATAATGGAAATGGCGTAAAAAAGGCAGTAGAGCATGTCAACAATACGATTTCATTTTTATTGGATGGAAGAAATGCGCTGAATCAGGTAGAGATCGACCAGTTGATGCTCCGGGAGGACGGAACGAAAAATAAAGGAAAATTTGGCGCCAATGCGATCCTCGGCGTATCGATCGCCACAGCCCGCGCAGCGGCAAAACAAGTCGGCCTGCCGCTCTATCAATATCTGGGTGGAGCCGGTGGAAGAACCTTGCCGGTGCCGATGATGAATATCATCAATGGCGGAAAACATGCGGACTCGAGCCTCAATATCCAAGAGTTTATGATCATGCCGGTAGGGGCGAACTCGTTCCACGGATGTCTGGAATGGTGCTGTAATGTGTACCGGGAGTTAAAAAACATTTTAAAGAGTGAAGGCCATATTACAAGTGTGGGAGACGAGGGCGGATTTGCGCCGAAATTAAAGAGCGACGAAGAGGCATTAGCCTATATCGTCCGTGCAGTCGAAAAAGCGGGATACCGGCCGGGTGAGGATTTTAAGATTGCGATCGACGGTGCGTGTACGGAAATGTATGATGAAGCGGTAAAACAGGGGCGCACCGGCGAATATCTATTTTGGAAGAACGGACAGTATAAGTCCGCAGAAGAAATGGTGTCCTTCTGGGAGGAAATTTGCAATAAATACCCGGTCTATTCGATCGAGGACGGACTTTCTGAAGAGGATTGGGAGGGGTGGAAGCTGCTGACAAAACGTCTGGGCGGACAGGTTCAGCTTGTGGGCGACGACTTATTTGTCACGAATACGGAACGGATCCGCAAAGGGTTTGATCTCGATGTGGCAAATGCAGTGTTGATCAAACCGAACCAGATCGGCAGTGTGACGGAGACGCTTGAAGCGATTCGCATGACAAAAAATAACCGCTGGCATGCCATCGTCAGCCACCGCTCCGGCGAGACGGAGGACACGACGATCGCCGATATCGCAGTCGGGCTGAATGCCGGACAGATCAAGACAGGCGCGCCAAACCGCACGGACAGGGTATGTAAATACAACCAACTGCTTCGGATCGAAGAGCAGTTAGGGGAATCGGCGGTGTTTGAAAAACTGTGATATACGGAATAATAAGTAATGAAAACAGGAACTATAGCACATTGTTTGTTTCAGGATTTACTGGTAAAATAAAAAAAGCTGTTCATGGCATAATGGTTCCAAAGCGGTAAAGTGATCCGTTTTTTATCCGATGTCGGAGATGCAGATATAACGGATAAATAAAGAGAAAACGGTGTGTATCTTTTTTTCATACAGGACAAATAATTTCACAAATAAATCCTCATCCGGATATAATGGCAGGTAACAAGGAGAGACAGAAGAGATGATGCCGCCAGAAGAATTTTACCGGATGATCGGGAAAAAGATAGAACTGCTGAGAAAATCCCGGAAAATGACGAGGGGAGAACTTGCCGGAGGTGCCGGGATATCTGAGAAGTTTCTCTATGAGATCGAGCGGAAGGGGAAAGGTGTTTCTGCGTGGACGCTGTACTGTATCAGCAATGTTTTGGACGTCCGGATGGATGTATTTATGGAAATCGAAAAAGCCCCAGAAGATGAAGTAAATTCGCTTATTGAAAACCTGTCTGAGTACAGGCCGGAGGAATTTTTCAAACTGATTTACGCATTAAATAAATTTGTTTCGGGATAATACCCTATATCAGAATGCAATACTCTGCTCTGATGTAGGGTTTTTTGGTGTTTATATTTTATAATTGTATCGAAGGAAGGTGTGATTATGTCCGAACTGAATAGCATTGTTGGAGAAAAAATGAGACAGCTCCGGATACAAAAAAATATGACTCAGAAAGAGCTTGGGAAAGAACTCAGCATGACACAGCAGAATGTCAGCAAATTTGAGAATGCCGAGGTTTCTTTTTCGATAGATATAATAGCAAAAATGTCAGAGTATTTTCAAGTGTCTTCGGATTATTTTCTGGAAATCGACTGGATCTGTGAAGAGAAAAATGAAAATGCACTGTTATACTGGTTCCGTTCGGCGGTGCCGGAGGATAAAGCCCTTATGCTAAAGATTGCAGAGGATATTGTAAATAACCGTAAAAAACAGTTGAAAAATTGATTTTCAGAAAATGGAGTGAATGATGAAAGTTTTAATACTGGAGGATAACGAGACGTGCAGGAAGTCGCTTGTAAAAATTGTGAAATCCTGTATGAACGGAATCAAAGTATATGATTTTGAAAAACGCGAGGATGCTTATCTGCGTGCAATGGACGACAAGATCGATCTGTTTTTGGTAGATATCATATTGCGCAGTAATGAACGAAATGACAGCTCTGGGATACAGTTTGCAGATGACATTCGGGAACACAGCCGCTATAAGATGACGCCGATCATTTTTGTGACGACGCTTCAGGGCTTGGAGCCTCAGCTTGTGAAACGGGTTCACTGCTATGACTACATCGAAAAGCCGCTCGGCGACGGGAGTATATTCCGCAGGCGGATCATGGAAGTTTTGGAGGCAATCGTATCCGACCGTAAGACAAAAAAGAAAGAGTGCATGATGCTGCGGTGCGATGGGATCAGCTATCCGGTGTATCCGGAAAATGTGATCTACGTGGTCAGCAGACGCGGGGTATTAAACATCCATCTGAAGGATGACGTAATCAGGATTCCCAATCTGACGACGAGTAAATTTTTGGAGAGGGTAAAAGAAAGCGTATTTCTCACCCCGATGCACGGAGTGGCGGTAAATGCAAAGTACATCAGGGGAGTTGATTTCCCGAGAAGATGCGTGTATCTCAAGGGAACAGAGGAAGTGCTGAACATAGGCGGAAGAGTCATTAAACGCTTCCGCAAAGAGTGTGATGAGGTTTTCTGGGGCGAAGGGGGAACGCCTTGAGCTTAAAAATTTTCTAATATCAGAAGCTCAGTCGGTTCTTTCACTGCCCCAAAAGAAGAGTGCGACAGTGCCGGGGCCGGTATGGCTTCCGATGGTAGTGCCGATGTGGTTGATCTCGACGTTTCCATTCAGATTTGGAAAGCGTTCTTCAACCAGACGGGCTACTTCTTTTGCGTCCTCATAGCATGCGGATTGGGAGATGTAGCATTTTCCCGAATACTGTGTGCCGTCTTCTGCAAATTCTTCCATTTTTTCTACGATCGCACGGATCACTTTCTTTTTCGTGCGTATTTTATACCTTGGGATAAGTCGTCCCAACTGATCCATGTTCAATAAAGGACAGATATTTAAGAGGCCGCCGACCATGCCTGCTGTTTTGGAGATGCGTCCGCCTTTGATATAAAAAGTCAGGTCGGTAGAGAAGAACCAGTGATGGAGGTTCAGGCGGTGGGAGCATACCCATTCATATACCTCATCGATCGTCTTTCCGTCATCTCGGAGATCCGCCAGTTTATCCATGATCAGCCCATAGCCGGAGGAAGCCCCGAATGAGTCTGCGACTAAAATCTTGCGATCCGGATAGCGCTCGGAGAGGGCGTCTCTGGCGATATTTGCCGAGTTGATGACGCCGGAAATCCCGGACGACAGGGTGACATGCAAGATATCATAGCCTTGTTCCAGAAAGGCTTCAAAGTATTTTTCAAATTCATCCGCATTGATCTGGGAGGTTTTCGTCTCGGCACCGTCCTGCATTGCCTGATAAAATTTATCAAAAGGAATGGATTTTCCAAGATCGTCAGGGTATTCTTTTCCGTCTAGTTCAAAATGAAAACAGATGTAGGAAATGTCTCTTTTCTTGAAATGTTCTTCGTCAAGGTCTGCGGTGGAACAGCAGCTTAGGATATAGTTTGGCATAGGTTTGGATCCTTTCGTTTTTGTTTTATTATACCCATTTTGGGGGAGAAGTACAATAAGGGATTTTGGGTGGGGAAAGTTTGGATTCTGGGTGGGGGCGCCTGATAATA
>JAMPFC010000087.1 GCA_023664685.1 Roseburia sp. | reverse complement strand
ATTTTCTCGGGTTCTAAAGTGAAGATGAGTGGATTAAATGGACCTACCAGTCTGGGAGACCTCTGGCTGAAAAATATCGTACTCCGGCAACCAAAGACAGCTACAAATTTGGCTTCTGAGGTAGATATTTATGACAATGCATACATTCTGGATGACACGAGCATTGAAGATGACAATTCGGAGTTAAATATCGGTGGAAATTATTATGGCTACAGTTACAATGAACAGAATATATATACGTATACGGCGGCGGGATTACCGGAAACGAATTATAAATCGGATTATAGCAGTGCGATCTTGATCAACGGAAAGAATACGACGCTTACAAGCAATAATCTTACGAAGCTTGTGTTGGCAGGGCGTACATTTGTACAGAGAAATGAATCGACACCGGGAGCGGATGGAACATATCCGGATGCGGCGGATGATATCATGATGGGTGAGTCTCTTGCAGTGAAGAGTAACCAGATCGCATATATGGTTCCGGAGAAATACATCGTTGGAGAGCATAATCCGGTTGCGAGGGGTGAGATTGATGCCGCTAATATTTTGGCGTCGATCAAATTAGAGGAGTTAAAAAATGACACGAGTATATGGCCTTATGTGGATACGAGCAACCCTATTACGGCAAACTTTAGCAATACAGGAAATTATGTATATCTTTATCTGAACTTTGCGAGCGAGGCAAAGGCAAATGAATATTTTTCTAATTATTACAGCGGAATGGATGAGACAGGCGAGGCAAATAAGCTCAATCTGGATGACAAAGCAACGACCTATATTTCAACGAACGATAATGCGGGAATGAAGATTTCACCGGCATTTTACCTGCTCGCCGGAAATATCATACATAACTATTATGCTATAGATAACGAGGGGGAAAGTGTGGGTTCCACGAAGCAGTCGCCAAATTATTATGATGCGAGCGGAAATCCAAATCTGGCTCTTCTGGAGGATGGAAGATCGAAGATGAAGAATTATCTGGGTCTCCAGAAAACACTCCTTCCTTCGGGAAGTGATGGAATCAGTGATATCCGTGGCGAACTCAATTCGCCATCGAATGAGCTTGTCTGTGATGTCGTTCTAAATATTGATACCGGCGGAACGGATACTTCGGCTGATAACCAGTTTATGAGAAATAGCGAGACGCTGCCGGATGTGGATGTGGATTCGATTCCGGGACATAATGACTGGGAAATGCATTTTCATAATGGTAATTATACGATTCCGTCAGGTGTAACGAAAGGACTTATCCTTTGTGCGAAGGATGTTACCGTACAGAGCAATTTTGAGGGATTGATCATTGCCGGGGGTAAAGTTTCGATCGCCGCAGGAGGTCTTTATGAGGCAAACCCTGCGATGATCGGTGAGATTCTGGATATGATCAAGAACAACCGCGATGAGGACTGGTGGAAATATTTCCGCTGTCTGGACGATGAAGAGAAAACATCTGTGAATGTAGCAGATTGTATCAGTTATGAGAATTGGGAGAGAAACTCAAATTGATTTGGATGAAAAGTAGGTGATGAGGATGAAAAAATTAGGAAATTCAGGGTTTTCACTGATCGAGCTGATTCTTGTTATTGCGATCCTTGCAATTATGTCAGCGGGCGGTGTAGCGGCTTTTGGATATCTGAATATGGCGAATGCGTCAAAATGTGCGGCTAGGATCGATAATGGACTGACGTCTTTAAAATCACGCAACATGTCGAAGACCTCATCGACTTATATGCATCTGTATTATTATGATGATGAGTATTATATTTTGTTTGATGATTCGCCATCGTTTACTCCTTCTTCTGCCAATTATTCCGACGGAGAAACGGTGGGAAATAGTGACCTGAAGATCTTTTTTGACACGCAGGATATTTCCTCGATCACGGGGCATTGTGTGACGATCGGCGTGCGCAGGAAAGATGGCGCATTTTTGAATACGGCGTCGCCGACAAGCAAGATCAAAGTGGTAAAGGCATCGTCGAACGCTTCGGCGCATGAGGTCACGCTAGTCACAAGTACAGGAAAACATTTTATTGATTAACCAAAGGAGGGAAATGCGGGATGAGGATGAAATTGAATAATAAAGGATTCTCCCTTGTCGAACTATTGTTAGCAATCGTTATTTCTACGATTGTTTTTGGTGCTGTTACAGCTCTTATGGCATTTTCCTCAAACAGCATGAGAGATACCGAGGCAAGGATTGAGGTGCAGAATCAGGCGAAGGATGCCTTGAACCATATGGAGAGTTATATTTTGGAGTCTGAGAGGGCTTATTGGGATGACAGCGAGAAGCTTTTGATTCTCTTTACGGACGAGAAAGAAGCAAAACAGATGATCAAGGAATTAGAGGGCGGCTCAAAGACTTTGGCGGATATTAAAAATATGGCATCGGATTCTTATGCCTATTGGTTTAAAGATGTGGGAGGCTCTGTGGCAGGTGGTGAGCAGTGTGTTTATTTTGGAAAGTGTTCGAGCAGCACTTCTTCACCGGGAGCGACGCCGGCGCCGGCAGCTTCGTTACCGCCGGGAGCAACTGCGACACCGATGCCTTCGATGGATCCGACAGTGCAGATTGTGGATGTGTCGACACTTGCTACACTTGATGCGGGGGATCTGAAAAATTATCTTCTGGCAGAGGATGTCATGGAGTTTGATTGTGAAACAATGCAGAATGAGGATTCAAAAAAATATCTGGTAGATATCAATATGAAACTGGATAACGATATTGCACCGGAGTATAGCTGTGGAAAAAAGGTTTATCTCAGGAATCAGTAGAAAGGAGAAGTCTATGAAGGGGAAGAAAAAGGTAACTGTGAAAAATAAGCGGTCTCGCATCATAAAGTACAGTGCTTTTACCGTGCTGCTCACCTGTCTTATTGTAGCAGGATATTATCTGGTGTCCAATGGGGTTATTTTTGGTAAATATTTTGCCAAGAGTCCGTATATTGATGAGAAGTATATCAATAATCCAAGTCTTACTGAGAGCGAGGCGGAGGCGAAACCGGATCTTACGATAACAGCGAAAAATGCAGGCACTCCTACCAAGACTCTGGCAAAAACGGATGAGGGAGAACTGATTGAATATCTTGGCTTCCGTGAGAAAGAAAGTTATACCGGGGCAACGACTTTTTCTGGGAATAGGGAGATATATTTTAATCTGGGAAACAAGTTAAAAATTGGGGATCTGTATACGACGATCGAAGTGGCAACCGTAAATAAAGATGCGGAGCTTACTTTGCATGCCGCAGAATTTGTAAAGGCAGTTGGAGATGAAAGCGGAAAGCGTCCTGTCAGTATTTTTTCTAGCAATGAGACGCCGGCGACAAAGGATAAAGTCAGCAGCCGGGTGAATCAATGGTGGGATACGGATGGAAGCGTGACCTTTACCACAAAAGGTAACGGAATGCGTTTTTATATCGACGGTTCAAAAAAGGAGCCGATTGATCTGAAAGAATATGGATATTTGAAGCTTGTTGTGGATTCACAGTCTGAGGTGATGGTGAGTGGATATAAATCACTTCCAACAGTGCCGGAGACGGATGGAACGGTTCAGAAGGGAACAAAGGGAAATCCTCTGATAATTTTAGAGATCGTGCCGGATATGATGCATCAGTCATTGGGATTTCTGACATCATCACAGGAAGAGGGACTGCCGATCGATCCTCTTGAATTTAGTTACGAAATCATGAAGAAAAATTCAAATGTGAAGTTCTACCAGTCAAATCCGCAGAATATGGGGGATAATGTATTTGCAATTAAGGATGATGTCATTACGGGAAATGACGTTAAGTCATGGGATCCGACAAACTTACAGCAGTTAGGCGGATGGCTTGATAATAACAATGGTGGTTATGAGATTTATAATCCCGATGGTACGGTAGTTGGAGCGTCGCGAAAAACGAAGAATGAGGATGATCGTGTAGCAGCATCGCTGTATTATCTGGGTACTTACCGTACGGTAGAGATCCGGAAGGATAAGTCATTTGCTTCTCAAATCCTAAATGGCCAGTCAAAGAAGCCGATCGCAGAGATTCAGGCTGCTTATCCGGATTTGTTTGTCGACAAAGACGGACAGGCGATCGATCCGAAATATCTTACGAGCGATAAGCAGTGGGCATGGAGTTTTGAGAAGGATCCGGAGGATAATAATGAGTACACGGTAGATGTGACAAGTGACGCTAGCTTTGCACAGGATTTGCAGAAATATAAGAATAAGGAGATCACGTTTACTGAACTTGCAGCTAGTCATCCGGATTTGTTTAAAACGACCTCTGATGGTAAGGAAATTTTAGAGAAAGAAATTCAGAGGGCAGATTGTTGGAAACTGGAAAAAGAAGAGAGCCAGATTGAAGGATATTATGTATGTGTTGGGGAAGAAGAAGGAGAGTTTGCAGTCAATAGTGATTGGGATATTGGACGTAAGAATAACAACACAGATAAGTGGAAGTATTATCCAACGAAAGAAGAGATTCCAGAGAAGTATAATTATAAAGAAATTTGGCCAGAAGATAAGTATGATTGGCAAATGAAAGATGTATGGGGGACAGTAGAGATAGGCGGTGGTTTCCCGGCATCTCGTCTGACATCGAGAACAACTCATCCGGTGACAAATGAGCCTTTTAAGACAAAAGCTACTGTGAAATTTAGGTATAAATACGATGGCTATATTTTCCGGTTTGAGCTTATCGGAGTTAAGTTTAATGATATTTTGAAGCGGATGTTGTTCTATTATGAGGATGACATCGGATCGGATGATAAAGTGATCATGTCAGCAGATGACAAATATGATGAGACGTATGTCAAGGTCATTACGCTTACACCGGCGATGATCAATCAAATGGATGCAGATGATACAGCAGGTACGCTTGATTATATCGAGCGGGCGGATATGTTTTATATCAGTAGTTATCGTGAGGGAGATAACAGCGTTAGTGCGATGAGAAGTCTGTATGATAATTACGTGGATGTAGCAAGGGATAAATACACAACGCAGACAAAGGCACCGAGTGGAGAGCTTGTTACATTCCATGAAAATGATCTCGAGTGGGTAGATTGTATGAAGATCATAAAGCGCTTAAGTGCAGATTCTTCACTGCCGATGTTTTTCTCGAGTACGATCGGTTCTTTGTTAGATGAAGGTGTTACTCGTGACAAAGAGAAAAATACGCATATGTATGTCGACAGCGGGTTGAAATGTACGAAACGGCCGGGCAGCTTGAATAATATATCCAAACTGTATCTGATATGTACGCAGTTTGAATTATCTGCATCAAAGGATAAGCCAAATAATGATATTGAATATGTCAGCACATTTATGGATGATATATATGACAAGATCAGGCAGGTTCCACTCCAGTCAGATAATGAAAGAGTGTCTGGTTCTGCAAAATACACAGGATATTATCAGCGGCCAAATTTGTGTGATTGTACATCCGTGGGAGAGACGGAAAAACAGAAAGTATATTATTTGTGGAATCTGTTTACGTTCTGGCCGGATGTTCCGGTATCTCCGGAGGAGGATGCGTTGTTTGATTCCGGACATAATAGTCTTAAAGTAGAGAATTTGTGGAAATACGGCTTTTTGAGGTCGACATTCTCAGATGAATTAGGCGGTATGGATACTTATTTGAACTCTTATAACAAAGGCGGTTCATCGGCAATGGGCGTAGTAGCCGGAACGACAGATCCGGATTTGGATTATCAGAACGTTGTTGTTGGTCAGGAAGAGGGAACACGTATCAATAATAACTTTACACCTTTTGGAAACGGAGTATTTAACCGTTTAGGAAGAATCTTCTATAAGATTTTGAACAATGGTACGCCGCTTACGCCAAAGATGACATTTGGAGTTCTGAACACGAAGGAATCGAGGAAATATTACCAGAAGATTTCCAACGATTCAGTTCTGATCGATTATGAGCAGAGCGCACAATATAAAAATGACAAGACGTTGTACTTACATTGTAAGCTGCAGAATACGGATAATGATGAGACGTCGATCATCACTTCGATTTCATTTGTAAATCCGGATACCGATGATAAGATTGTTGTGACGCCGCAGAAATTAGACGGTACAGCATTGGAGAAAAAGGAAGTAGACTTCAGTAAGCACCAGAATGTGTATGCGAAGATAACAGGTTACGAAGTATCAAAGAATGACAGTCTGCAATTTGCTCTGCCATTTAGTTTGAAGAAGTGGCGGCAAGGCTACACGGTGATTCGGGTTGACTGGGTGGCAAGGACTTCTAAGATAAAGGGGACGACATATACTCCGTACCAGAATCCGAACGATCCGACGAATGCTACTCAGGTGGAGGTTGCAAAACAATACGCAGAGGTCGATATTGGACAGAGAGGATTGTTTGTCCTCCAGTAGTTGTGGGATTTGTTGTCTGGTAAAGTACAGTTGTTAATAATATGACGATATAAAAAGAAAGGATGGCCTGCATTCAGCGATGGGTGCAGGTGTCTTTTTTTCGGTAGAACTAAGAGAGCAAGGGCCTTACAGGGATGGGGCGGCTCTTTGCGACAAATCGCTCAAAAATGGAGGTTATTATGATTAAAAAAATTGCTGATATAAAGAGAGAGTTTGAACAGAGCAGGATGGAGGAGTGGGACAGGCTTTTTGAACGTTATGAGGGAGATGAGAGGGCTGGCGTGATCCGGCTGACCGAGTCTTTTCAGAGAAAGCGGGAAGCTTTGGAGAAAGAGAGGAACCGGCTTGAGGCAATGAGGGAATTTGAGCGCAGATACGGTGATGAATTTTCCTGTATCTGTGGAATCGATGAAGCAGGAAGAGGGCCGTTAGCGGGGCCGGTGGTTGCCGGTGCGGTTGTCCTTCCAAAAGAATGTGAGATATTGTATCTGAATGATTCGAAAAAATTAAGTGCGAAGCGCCGGGAGGAGTTGTTTGATGAGATCAGAGAGAAAGCAGTATCTTATGGGATTGGCATGAGTTCTCCGGAGCGGATCGACGAGATCAATATCCTGCAGGCAACTTATGAGGCAATGGTTCATGCAGTGGAGGATCTGGGTGTGGTGCCGGATCTGCTTTTAAATGATGCGGTTACGATTCCACAGCTGCCGATCCGACAGATGGGGATCATTAAAGGAGATGCGAAAAGTGTTTCGATCGCAGCGGCAAGTATTATGGCGAAGGTGACGAGAGACCGGTTGATGGTAGAATATGCGGAATTGTACCCGGATTATGGATTTGAAAAACATAAGGGTTATGGCTCGGCGGCTCATATTGAAGCGCTTAAAAAGTTTGGGCCATGTCCGATCCACCGAAATTCGTTTATTAAGAATTTTTAAGATTCTTGAAGTTTTTTTCTTGAAGTTTTTTTGAAAAAGTCCTTGCAATTTGAAAAGGAGTATGATAGACTTTCTTTAAGCAAGTAAACTGTCTGATATATATATTTCTTTGATTTCTATGTTTCAACATTCTTGCTTATCAATCCAGATCATATAAGCGGGAATGGACGAAATACCAAGTGCATTCCTGCTCTCAAAATGAATACGAGGGGGAATGCGGATGAGACAGGATCTGGCGACGAAGAGTCTGGAACAGTATCCAGATGTATTTGCAGATATTATCAATGTAAATTTGTATGGCGGGAGGCAGGTTATTGCCCCAGAAGATTTGGAAAAACTTCCGTCGAGCATGATTTACCGGGCTCCGGAGGGAGATATGAGGGAAATGTCTTCGGATATACGCATGAAGCTCCGGCGTTCCGGACGGGAGGTAGCGATCGTCTGTATTGAGAACCAGTCGGGCATTTGCAATACAATGCCGGTACGGGATATGGGCTATGTGTTTGCCGGCTATAACGAGCAGGTTCGGTTGGTTAAGGAGGAGAACCGGAGAAGTGGAAAGCGGTATTATACGAAAGAAATTGGGGATGACCAGAGGGTGGTTCCGATTATTTCGTTGGTTTTGTATTTTGGCAGGGAGGAATGGGAAAGGCCGCTATCTCTTGCCGGAATGCTTGAAATACAGGAAGAGGACAAGGAGTTTGTACTTCCATTCATACAGGAGAAAGCTCTTCGGGTGATCGACTTAGGGAGGCAAGATAAAGAAACCAGAGATAAATACCGTTCAGATTTCCGGCATGTAGTGGATTATCTTGCCTGCGGAAAAGATAAACATAAGTTAAAGCAGTTTATGGAAAATTCAACAAGAGAGCTGGCACACCCACAGGAGTTTTTGGATGTGGTCGGGGCGGTTGGCAGTGATGCAAGATATCAGAAGGTCAAGGAAATGATCCGTTGTCGTACGCAGAAAGGGGAGAAGGTTAGTATGTGTGTGATTGCAGAGGAATTAGAAAATACAGGGATTCAAAAAGGTTTGAAAAAAGGACTGGAAAAAGGACTGGAAAAAGGACTGGAAAAAGGAAATATGTTATGTCTGATCCGCCAGACATTAAAGAAGAGGGAAAAGGGATTTTCTGTATCGGATATAGCCGATATGTTGGAAGAAGAGGAGAGAAAGATCGAGCAGATTCTTCTCGCAGCGGCGGAGGCTGGTACGGAGAACGCAGAACAGGTTTATGATTGTCTTTGAGACTTGAAAAAGGAGATTACCATGAAAAATTTTGATAAGAATAAGACAGCAGTTGCGCTCGAATATGAACCGGGTGAGCAGGCGCCTAAGGTTATAGCGACGGGAAAAGGACATCTTGCAGACCGGATCATTGATACAGCTCAGGAAGCGAGTGTCCCGGTGCATAAGGATGAAAAACTGGCGAAGAGTCTGTCGATTCTGGATGTAGGCGAGTACATCCCTCCGGAGTTGTACGGAATTGTGGCAGAGATTCTTGTTTTTGTGGATGGCATGGAAAAGATCCAGAGGAAAATTGACCGGAAATAATGGAGAACTTTTTATCAGAAGGTCAAGGAAATGATCCGTTGTCGTACGCAGAAAGGGGAGAAGGTTAGTATGTGTGTTATCGCAGAGGAATTAGAAAATACAGGGATTCAAAAAGGTTTGGAGAAAGGACTGGAAAAAGGACTGGAGAAAGGAAATATGCTGTGTTTGATCCGCCAGACATTAAAGAAGAGGAAAAAGGGATTTTCTGTGTCGGATATAGCCGATATGTTGGAGGAAGAAGAGAGAACGATTGAGCAGATTCTTCTCGCGGCGGCGGAGGCTGGTACGGAGAATGCAGAACAGGTTTATGATTGCCTTTGAGACTTCTAAGGTTATAGCGACAGGAAAAGACGCACCTTGCAGCCTTAGCACCGCTACGTGTTTATCTAGCGAAAGCGGGGCCGAAGCGAAAAATATTTCTGTTGCTACACAAAATTTACCCATTTCAAGAACAGTAGCTACTCAAAATCGATTTCCTTGGGTATGTTCGGGAGGAGTTTGACAGATTGTACAAATTATGATATGATTTTAGCAGATTGAGGATATCTCATGAAGGGGTACACCACCGTGGGTGTAGTTTTCATGTGATATCCTCTTTTGTTTTGCAGAAAAGAGGTGAAAAAGGATGATTACGGTGAATGGAGAACCAAGAGAGGGATTTGACGGTGTACTTCTTAGCGAATTTTTGGAGAGAGCGGGATATGAAACGGGTCGTATCGCGGTTGAAATAAACGGCGAGATCATATCAAAAAAACGATGGGAGGAGGTTCTTGTAAAGGCAGGAGACCATATTGAGGTTGTGAGCTTTGTGGGAGGCGGTTGAAGAGTCCGATTGGGAAGTTCGATTGAAAAATTCGAGTGGAAAGCAGGGTAAAAATCCGGGTGGAAAGGCATGGCTGAAATTGGCATATAAAGAAAAGGAATGAAAGGGGAAAGAAACATGCAGGAGGATAAGTTGATATTGGGAGGACGTGAATTTACATCCCGTTTTATTCTTGGATCGGGGAAATACTCACTGGAGTTGATCCGAGCGGCGGTGGAACATGCGGGAGCGCAGATGGTTACGCTTGCTCTGAGGCGGGCAAATGCAGGAGGAATGGCAAATATACTTGACTACATACCGGAGCATGTAACGATACTGCCGAATACGTCTGGGGCAAGAAATGCAGAGGAGGCGGTTCGGATCGCCAGACTGTCCAGAGAGGCAGGCTGTGGTGATTTTGTAAAAATAGAGATTATGAGAGATAGTAAATATCTGCTTCCGGATAATGAGCAGACGGTGAAAGCGACAGAGATTCTTGTAAAGGAAGGGTTTATCGTGATGCCATATATGTATCCGGATCTGAATACGGCGAGGGATCTATATCATGCGGGCGCAGCGTCGGTCATGCCCCTTGCGGCGCCGATCGGTTCCAATAAGGGGTTGTGTACGAAAGAATTTATCCAGATCTTGATCGACGAGATCGATCTTCCGATTATCGTGGATGCAGGAATCGGGTGTCCATCCCAAGCCTGTGAGGCGATGGAGATGGGAGCGGCTGCTGTCATGGCGAATACGGGGATTGCGACAGCGGGGGATATCCCGG
>JAMPFC010000086.1 GCA_023664685.1 Roseburia sp. | reverse complement strand
GATTCCCTCATAATACTTCTGATATTCCGAAATATCCGGCGCCTTATCGTTATATACGACATTTTCGTCAAATTCCTTGACCCTCTGCTCAAATTCCTTTTGCTGCTCTTCAAATTTTTTGAGCCGCTCGACTTCTGCCTTCAAGTCCTTTACTTCATCGGCGCTCGCCGTATTCGTACTCTTTAACCCGGAGAGTTCATCCTCTAACTGGCGGATCCTTTCATTTGCCTCATCGATATTCGTATAGCCCTCCGGCTTTGTATTTTCCGTCTCCGGCAGGATTCGGTTGATCACAGGTACGTCCTTTAATACCGGATACAATACCTCGCTTCCAAAATTTCCCACGTCAAATTTGATCAGGACGCCAAAAATCACAAGCCATATGATCACAATGATAAATACGATCAGAAATGTAAGCAGCTTGCTGCCTGCGCTCTCCTCCTGTGCGTACTCTTTTTTTTCATCTTCTTTCTTCTTTTTAGCCATTCGTCTCTAAATCCTTTCAGTCCTATGCATTTTTTACTTTTGCACCATATTTATAACTCATCAGCTCATCAACTTCTTTTTGCTCTTTGCGCCCTTCTTCCTTCATAAATTCCTCAAACGCTTTTTCCCTGAGCTTTTCAAAGATCTTTCTCTCCTTCATTGCCTCCCGCAGCCTCTCCCTTGCGATCTCTACCTCTTTTTCACACCGCCTTACGATAAGAAACTGCTGCATGACATACGTCTTTATGATCTCCACCGCATCTTCTTTCCTGCGGATTTCCTTTACCGAAAGCATCTCTTGGAGAACATCCCTTAATTTCTGCTTGGCGTCCTCCAGCCTCGCAGTGAGTTCATCTAACTTTTCCTGCTCACGCAGAAGCCTTGCATTTGCCTGCCCATATTCATTTTTTGCCTGTTCTTCCAGTTTTTCCTTCATATTCAATATATTTTGCATCGGAAACCGAAAACGTGCCACTTATGCTTCACCTTCCTCTTCCTCGTCTGCTTCAAATATATCTGTCATAATTGAAACTGCTTCTTCAAACGTGTATTTTTCCTCTGTCGCCTGCGTGAGAAAATCGTTCACCGCATCGATCTTTTCTATGGCAAAATCAATATTTTTATTGGAACCTTCTTTATAGGCGCCGATATTGATCAAATCCTCTGCTTCACTATAGGTAGCGAGTACATTTTTTAGTATTCCGGAAATGCGCTTATGCTCGCTGTCAGCGATCGAACTCATAACACGGGAAATACTCTGCAATACATCAATCGCCGGATAATGGTTTTTCTGCGCCATCGAACGGGACAGGACAATATGCCCGTCGAGAATACCTCTGGCAGTATCGGTGATCGGTTCATTAAAATCATCACCATCCACAAGTACGGTATAAAGCCCGGTGATCGAACCCCGGTCGGAGTTTCCAGCGCGCTCGAGAAGTTTTGGCATCTCTGCATACACACTCGGCGGATATCCTCTCGATACGGGCGGTTCTCCCGAAGCAAGCCCGATCTCACGCTGTGCCATCGAAAAACGCGTCAGGGAATCCATCATAAGAAGCACATCTTTCCCCTGATCCCTGAAATATTCTGCCACCGCAGTCGCGGTCTTTGCCGCCTTATTACGGATGAGTGCGGGCTTATCAGAGGTGGCAACGACAACTACCGAGCGCCTCATTCCCTCTTCTCCGAGATCCCTCTCGATAAATTCCCTTACCTCACGTCCACGCTCGCCGATCAGGGCGATGACATTGACGTCCGCCTTTGTATTTCTGGCAAACATACCCATGAGCGTACTTTTCCCTACACCACTTCCCGCAAAGATTCCGATACGCTGTCCCTTACCGATCGTCAGCAGTCCGTCAACCGCCTTTACGCCTAACGGAAGTACTTCATCAATGATCTTTCTGCTGAGAGGATCCGGCGGAGATGCTTCTACCGAATAATGGTGGCTGCTCTCTGACAAAGGCAGTGTATGCATCGGCTCGCCGACGCCATCCAGTGTCTTTCCAAGCAGTTCTTCACTGGCGGCCACCTGTAAAGGGGCGCCTGTATTTTCCACCCAGCTGCCAAGCCCGACGCCCTCGACATTATCATAAGGCATCAAAAGCACCCGGTCGTCACGGAAACCTACGACCTCTGCTTTTACAGCGCCCGCCGCTGAGTTCGATTTGATGATGCAAAGATCATTTAATTTTGCCTCTGGGCCGATGGACTCGATCGTGAGTCCGACGACTTTCGTCACCTTACCAAGATTCCGGATCAGGCTTCGTTCAAGCAATGCATCATATCTGTCAAAATTTATGATCGATGAAGGATCCATACCTATCTCCTTTTTGCGCTCTCAAAGACTTCAAAACTTGGTCAGCGGACAAGCATCTTTAGATCATAGATCAACGTGTTCAACTGGGTTTCAAACCCGCAGTCTGCCATCTGGCTGTCCGTCTCAATGATGCACTGTCCTTTTTCGAGTCCCTTCTCTTCCACAAATTCAAGAAAGCTGTCCTCTCCCAGCGAGTCCGACAGCTCTGCCCTGTGACTCTCCAGAAAATATATATCATCTGAAGATACCCTGATTCTGTAATTTTCGGAGGTTTCCAGTTCACTAGCTGCCCTCTGGATCAGATATAAGATCAAATCGTCTTTTCCCTCAATGACCACACCGGTCAGTTTTTTCACAAGAGAGATCACGATATCCACGTATTTTTCTTCGATGGACAAAATGCACTCTGTCAGTTCTTCCTTCTGGCTTCTCTCCTGCTCGGCAAGTTCCTGCTCACGCTGTGCGATCTCCTGCTTGGCAAGCTCCATACCCTCCTGATACCCCTCTTCTTTTCCTTCCTCATAGCCTCGGTTTCTCGCCGCCTCGGCAGCGACAACTGCCTCGTCCCGAATCCTTGCGGCTTCTTCCCTCGCCTGTTCCTTTAAGTGGTCAGCCTCTTCTTCTGCCTCTTTTTGTTTTTCAGAAAGAAGTTCATCAAAATTTGTCACATTCAGACCGGCTTTAAACTCAGCAGTTTCTTCGTCGTCCTCGGCGTCCTCCTGAACCTTGCCTGCCTGAAGGACTTTCTCTGCCTCGATTTCGCTGATCGTCTTTATTTTTATTTTTTTATCCTGAAAAGGGACAAACTGCGCCTCTTCTTTATTGTTGTTGATGATCACTGCTTCTTTCCCCTGCATGTTCACAAAGGGGTATTTGATTAGATTAGACAACGATCTCGTCACCTCCGCCCCTTGATATAACAATCTCAGCGGAATCCTCAAGTTTTCTGATAATATTTACAATCTTCTGCTGTGCCTCTTCTACATCTTTCATACGGACAGGGCCCATGTATTCCATATCCTCTTTGATCATTGCAGAAAGACGTGTGGACATATTGTTAAAGATGACATTCTGTACTTCTTCGTTCGCACTCTTAAGCGCCACCGCAAGCTCGCTGTTCTCAACCTCACGGAGTACACGCTGGATCGAACGGTCGTCAAGCATAAGAATATCCTCGAATACAAACATCTTCTTGCGGATCTCGTCTGCCAGTTCCGGCTCCTCGATCTCCAAGTTTTCCATGATATGTTTTTCGGTTCCACGGTCTACGGTATTCAACACCTCTACGATGGAATCGATTCCGCCGACGATCGTGTAATCCTGATTGATCAGGGATGCTAATTTCTGCTCCAATATATTTTCCACCTGCTTGATGACATCCGGCGATGTTCTGTCCATCAGGGCAATACGTTTTGCCACATCGGTCTGCTTATCCGGCGAGAGCGTACTGATAATGCCCGCCGCCTGTGTCGGGGACAGATAGGACAAAATAAGTGCGATCGTCTGCGGATGCTCATCCTGAATAAAGTTGAGGATCTGGGACGCCTCTGTCTTCCGTATAAATTCAAACGGACGAACCTGAAGGGACGCTGTCAGCTTGCCAAGAACTTCTTTTGCCTTGTCTTCGCCAAGCGCTTTCTGAAGCAGATCCTGCGCATAGCCGATACCGCCCTCTGCGATATACTGCTGTGCCAGACAGACTTCATAAAATTCATTCAAAACCTCTTCTTTTTCAGCCGGAGACACACTCCTTGTATTGGCAATCTCCAGTGTCAGCTGCTCGATCTCATCTTCTTTTAAGTGCTTAAAGATGCCGGAAGCCTTTTCCGGCCCCAGTGCGATCATAAGTATGGCAGCTTTTTGAACACCATCTAATTCGGAAGCATTTGAAGCCATTTTACATTACCCCCAATCTTCGTTGATCCAGTTTCGCAGCAGCATCGCCACAGCCTCCGGATTTTCATCGACAAATTTCTCTATCATATTTCGGATTTCAGATTTCTCACCCATCTCAATCTCTTCAAGTTCCTGATCCTCCTGTGTCGTAGCAAGAAGATCTTCTACGGAAAGTTCTGGCTCAAGCTCTGTCACCTCTACCGGTGATGTACCGCGAATGATCACAAAGATCAAAAGCGCGCCGATCAGCACCGCAAGGATGAGCATCAGGTAATTTGTAAAACTTCCACCGAAGAGTCCGTTATCTTCTGCCGCCTCATATACCGGTTTTTCCTGAACCAGAATATTGATCTGGTTCTCTGCGATACCTGTCGCCGCCGATACGAGCGGTATGAGTTCTTCCGGAACTTCAAGTGTCGTAGTCGCACTGTTTTGCTCCACATAATCTTCAAAGGAAATATTATCCAGAGCGCCCTGCTCCTCAAGGCTCTCCTCCGAGATCCGGCGGTATCTGGTAAGTACGATACCCATCGAGGATTCCTCCGGCACGACAGCGCCGACCTCGTGTTCAATATTTTGTACATCTTCATTTGGAAGATAATCGTATTTATTCAGTGTCGTCTCTGTATTGGTCGACCCATCTGTCTGGAGCATGGAATCGGTCAGGTCTCCATTGGATTCCGTACCCGGAGGGCCTCCGCTTCCGGACTGGCCGTTTGATGCATACTCGTAGGAATGGGAATAATAACCCTGATCCTGCCCCTCTGCCACAGAGTAGGTCGTGATCAGCTCATTGACCTTATCCATATTGAACTTGATCGCCATCTGGCTCACTTCAACATCATCATAGCCCGCCTTTAAAAGCATCTTTTCGGTACGTTCTGCAAATGTATTTTGAAGTTTCGCTTTATAATCTTCTGTCCCTTCTATGGTGCCTCCCAGACTGTTGTCTGTCTTTGCCCCATAAAGGAGATTTCCCGCAGTATCGACAATGACAATGTTATCCGTCGTCTTATTTCCAACTGCATTTGTCAGATAGTATGCCATCGCTTTGGCTGTCTCACTGCTGACCTCGCTTCCGCTTTTGATCCGCAGGGTGACACTGACGGACGCCTCCTCCAATTCGGTACGAATGGTTCTGTCGTCATCCTCTCGGTCTATGATGACCGTCGCATCTTCTACGTTGTCAAAGTTGAGAAGATTTTCCTTGATCGTCGACTGGAGAGCAAGCGTGATCTTCGTGTGCTTCTCCATCGAAGAGGTCGTCATATCGCTTTCCAGAGCATCCTCCCATGTCATATCTTTATCCACGATCCCATTTGAACCCATCACAAGAACTGCATTGGAATAATCCGACTGCTCCACTTCAAAGGAAGTCGTCCCCGATGCATCGGTCTCCATATTATATTTGATCCCCTCGCCATCAAGAGCCTCGGAAAGCGTACTTGCGAGACTCGCATCCGAGAAAGATGCTAAATGTGTATATGTGGGTCTTGTCAGTAGATAAGATAATAAGACCAAAGCAAAAAACACTGCCGCTGCTACACATATTATGACTGTTTTTTGCTTTGTTGTATATTTGTTCCAAAAAGAAAGTAACTTATCTTTAATGGCAATCAACTGATCCATCATAAAATTCATCGCTCCTAACTATCTGTGTCATGTACAAACCAGTACCCTTATGCGGGCAGTACGGAATCAGAACTGAAGATTCAGCAGCGTTTTATATCCCTCGAGCAAGGTATTCTTTACTGCCACGGTGTACTGCAGCGACACATTCGCTTTCTGCTGTGCCACCATCAGATCATGCATGCTGTCGGATTCTCCCATTGCAAAGCGGATTTCCTCCTCCTCCGCAGCATTCGATAACTGGTCGGTCTCATTCACAAGATTCATCGCAGATGCGAGCAGGCTGTCAAATGTCGTATCGCCTGAACTTTCCTTTGTTTTATTTGTCGTGCTGCCATAGCGGCTGACAGCGGACAACCCATCGATTGCCGATATACGGCTCATATCCAGATTCATATCCATTACGCTTCCTCTTTTCTAGTTTATATTATCAGCTTATACTATCAACTTCCGCTTCCGATATCAAGTGCTTTTAACGCCATTCCTTTTGTGGAGTTCAATACGGTTACATTTGCCTCATAGGCTCTTGTCGCATCGATCATGTCCGTCATCTCTGTCACGGTATTTACATTTGGATACATGACATAACCGTCTTCGTCCGCATCGGGATGGGACGGATCATATACCAGACGTCCTTCCTCATCATCCTCTACGATTTCTGTCACCTTCACGCCTTTTCCAGTATGTCCCGAGGCAAAACTTAGCGTCTCGCTAAACGTCGGAAAACTTTTCTCCTCAAAGATCACATATTTTCTCTTATATGCATTTCCGTTCGCGTCTCTCGTCGTATTCACATTTGCAATATTCTGCGAAATAATATCCGCTCTCGTCTGCTGCGCTGTCATTCCGGTTGCGCTCACATCCATCGCTCCAAATATTGACATTCTGATTCCTCCTAACTTAATTTATCTTTATCGTTCACATCAAGTTGTCTTTAACGCCATTTTTAACCTCGAAAATTCCTGTGTCATGGAATTCATCAGCGTATAATACTTGATCTGGTTTTTGGCAAGTTCAACATTTTCTGTGTGGACATCCACGTTGTTTCCGTCATAACGGTAACTCAGGTTCGCCTGCTCAACGTATGTCGTCGCATTCAGCGCATTGAGGTCGATCGTTGCCACCGTCTCGTCCAGAGAATCCGTCCCCGCCACTGCATCTGCCAGATAGGATTCAAACTGCACATCCTTCCTCTTAAAATTCGGTGTGTCGGCATTGGCAATGTTGTTGGCAAGGATATCGTTTCTTGTCCAACTCGCATCCGCCGCCTTGCCCAGAACATTTACATAGTTATAAGCATTTGACAGAATCATTTTCCTCATCCTTTCCTGCTCGTTTTATCTTTCCAAATAAGAACACAAAAATATCTTGTTCCGTTTATATTTACTCACAAAAACGCAAAAGGTATCATGAACGATCACAATTCCGTTTGCGTTATTAGAATTCCGTTTCTACTTTCGCTGCTCTCAAATTCAGTATATACAATATCATGCAGAATTTTGATATGGGTGCCTTTTACTCCGTATGATTTTGTCTCCATCAGCCCCGCACTCTCCATCTTTTTCAACGCATTAACGATAACGGTACGCGTGATCCCTACCTCTTTGGCAAGACGCGAAGTGACGATCGTACCCTCTCCGGAATGAATCTGTGCCACAACAGACCCTACCGCTTTTCTCTCCAGAGGTGACAGGATGTTCATGACGGAATCCACGATTTTCTTCCTGTGGTTTGCAGAATCAAGCTCTTCCGTCACGGAACGCATCATCTCAAGTCCTACTACCGTAGTGCTGTATTCCGTTAAAATGATATCCTCGATCCCATATACCTGCATTCTTCGATACAAAAACAGAGTTCCTAACCGCTTCCCGGCGATGTACACAGGTGTAATAAGCGCCTGCAGATCGCGGGTTTCTTCTTCAGGCATTCCAAGTGTCTCAAGGTTTACGTTTTCCTTTGTGGACAGAACCTCAAGAAACCGCTTGCTCAGTTTTACATCCGTCATTTTGCCCTTCGCTGCCGGAAACCCGGAAAAAACCTCTCCGCTGTCTGTCAGTGACATCCCAAGCACTTTTCCTTTCGCGCTGATGACAAAGACATTGGAATCCAACAAATCCCCCAGAACATGACACAAATCCGTAAAAGCAACCTTTGAAACACGATTATCCCTAAGAAGTCCGTTGATTTTACGCGTTTTATCCAATAAGTCTACACTCATTTTACAGCCTCACAATCAACTTTCTACAATTTTATCATAAATCCCAAAATAATTCAAGTACAATCAAATTTTTTCAACAACACAACTTATTTTTTTTCATCAGAAGATGAAGATGCGGGTTTTGCTTCCATATATCCGCAGGCTGCGTCCGCACAGACAAGCTTGTTTCCTTTTTCCAAAAGCATATTTCCACACTCCGGACAAATTTTATCCGAAGGCTTCTGCCATGTCATCACATCACAGTCCGGAAAATTCTCGCATCCATAATAACGTCTGCCCTTCTGGGTCTTTTTGATCACGATCTCGCCGCCACATTTGTTACATTTTACGCCGATTTTTTCAAAATACGGCTTAGTATTGCGGCAGTCTGGGAATCCGGGACAAGCGAGAAATTTGCCATGAGGCCCGTACTTGATCACCATGTTCTTTCCGCAGTTCTCACAGATCGTATCGGTAACTTCATCTTCGATCTTTATTTTTTCCAACGCCTGCTCCGCATGGTTGATCGCCTCTTCCAGATCCGGATAAAAGTTGCGGATGATGCTCTTCCACTTAACGCTTCCCTCTGCCACGCCGTCGAGAAGAGTCTCCATCGTAGCGGTAAAGTTCACATTTACAATACTTGGAAATGCACTTTTCATGATCTCATTTACAATATCTCCCAAATCAGAGAGATACAGATTTTTCTTTTCCTTTGCCACATATCTTCTGGAGATCAGTGTGGTGATCGTCGGGGCATACGTACTCGGCCTGCCGATTCCAAGCTCCTCCAGTGCTTTTACAAGGGACGCCTCCGTATAGTGTGCCGGCGGCTGTGTAAAATGCTGCTCTTTTTTCAGTTCTTCCAGTTCCAGTACATCCCCTACCTTCACTTTGTGGAGTACTGCGTTATTGTCCGCCTTGTCCTCGCTGTTCTGATAAACCGAGAGAAATCCCGGAAATACGATTTTGGAGCCGGAGCTTGTAAAGCGGTAGTTCCCCGCATCAATCTTTACTACAGTTGTCTCATATCTTGCCCCATCCATGCGGCTCGCCACAAAACGTTTCCAGATCAGCTGATAGAGGCGGAACTGCTCTCTTGACAGCGAGTCCTTGATCATCGCCGGCGTCAGATCCACATAAGTCGGACGGATCGCCTCGTGGGCATCCTGTATCTTCTTGTCTTCCTTCTTGTTATAGTTGGAAGAAATAATATTTTCCTCGCCATAATTTTCCCGGATAAATTCTTTACACTCTCTGTCTGCCTCTTCGGAGACACGTGTAGAATCCGTTCTTAGATACGTGATCAGGCCGATGCTTCCTCGTCCCTTCACCGTGACGCCCTCATAGAGCTGTTGTGCGACACGCATCGTCTTCTGAGTGGAAAAGTTCATATTTTTGGCGCATTCCTGTTGAAGCGTACTCGTCGTAAATGGCTGTGGCGGCCGCTTTGTCCGCTCACCCTTTTTGACCTCTTTCACCTCGTAGGAAGCCCCCTCCAGATCTTTTACGATCTGATTTAAGTCCTCGGAGGATATGTTTTCCTGTTTGTCCGGATTTCCATAATATTTTGCCTCCAGAGTTTTTTTGCTTCCCTTCACCTGAAAGCCGGCTTCGAGCGTCCAGTACTCTTTTGGTATGAACGCATCGATCTCTGCCTCTCTGTCGGCAATGATCTTGAGCGCGACCGACTGAACCCTGCCCGCACTTAAGCCTCGTTTTACTTTCTGCCATAAAACAGGGCTGATCGAATATCCTACCACCCGGTCAAGAACCCTTCTCGCCTGTTGGGCGTCCACGAGATCCATATCGATCTCCCTCGAATTGCGGATCGCCTGACGGACTGCATTTTTTGTGATCTCGTTGAATGTGATCCGGCTCGTCTTTTTCGGGTCAAGCTTGAGCGCATGGCACAAATGCCATGAGATCGCCTCCCCCTCACGATCCGGGTCGGTTGCAAGATAGATGCGGTCGGCTTTTTTGACTTCTTTTCGCAGGGATGCCAAAAGCTCTCCCTTTCCCCTTATCGTAATATACTTGGGTTCAAAGTCATTTTCAAAATCTACACCCATCTGGCTTTTGGGCAGATCCCGCACATGCCCATTCGATGCCACAACCGTATAGCTGCTCCCCAAAAATTTTTTAATCGTTTTGGATTTCGCCGGTGACTCGACGATGATCAAGTTCTTAGCCATGTAAAAACGTCCCCCTTAACTGACATTTTTTATATAATAATGATTCCCTATCTCTTTTATCAATCCGTGCTTTCGCAGGGTCAGGACAGCATCCATGACCTCGACGGATTTCATATCAAGCTCCCTTGTAAGTACATTAAAATGTTTTGGCTCGAGACTTAAACTAGCATACACCATTTTTTCTCTTCTTTCAAGGAAAATATCAATATTTCTAAAATTTTCTTTTTTTCTTTCCTCAACAATTCCATAATATTCTATGATTTCTTCCGGTGATGTAACGAGATTTGCGCCCTGTTTGATAAGGTTATTGCAGCCCTCACTTAAGGCGTCGCCGGCCCTGCCGGGAATGACAAAAACATCCCTTCCCTGTGACAACGCCTGATCCGCTGTGATGAGTGAACCGCTCTTGATCCGCGCCTCCACGATAAGCACTCCGTCCGAGAGCGCACTTATGATCCGGTTCCGTTCCGGAAAACGATGCGGCGCCGCCTCCGTCCCCGGCGGATACTCGGACAAAACTCCGCCATTTTTTAAAATACTCCGGTAAAGTTTTTCGTGTTCTGCCGGATAACAGATCTCCGCACTGTTGCCAAGTACCGCATACGTCCTTCCGCCCCCTTCGAGAGCGCCCTGATGCGCCCATCCGTCGATTCCCCGCGCCATTCCGCTTACGATCCCGACGCCGGCTGAGGCAAGGCGCGACGCAAACTTTCTCGCTGTCTCCCTTCCATAATGGGAGCAGCTTCTGGCTCCCACTACTGCGATGCATATTTTCTCCTCCGGCATTCTGCCCATATAAAATAATTTTCGCGGCGGATCGTAAATCTGCCTGCATCTTTTAGGATATTCTTTGGAAAAATAAAGCGCACACGCCATCTTTTCCTGCTTAAGCTGACGAAAAAATGGCTCCGGATCAAAATTCCGCTTGCTCTCCATTATATTATGTATATCCCTGCTGCATATTCCATCCACTTTTTCCAACTCTTCCCGCTTTGCCAAAAAAATCCTCTCCGGCGTCTGAAACTCCCGCTCTAATGCCATGAGCTTACGTATCCCGATCCCCTTTATACTGCATGCCCACAGGGCATACTCCTGCTTTTTTAAGTCATCCTTCGCCATCTATTTTCCCCCATTCCAATACTTATAATTGATCACCTTGTATGCCGACGCCTCTAAAAGATGCTCTTTTCCCACGTCTTTACTCCCTGCCATATCGGCGAGT
>JAMPFC010000085.1 GCA_023664685.1 Roseburia sp. | reverse complement strand
CGTGGTGTTTCACGCGGCGGCGCATAAGCATGTGCCGCTGATGGAGGACAGCCCGAATGAGGCAATTAAAAATAACGTATTTGGTACGTATAAGACAGCGCTTGCTGCGGATAAATACGGGGCAAAAAAGTTTGTTCTCATATCGACGGACAAGGCGGTGAACCCGACCAATATCATGGGAGCGTCCAAGCGTATGTGCGAGATGATCGTTCAGGGCTTGAACCGGCATTCCTCTACTGATTTTGTGGCGGTGCGTTTTGGAAATGTTCTTGGCAGCAACGGAAGTGTGATCCCGTTATTTAAAAAGCAGATCGAGGCAGGCGGGCCGGTGACGGTTACAGACAAGCGGATCATACGGTATTTTATGACGATACCGGAGGCGGTCTCGCTTGTTTTACAGGCGGGCGCTTATGCCAAAGGGGGAGAGATTTTTGTGCTGGATATGGGGGAGCCGGTAAAGATCGATGACCTTGCCAGAAACCTGATCAAACTGTCCGGATATGTACCGGATGAAGATATCCGGATCGAGTATACCGGACTGCGGCCGGGGGAGAAATTATATGAAGAAATCCTCATGGATGAGGAGGGCCTGACGGATACGGAGAATGAACTGATCCATATCGGAAAACCGATTGAATTTGATGAAAATACATTTTTTGATAAACTGGAAAAGCTGTATGAGGAGGCGAATAACGAAGTCCCAAATATGAAGGAGATCATTTCGGAACTGGTGCCTACTTATCAGATCCGGAAAGAGGAACGCAGACGGGATAAAAAGGTTTTGGATGAGAGATTTACCGATTTTTATGAATCTAGCAAAAAGATGAATTGAGGGAGAAAATGATCAAAAAAATTGTTGTTGCGTGTATCCGGCTTCTTCCTCTTCGGAGGATGATCGTATTTGAGAGTCATCCGGATCTTTCGGATAATTCCTTTGCCTTATATGAGGAATTTCTGCGAAGGGGAATCCAACAGCGGTACAAAATCTACTGGATGAAGACATTTCATGACGGGAAGAAATATGAACTTCCGGAGCATGTAGATACGTTTGAAAATGAGCCGCAGACGGTCAGGGAGATGATAAGGCGGGCTTATGTATTAAATTGCAGCCGATATATCATTGACTGTAATTCTTTTGTGTATAAGAGAAGGAAAAAGCAGGTGAGGTTCCATCTGGGGCATGGTATGCCGATCAAGATCGATCTTGAGTACAGCCGCAAATTTGGAGAATGTGACGAGTACATGATCCAGTCTGAGTTTTGGAAAAATATTTACAGTGAGAAATTGTATGTTCCGGAACAGGTGCTTTGCGATCTGGGATATCCGAGAAATGATGTGTTAGTAAACCGGAGTCCCGCCGAAAAATGGAAGCGCTCGACAGCCGGTTTTTGCAAAGTAGTTCTTTGGATGCCGACGTACCGGCAGCATCGTCTCCATATGGAGAAGGCGATGGAAAATCCATATCCATATGGGATGCCCTGTGTGCATGACAGGCAGGAATTAGAAAAGCTGAATGATGCATTGGAACGGGAGAATATCCTTATGCTGTTTCGGCCTCATCCGGTTCAGGAACTTTCCGTATTTGAGCGGGAATCTTTTTCCCATATCCGGATTGCAGATGATGCGTATCTGGCGGAGTCAGGGCTGACGCTGTATGAACTGCTCGGGAATACAGATGCCCTGATCACAGATTATTCTTCGGTGTATTTTGACTATCTTCTCACGGACAATCCCGTGGCGCTTACGATCGAGGATAAGGAAGAATATTTCCGGCATTTTACACTGGCGTTTCCGGATTATAAGGAGTATGTAAAGGGATTTTATGTGGAGGATTTTAAACGTTTGCTGGATTTTATAGAGGAAACAGCCTCTGGCATGGATTCGGCAAAGGCAGAGCGCATGAAGGCAAAAGAGATGTTCCATACGGACACGGATGGGAGGGCCGCTGCGAAAATAACAGAGCTTCTCATTGAAAAATATGGTTTGTAGAGGGAAGCCTCGGTGGAGTTTGTGTTCTGAAATCGGTAAGGGCATCATAAACATAAATAAAAAATGGTGTTTTGTATGGAAATATATGTAGTACAGAGAGGAGATACGGTAGATGGGATCGCCAGAAGGTATGGAGTGTCTGCGGAGAGCATCATCTGGAATAACCAGCTTGTGTTTCCCTATCCCCTTGCGGTGGGGCAGGCACTTTTGATCGGGGAGTATAAGGAGGGAGCGGCGCGGGCGGTCGATGCCGGTGGGTATGCCTATACGTATATCAGCCATTGGGTGCTTGAGCAGACGATTCCCTTTTTAAGCCGGTTGTTTGTATTTTCTTATGGTTTCACACCGGAGGGGACGCTCGTCGATCCGCCGATGGATGACACATGGATGATCGAGATGTGCCAAGAATATGACACGCTCCCGATCCTTACGCTGACCCCATTTGGCGCGGATGGAAAATTTAATAATAATCTGATCCACCAGATTGTTACGAATGCAGATTTGACAGATCGGCTTTTGTACAATCTGGTGTCTTTGATGCAGGAAAAAAATTACCGGGGAATTGACATTGATTTTGAATACATCCTTGCAGAAGACCGGGACTTTTTTACTGCATTTGTCGAGCGGACGGTAGAGGTAATGCATGAGTATGGCTTTGCGGCATCGGTTGCTTTGGCGCCGAAGACATCGGCAGACCAGAAAGGACTTTTATATGAAGGAAAGAATTATGGGGCGATCGGAAGTGCGGCGGATGAGGTGCTTTTGATGACATATGAGTGGGGGTATAAGTATCACTACGCAAGTTATAGGTAAAGTAAAATCAGCGGATTTTCGGGGATATCTCAAGGGAAAAGTTCTTTTCCAGAGCATGCCCCTTTTTGTTTGGCGTTTCTTTCAGATAAGAAACGTGGTCAATAAGTTCTTTGAGGATATTATTTTTCTCCAGAGCAGACTCGGAGGTATGATAAGTTTTTAAGATGCTTATGGCATGAGGGATAAAGCTGTCCATTTGGGAGAGTTCTGCTTCCCGGTCGGAAAGTTCCTGTTCCAGTCGTTTTAAATTATCATGGCAGGATGCAATATCAGCTGTCAGCTTTTTGCTCCGTGTCATGAACACTTCTTCGGAATAGACACCTTTTTCCAAAAATGTATAGGCGTTGTCGAGTTGGCTTTGGTAGCCGGAAAGTTCTTTTTGGAGACTGGCGATCTCTGTTTTAAGAGAAGTGGCCTTATCAGCGATCTGATTCATATGATCGGTAGACACTGTCTGGGTATGGATCCACTCCTCAAGGAAAGAAACGATCTCTTCCTCGATGAGAATGATCGGGGCAGAGATGTTGTCACAGCTCCGATTTGGACACTGTAAGGTGGCAAAACGGTTTTTTGGATGTTCACCCAAGCGTGACATAAGGCGGCCGCATTTGGCGCAATATACAAGCCCTGCCAGTGGATTCTTTAAAACTTTTTCTTTTCCTATGCTCATCCGCTTATTTCCCTTCATCTTTTTTTGTACAGCTTCAAATTGTTCCTCGGATATGATCGCTTCGTGAATGCCCTTTACGCAGTAGTAATTGTCAGAACGGGTTTTCTTTGTATATACTTCGCCTTCACTGACATATCTGGTATCTTTTTTGGCACCCCATACGATGAAGCCGGCATAAGTGCGGTTCTTCAGGATATCCCTCACACTGCTTGCAGACCATGAACCGCCGGCAGCAGTCTTATAGCCTGCCGAATCCAACCAAGCAGCGATCTTATAAGAGCCAAAGGATTCACCATCTTTTCCGTTCAGATAGAGATCAAAGATTGTTTGTACAACTTCGGCGGCCGGATGCACGATCTCCAGTGTGTAACCTTTGCCTTCTGTGATCTTAACACGCTTGTATCCGTAGGGGGCAGTAGAACCGATGTATTTGCCATCCTTTACCGAGGCGATACGTCCCGCCTGTATACGTCTCAGAATGGATTTGTATTCCCGGCGGCTCATGAACAGCCCGAACTCAAAATATTCCTGATCAAATTCGTTCTCAGGATCATAAGTTTTTGCCGGGGTGATGATTTTTGTCCGGGTGATGCTGAATGTTCTCGCAATGATTCCCTGATCTACGGTATCCCCACGGGCAAGACGTTCTACTTCCATCACCAGAACGCCATCACAGCCGCCCTTTTCAATATCAGACAGCATGTGTTGGATTTTTGGGCGCTGTGCGATCGTCTCTCCGCTTACGACTTCTTCATAAATGGCGGTTACGTTCAACTTTTTAGCTTTCGCCAGAGCAAGGAGCTGCCTGCGGTGGCGGACAAGGGTATCACCGGCTTCCTGTTCGAGTTCGATGTCTTTTCTTGATTTCCGAAGGTAGATGAAGTATGACATGAGAATACCCCCTTTTTGGATGTGGTTTTGAAAGATTTTACTGCTTGCTTTATTATAACATATCTGTGCGGAGGCTCAAGGGATAATTTTCTTTTTATATGCCTTTTGGCGATTCTGTTGGTTTATGTCCAACATAATTTAATTGTGAGCTTCGTAAGTTTTTCTCTTTCGGCATAACATTCTTTCAATGCCTCTTTTACTTCGTCCGTCTGTTCCATAGCTTCAAATTCTTCTATCAATTCTTCGTTTACTTTATCCTCAAATTGCAATTTCTGAATTTCTTTTGAAATGTCGTTCTTTTCATAACTGATAATCTCTTTCATAATGTTTGCCTCCTTTTATCCCGCTCTGTCTTGGGTGGTGTTTTGTTTGTTTCTATAACCATAATATCACATATTTATGTGACTGTCAATACCTTAATCACATTTTTTTGAGAAAATTTCATTGACAAAATTAAGTTCATATTATATAGTATATGTGTAAAAACGGAGAGGAGGGAGAGACCTTGTTAAAATATAAAATAGAGATCATTCCGGCATTGAAAAAAGTAGGGATAAACACTACAACCGCAAAGAAAAGCGGGATTTTTGGGCAAGATACGATGAGAAAGTTCCGGAATGGGGATACGAACATATCTTTAGAAGTACTCAATCGGCTATGCTGTGTTCTGGAAATGCAACCAAGAGACATTTTAAAATTTATAGAAACCGAAGAAGATAGAAAGAAAATAATCTCAAAAATATGAGAAAAACTATTGACAATCACATAAAAGTGTGATATATTATAATTGTCAGGAGGGAAACCGATTGACAATAACCCGAAAGGGAGAAGGGAGAAAAAATGGACGATATGAACAGAGACGAATTTATATTTTTCCTGTACGCACTTCAAGAGCTTCTGAACAGCGAAAACTACGATGGGGCAAAGAGAGTGGTTGAGAAAGCCATAAGGCAATCGGAACGCAAGGAAGAAAAAGCAAAGGGGGCTGAATAAACAGCCCCAACCACACACAGAACGGGCGGCGTAAAAACCGCCCCGACTGTAAAAACAATATAACATATATTTGCAGATAACGCAATAAATTTTGAGGATGTATGATGCATAATCAATAAAGAATAACGATATTATTAAATAACATAAACATATGTTCGGGAAAAGAGTTGACACTAAATGGTTATTGTGGTAATATAATAGTAAAGAAAGCACCAGAACAGGAATAATTGTATCGGATTGATTTACAATATTAAAGAAAGGAGAGATGGTCATGGAAAGTATATTTGATGTTGCAAGATATTTTTTAGCAAAGACTCCTATGAACCACAAAAAGCTCGAGAAACTTTGCTATTATGCACAGGCATGGCATTTAGCTCTTTACGGACAGCCACTTATGAATACATGGTTTGAGGCATGGGCTCATGGGCCGGTTTCTCCTGAACTTTATAATAGATACAGGGATTGGGGAGGATTGCGAATATTGTCTAATGATGGTATTCCGCAGTTTCAATGCGAAGATACAATATCTTTTTTGGAAAAGATATTTAGGCTGTATGGTGAATATTCAGGCGATGAATTGGAGGATTTCACTCATGAAGAGGAACCGTGGATAAAGGCAAGAGGAAATTATCCACCGGGAGCAGTGTGTAGAAATGAAATTTTAGATGATGAAATGGAAAATTACTATAAGGGGTTATTAGAAGAATGAAAGATAACGATATTTTATCACTTTCTCTTTTAGAATTGCTTAAGATTCCTTGGGTATGGATTGTCATCTTGACGGTAGTATTACTTTTTGGAGTGGTTGGTTTTTTTATAGGAAGAGCAAAAAGAGGAAAACGAATTAAATTAGAAGATATCATTCTGGCTGCATCATTTTTGGGTGCATTTGCGTGTTTTGGCTTAGCTTTGGTTGGAAAGACAGAAATCAGTCTTCAGATTTTAAATTTTTATTTATCCTTTGTTTTTTCATGGTTATTAACGAAAAAAAGTTCTCAAAATGAATTTTTGAAAATGCAACATAAGGTTGCGAAAAATACATACCGACATATTGAAGACGTAGAAACTACAGTTCTTATCACAATACAGCGGATGAATGATTTGATTGAAAGAATAAAGGATGATACAGTTCCAGATATTACACAGGGAGATCTGGATGGAGTTATGGATGATCTGTACTCAATACTGACTGGTATTCGGTCAAACAAAGATGATTGGAAAGACATGCTGAAAAAGAGTTACAGGGAAAAGATAAAATCACAAGAGGATCCAGAAGGGAGATTAGAAAAATTGAATGAGCGAAAAAAACCAACTCAAAAAGAGTTCAAAAAAGAGTTTGAGGATGACATAAAAAGCCAGAACAATGAATAACAAGGCGTTGCAACATAATGAGTTACGTTTAAAAACCCCGGAAAATATAATCCGGGGTTTTTATGGGGGGAATACCATATATAATATAGTAGTATGGCAAGCGTTTGCAACTAATTAGAAAGGATCAATCAGCAAATAAGAAAGAACACTGTTCATCCACGCTTTCTACTTCTTCTTCGGAATCTCCAATAATATGGGTGGTTAGTTTATCATATTGTGCGGCGTTATTATCAGAATAGTTTGAAAGGGAAACTTCACGATCGGTCTTCTTGGAGTGATAACTTACCGACATGATCAGATTTAAACTATTGCATTCATAGAAAGCGAAAAACACAGAATCACCATTCTTGGCTGTGACTGTGATTTTCCCTGATTCTTTTTTTGAAGGCTTTACTATTTTTGATTTAAAGCCACTGGCTTTTATGTATGACTTTACTGCGCTAAATGCAAAAGGTTTTTCCCTCGTTGCGTATGGAAGATAAATTTCATCGAAAAGTTTTGTACTCTTAGGTTCTTCATATTCTTCATCAGAAGACTCCTCAAAATCCGAATCGTCTACATCATCTTCTTCAGAATCCAAATTGTCATCTGTGCTTGTATCAGTATTGGAATCCAAGCTTGAATTATTTGTATCTGAAGAGTTGGCTTGTGAATGGGATTCAGAATATGTTTGAGTTGTTGCTTCGTCAGAACCTTCATCTTGCTTATCGCTAGTAGTGTTTCCGATAATTGAAATAATGACAACAAATAGTACAATGATTGTAACTGCGTAGATATAAAATTTGTTTAGATTGTTTTTCATAAAATTTTTCCTCTTTCTTAACAAAAGTAATATTAACTAGAAACATATATTATTTATCACTATATTTTATTTTCTGTTATAATATCCGCGTTTAATAAGCTGATTTGTAATATCATCATCAGGAAGGTCAGTTTCAAGGAAAGGCGTTTTTGAAAAATTCCAATTTTCATCATAATGAATTTTGTAATCAAGTTTTCGGTGCAGATAATAATGTATTTTTTGCGAACTGAATTTTGTTGGAATGGAAACATCAATGATTTCTCCAAATTTTTCTCTTGCCTTTTCTGGCATATGTTCGATACAAAGGTTTTCAAGCACAGACTTTTTATCGTTTTTACGGTATGTAATATTTTCAGTATCAAGTAATGCGGCTATTTCTTTTTTTGTTCCAAAGTTGATTTTATGATTATCAGGATCAAAATCAACAATGATTCCAGAATTAAAGAGTTCAGCGATACCATCATTGCTAGAGGTAATAGGCGTATATGGTTTAGCAGAAGTAACATTTCCTGCGATATCACGAAGTGCATGTTGGGCATCTGCGGATAATGCTTCAACAAGATCAATTATTTCATCTAATTTAAGACGTTCACTCTTTGGAGTGGGAATGGAATTTACATTATGTTTGACATCAATGTCCATTAGGCCGAGTTCAGCGGCGAGTCGGTAAATATGCTTGCATGGTAATTTGCTTCGTAGGAAATCACCACAAGGACAATAATCAAGGAAAGTTTCGTATCGGCCACTACCTCCTTGAAAATATCCACATCCATCTTCTGAGTTGATTTCTACTGGTGTTAATTTTGCTGTTTGAGCTGATTTAATTCTTTTTAATGCGTAATCTGTTTCATGAGTTTTTTGAGACCAAGTATTTTCCCATGTTTCTTCATGTTTATCAAGTGCCATAAGATTGCCTCCCGATATATTGTGTGTTTTTGAGTATAGTACATAAATTGCGAGTAAATTATACCAAATATATCTAGTTCTGTCAAATTTAACTGATTCTATAAATTTCCGTTGTTTACCCTGAATAAGTAATAAGACAAGATATTTGATAATAAAGAATATATGTTCTGCAATAAGAAAAACAGAATATTTGTTTAGTGCATTAGTCAGTAATGAGAGCTGTCGCATGTTTTACACTGTATGTCAACTGTTTATAATAAAATTTTTATAAAAAACAGAAAAAAGACCCCTATATCATTTTTTGATACAGAAGTCTAATTTTAGCGTCTTAACTTAATGACATTGAGTTAATGCCCCTCTTTCTCATACCAGTAATCAATATTATCAAAGATTGTTTGTTGGTGTTCTCTTGATAAATTTTTAAGTTTTTCAATATGTTCAATTAAATTACGATCAGAAAGCATATCAACAACTAAATTTGTTTTAGATTTAGTTAAGTTATTATCCCACCCCATAAGGTAGGCTGGAGTTGTGGCGAGGGCTTTTGCTATTAATTCGATTTTATCAGAGGGAATATTAGTTATTATATTTGTTTCATATTTATATATAGTCTGCTTAGAGGATTTTGTTTTCTTTGCAAGTTCTGTTTGTGACATTCCTAAATCTAATCGTATTTTTCGCATTCTGTCACCGATAGTCATGAATAAACCTCCTTATCCCTTTTTATCTTATTGTATCACAAAAAAGTTACAAGTCAAGAAAAAAATAACTTGACAAGTTACAAAAAAGTGATAGAATAATAGTATCTTAAAAAGTTACCAAACAGAAAGGAGGGTTGACTATGGTAGACACAAACGAACTTCTAGGCGTTATTGCTAAGAATAAAAAAACTCAGACCGATGTGGCTAAGATGATTGGTGTTTCTCCAAAAACCTTTTATTTGCGAATGCAAAAAGGAGTGTTTGGGAGCGATGAAATTCAAATAATGATAGATGAACTTCATATAGATAATCCAATGGAAATTTTTTTTGCGAAAAAGGTAACTTAAAAAGATACCAACAACGATTTCTAAAATTCGGGAACAATCTGAGGAAAGGAAGTGAAACAAAAAGAAGTGAAAGAGACAGATGAAGCATTTAAGCATTTTGGAATTGATATCCAGAAGATGAAGGAACAGAGAAAAGAAATGAAGTTTATCCTTTATCGAAAAGATGACATTGCACAGGATATCAGAAATGCAACTGGATTTAAAGTCAAAGGGAGACAAAAAATAACAATCTATTGCGATGACGGATATGAAAATATTTTGATAACTGAGCAAAAAATGGCGTAAGAGATGACAAGAATAGCATTTTTTAAGTACTTGGTTCTGGCAGGAACATGTGAGAAAAAGGACACCAGAAATCTAAAGAGAGAAAGGAGGAAAACAGATGTCTAGTTTGATAGCTCGTCTTGAGTTTAAAGGCGAAAAGTTAAAGGAAATCATGGAGAGACTTGACAAAGCACAGCAGGAAATTCAGAACTGTTACTTTGAATTAAGAAATTTGAATGCTTTTACGGTTTATGAAACTTCTGATGAAGACGAACCTGCCGCAAAATAGCGGCAGGTCAGATAAATGCTTAGGATTCTATAATCTCATTAACAAGTATTTCAATCTGTGTAATGAGATTGCGGATGTCTCCAACAGTAGCCGGTGCGGAAGAATCAGCATTGCTTGGAGAAGAACTAAATTTAAAGTTTTCTAAAGCTTTTTTAATATGTTGTCTATCCATGTATCTTATCCTTTCCGGGAACAAAAGCCCCTATGTACTCAGCTCTGGCAGGAGCCTGTAAGGAGAGGATATCAAAAGTCGGGGGAAAAGTAAAGAAAGGCAAAGCAAAGAGGAGGTGATTTAAATGACAGTAAAGCTTATGAGTGAACAGGTCAAAAACGAATTTGTTGATAAAATGATTCAGTTCGCTGAAGACCATAAACTTACAGCACACAATGTTTTGCAAGCAACATCCGAGGTTATTGATCACATGGCAAATAATGCGGTTTTGGAAGATGGGGATTCACAGGAGACTCCTATAAATCCCCCAAAAGCAGAGACACCCGGTGAAGGGAGTTTACAGGCTGCGTCTACAAATTTTCTTAAAAACAAAATCGATGCGGAGCTGAATGCAACTGTAAGGGTAAAACCGGGAATGTTGGTTGATTAAGGCAACTTAAAAAGATACCGAAACCATGTCAGAATCTGACACTGAGGAGGTGAGTAAGGTGAAATCATCAAAAAAGGAATACAACTTCACGACAGAAAAAGGCTCAGAAGTCAAAGTGAAAATTGAGGTCAAGATAGAAAAATTGAGTGAAGGTGATGTAGAAGATATTCTTCATGAATATGCTATACGTTCACGGAATTTTTATCTTGACCTTGGAAGGGAAATATCCTGCAAAAATCAATAATAGGCCTTAATGATTGCAGGCTTTCCGTTGTAATCATCAGTGTCAGTGAACTTGACGGTATATGATTTACCATTTGCTGTTTGTATAGTATCACCACTAACAACATCCGTACCATACAAAAATGCAATATGTTTTCCATCCTCGTCGGTATTTGTCAATCCATCGGCTTGAGACGCGAGATTGCCTGAACGAAGGATGGAGTAATGGGTTTTGTCCGGAGCATCGTTTAAATACATTTCCCCCGGAATAGGAAGAAATCCCATAAGTGGTCTCCTTTCCGAGAACAACGGTTCTCTATGTACTCAGCTCTGGCGGGAGCCTGTAGATACATTGTAAGGGAGAAGGCAGAAAACAGTGGTTTATATCGGCAATGTAGCAGATCAGAATAACGAAAAGGTGTCAGAATCCGACACCGGAGAAAGGAGAATCAGTATGACTGTTAGAGAATTAAGAGAGATTTTAAGTGAGTACGAAGATGATACGGAGGTGCGCATTGTGGATCAGCATGATGGCGAGACATATTATCACAATGAGATCGCTAATGTGGAGTTTGAATGTGATGATGGAGAGTTTGTCGTGTTATCGTCCGATGAAAAACTGATGTAAAGTCAGACAACCAGTGGCACATACAATAGATCAGGAGAGGTGATGCAATGATTATCAAAGATTATATAAGCGAGGGCGGTGTACATATTAAAGTGAATGATGATGCATTAGATGATTCTCCTGAAAACCGGGAGAGGATATATAAAAATCTGAGCAGGATTGCTACAAACATACTGATCAGAAAATACAGGGAAGAAAGGAAGGAATCACAATGAAGAAAAATGAGGTTCTATGGATGGCAATGGGTTTTTCCCTTACCTGCCTCACCGTAACAGCGGTTCTGCCCAAAGAGCGGACAAGCATTCCGGCTGTTGTTTTGACTGCGGCATGCACGGTATACCTTGCTCTTTTTATCATAGCAAACACAAGAAGATCAGGACACGGAAGGAGGAACATCCGATGAGGATCTTATTGGCATCCAAGATCATGGAACTTGCGGTAAGGCTCAACAGCCATGAAA
>JAMPFC010000084.1 GCA_023664685.1 Roseburia sp. | reverse complement strand
ATAACATAATTTTGTGGGATGTTCACAATTTATTTACTCATGCGTTTGTCGTGTTATGAACACCGCGGAAATACACGGAAATTGGTAAACTTTGTGCGGCAACAGGAATATTTTCCGCTTGCCGCACAAGATTTTAGCCATAGCCCTTATGCTTATTTAAATTTTATACCTGAACATCAACATGCGGAACACTTACCGTCTTTATGACATCCACTAGCTTTCCATACTTCATTTTATATTCTTCAATATCACGGTTCAATGTGATCTTTGCCACATTTCCGAAACCTCCATTTAATTCCATATACGCCGGATACATCCACTTTTTGTACTGTTCAAATACAGACTGCACCTCGTCCTTGTTTTCCCAGTCCATTGCGGCAAATCGTGTACGGAGGGAGTTTGCGAGTTTCTGATCCGAAGCTGATATAACCAGTGAGCCTGCGCTATTGCTTCCATCTCCCATATTTGAAAGAAGCTGTTGTTTTATATAAGCAGGCAGATTACCCTTTGCTATAAAATCTCTTATATGCTCTTCCAATTTCTGTATTTTCTCCCCATTATCTCGTTTTCCATAATACAGGCCTTCGATGACTTCTGTAGGTTCCGGCTCATTCTCGACCAACTGGTCAAAGTATTCCGATACTGCCCGGTTTATAACGTCTGCCTGTTCTTCCGTTAAATGTTCTTTCCCATAGGAACGAACCATATTTTGTGCAATCCCCATGTTTGCATAATGACAATAATCCAAATTACCTCTTGGCACAATCGAAGTTGCACTTTGAACAACCTGTTTGACCGCTGCCATTTCGCTTTCGGAAAATTTAACGCCATTAAGGACATAAGTACTTCCTTCATTTTTAAAAATTTCAAAATTCGGAAGCAGTAGAAAATCTCGCAACCTCTCGTCATCAAAGGATACACTCGCTTTTGTTCGAGGAACAATAACCCCTCCTGTTAGTTTTTTTGTTTCGTCCAGCCGTTTTCCTTCCATCGACTTTCCAATGGCATGTAATCTGCTGTTTCTTTGTATCAGACCATAGGACTCGTTATTCAAAGTTAGATTTACTGACATCCTTGTCACCTCTTTCTCCTTAACATTGTCTACATATATTATATCGGCTAAATGATATGAAAACGACATTGGCGATAACACTTTTGTTTTCGCAAATTTGCTTTTTAGTTTCTTTCAAATCAAACAAACTATATTCTACTATGTCTGCTTTACTCATACCATTAAATCAATCGCCTTTATGACCGTACCTATTGCAGATACGAGCATGCCGGCGATTTTTAAGAATTTTTACCCCCCATCCCACTCACTCCCCAGAAAGTGTCTCCATTGCCCCTTTCATCGTTCTTACATATTCCCCGACCTTCTCGACACAATCGGTTCCGTACTCGCCGATAATCTTCACGATGGCGCTTCCCACGATGACGCCATCTGAGATCTCTGACATTTCCTTTGCCTGCTCAGGTGTTGAAATCCCAAAGCCGATCGCGCACGGGATCTCTTTCACTTTTTTTACCTCCCGGATTATATCGGCGACGCCTTTATTGATCGTGCTGCGGACTCCTGTCACGCCGAGGCTGGACACGCAATAGACAAATCCTTCCGCCTCTCCGGCGATCGTCCGGATCCGGTTTTTTGACGTCGGAGCGATAAGGGAAATGACCACTTGGTCATATTTTCCGAATACTTCCGCCATTTCATTCTTCTCTTCATAAGGTACATCCGGCACGATCACCCCCGCCATGCCAAGCTCTTTGGCACGTCTGGCAAATTTTTCGATCCCATACACAAAGATCACATTGGCATATGTCATAAATACCATCGGTACATGGATCTGATCCCGGATCCGGGCGACCAGATCAAAAATCTTATCGGTCGTCGTTCCAGAAGCAAGCGCCCGCTCGTCTGCCTGCTGGATGACCGGCCCCTCTGCCACCGGATCTGAAAATGGAATCCCGATCTCGATCAGATCAGCTCCATTTTCCTGCATTGTAAGAAGAAGCTTTTCCGTCGTCGCAAGATCCGGATCTCCGGCTGTGATAAATGGTATAAATGCCTTTTTATTTTTAAATGCATCCGCTATCTTATTCATAAATTTCAACCCCCCTGTATCTTGCGATCGCCGCCACATCCTTGTCGCCGCGCCCAGAAATATTTACTACGATGATCTGGTCTTTTTTCATCGTCGGCGCCAGTTTTCTCGCATAGGCAAGGGCATGGGAACTCTCGATCGCCGGTATGATCCCCTCCATGCGGGATAAATACTCAAATGCAGACACTGCCTCTTCATCCGTAACCGGTACATATTCGGCTCTCTTCGTATCATGGAGATAGGCGTGTTCCGGCCCGATCCCCGGATAATCCAGTCCGGCAGAGATGGAATAGACCGGTGCAATCTGCCCATACTCATCCTGACAAAAATACGACTTCATCCCATGAAATACACCAAGCGATCCGTTTGCAATCGTCGCCGCATTTTTATCCGTCTCCACGCCGTGGCCCGCCGCCTCGCAGCCAATGAGTTTTACCTGTTCATCCGGAATAAAATCATAAAAGGCACCCATCGCATTGCTTCCGCCGCCCACACAGGCAATTACCGCATCCGGAAGTTTCCCCTCCCGCTCGAGAAGCTGCTGCCGGATCTCTTTGCCGATCACACTCTGAAAATCCCTCACGATCTCCGGAAATGGCGCCGGCCCCATAACAGAACCGATGACATAATGGGTATCCTCGATGCGGTTCGTCCACTCCCGCAACGTCTCATTGACCGCATCTTTCAATGTCTGGGTTCCGCTTTCCACCGCATGTACCTTCGTTCCAAGAAGCTCCATCCGGAATACATTGAGTGCCTGTCTCTCGGTGTCCTCTTTTCCCATGAAAACTTCACATTCCATGCCGAGAAGCGCCGCCACCGTAGCAGTCGCCACCCCGTGCTGTCCGGCTCCTGTCTCTGCGATCAGCCTCGTCTTTCCCATCTTTTTGGCAAGAAGCGCCTGTCCGAGAGCATTGTTCAGTTTATGGGAACCGGTATGGTTTAAATCTTCTCGTTTCAGATAGATTTTCGCCCCTCCCAGATCCTCTGTGACACGTTCTGCATAATACAATAACGACGGACGCCCCACATAATTTTCGAGCAATTCCGTATATTCCCTGACAAAACCGGGATCCTCTTTATATTTCCGGTATGCCTCATCCAATTCAATCACCGCATTCATAAGTGTCTCTGGCACATACTGCCCGCCATGTACACCAAAACGTCCTCCTGACATTTCCCTTTCCTCCATTTCTTCTTTGCTGCCTCTAATTGATCGCTGCCGCCGGCGTCCATTTTCTTACGATTCTGTCTCGGAATACGTCCGCACGGCCTCCACGATCCTTTTTATTTTTTCCCCATCCTTATACCCATCCGTTTCCACGCCCCCGCTGACATCGATGCCGATGCATGTTCCGCGTCCTTTGACATGCTTTAGTGCGCATTCCAGATTTTCTTCGCAGAGACCTCCCGCAAGAAAATAAGAATGCCTGAGTTTTTCCGGAATCAGTTCCCATGAAAATGTCTCCCCGGTTCCGCCATAGCGGCCCGCCCGGTATGTGTCCAACAACAGATAATCGCAGGACAATCGGTCTGCCTGCAAGATCGCATTCCTGTCCTTTGCCCGGACTGCTTTGATAATGGGAAGACCGGTCTCTCTTTTCAATAGCAGAATCTCTTCTTCTGTCTCGTCACCGTGTAACTGGATGGCGTCGATCACACCCTCATCGGCAAGCCCCATTATAAACTCCACAGGTGCATTGACAAATACGCCAAACACTTTAATCCTCCGATCTAACATCCGGTACAGGCCCGCCGCTTCCTCCCTGCTCACCTTTCTTCTCGTATTAGCAAATACAAAACCGGTAAAGTCAGGAAGCGATTCATTGAGAAACTGGACATCCTCCGGCCGGCGGATTCCGCAAATCTTAATCTTCACGCCTTCTTTTCGCCTCCCCGCAATTCCTCCAGAGTAGCTTTTTTATCCGGACTTCGCATAAATGTCTCACCGATCAGCACACCGTTTACTCCCCCCTGCTCGAGTGCTTCGATATCGCCTCTCGTCCGGATCCCGCTCTCTGCCACAAATAAAATTTCCGAAGGGATATTTTCCCTCAGACGCAGACAGTTATTGATATCCACCTGAAAGGTCTTTAAATCCCGGTTGTTCACACCTATGATCCCGGCTCCGGCACGGACTGCCATATCGATTTCCTCCCTGTCGTGGGCTTCCACAAGCGCTGAAAGTTCCAGTTCCTGACAAAGTTTCAGCCACTGCCGGAGTGTCCCTTCCTCCAGAAGTGAGCAGATCAGAAGCACCGCATCTGCCCCGATCACTTTCGCCTCATAGATCATGTACTCATCCACGGTAAAATCCTTGCGCAAAAGCGGCGTCTTTACTGCTTCCCTGATCTCCCGGAGGTACTCCGTACTCCCCATAAAATAATCCGGTTCCGTCAGCACCGACATGCAGTCCGCCCCCGCCGCTTCATATTCCTTTGCAATCTCTACATAAGGAAAATGTTCTGCGATGATCCCCTTTGAGGGAGACGCTTTTTTGATCTCACAGATAAAAGAAACGCCGGAAGTCTTTAGCTTATCTTCAAAGGGAAATACGCCCCTTTTTTTTACGGAATGCGCCCGCTCTTTCATCTGCTCTTTTGAAATATTTCTTTTACACGCTTCTACTCGTTTTCTCGTCGCCCCAGCGATCTCATCTAATATCATGCGAACCTCCTTCTATGACTACTCGTTGCTCGCAGCAATAAATTCCTCCAGTTTTTTCAATGCTTTCCCGCTGTCGATACACTCTGCTGCCCGTTTCACGCCCTCTTCCATCGAAATTCCCGGCGTCCCGATGTAAATAGCGATTCCGGCATTTAAGAGGACAATATCACGTTTAGCACCCTGCTCACTGCCGGAGAGGATTTCTCTTGTGATACGTGCGTTGTCCGCCGGAGTTCCCCCCACCAATTCTTCCGGTTTGCAGCATTTTAATCCAAACTGCTCCGGTGTGATATCAAAAGACGTCAGTGTTCCCTCCTTGATCTCACAGCAGTGTGTCGGCCCCGTCAACGTGATCTCATCCAGACCATCGCTTCCACATACTGCCATCCCTCGTTTTACCCCAAGATTGCTCAGCACTTTCGCAAGTTTCTCCACCAGTTCTTTATCGTAAACTCCGAGAAGCTGCAGCGAAGCATTCGCAGGATTCGTAAGAGGCCCAAGAATGTTAAAGACCGTCCGCTCTCCCATTTCCTTCCGGACAGGGCCTACATTTTTCATGGAGGAATGATGGGACTGGGCAAATAAGAAGCTCATTTTCGTATCATCGAGGATCTTCTGTATCTTATCCACATCGACCATGATATTAACTCCCAGACTCTCCAGTACATCAGCCGCCCCGCTCTTACTCGATACACTTCGGTTTCCGTGTTTTGCCACCGGAATCCCTGCCGCCGCGATCACAAAAGCAGACGTTGTGGAAATATTAAATGTTCCCGCCTCGTCGCCGCCGGTTCCGACGATCTCCAACACATCATAAGACGGTGTGAGTTTCTTTGCCATATCCCGCATCACCTGAGCCGAAGCTGTAATCTCCGTGATCGTCTCGCCCTTCATGCGCAATGCAGTAAGATAGGCTGCCATCTGTACCTGTGATGCCTCTCCCGACATGATTTCCTTCATCACATCTTTTGCCATATCATAATCCAAATCTCTTCCATTGATCACTTCATGTAATGCTTCCTGTACCATATTGTTCACCATTCCTTTCTGTTGTTTGCTCATTTTTTATTTTTCTAAGAACGCCTTTATCAGACAATTTCTAAAAAATTTTTTAAGATTATTTTTCCGTCCGGCGTGAGAATCGACTCCGGATGGAATTGAAGTCCATATACCGGATAATCCTTATGCCTTACCGCCATAACTTCATTATTATCATCCACCGAAATCACACGCAATTCCTTCGGTATCGTATCGATATCTGCGATCAGGGAATGATACCTCGCCACGTCGATCCGCTCTGGAAGCCCTTTAAAAATAGCATCCGAACGATCAATTTTTACATTACTCTTTTTCCCATGCATGAGCTGTCTGGCATGCCGGATCACAGCCCCGAACACTTCACAGATTCCCTGATGCCCCAGACAGACACCGAGGATCGGAACTTTTCCTTTTAACCTCGCCACCACTTCCTCACACACACCGGCATCTTTTGGATAACCCGGCCCCGGGGAAAGTATGATGTGGGACGGTTCTAATGCCTCGATCTCGTCCACAGTCATTTCATCATTTCTTATGACCCGGATCTCCGGATTTAATTCCCCGAGCATCTGCACAAGATTATACGAAAAACTGTCATAATTATCAATCAATAAAATCATGCTTACCTCCATTTCTATGCATCTTTTGGTATTAACCAAGCTGCGTTCCGGCATTTTCAATCGCATCGATCACTGCCTTTGCCTTATTTGCCGACTCTTCGTATTCCAGTTCCGGTTTGCTGTCCGCCACGATTCCGCCGCCTGCCTGCACATAAACTTTATCACCTTTCTTTACCGCCATGCGTATGGCGATACAGGTGTCAAGATTCCCGCTAAAATCAATGTAACCAAGCGCACCGCCATAAATCCCCCTCGGTTCACTTTCCAACTCATCAATGATCTCACAGGCACGTATCTTCGGCGCCCCGGAAAGAGTTCCCGCCGGAAGCACGGAACGGACTGCATCTAACGCATCACAGTCGTCCCGGATATCTCCCTCCACCTGTGAACAGATGTGCATGATCTTTGAGTATTTGTGGATCATCATATACTCTGTCACCTCGACCGAAGAATATTTTGAAATCCGGCCAAGATCATTGCGTCCAAGGTCAACGAGCATATTATGTTCGGACAGTTCCTTTTCATCCGCCAGAAGTTCTTCCATCAGCGCCCGGTCTTCTTTTTCTGTCTTTCCTCTCGGTCGGGAACCTGCCACCGGAAATGTCGTAAGACGCCCATCCTGCAGCCTCACAAGCGTCTCCGGCGAGGTACTCATGATCTCCACATCGTCCAGATTCATATATACCATGTATGGCGAAGGATTTGTAGTTCGCAGGACGCGGTACGGATTGATCAGGCTTCCTTTGTAATCGCTGACAAATCTTCTTGAAATCACCGCCTGAAAAATATCCCCATCCCGGATATATTCTTTTGTCCTCTCCACGATATCTGCATATTCCTGTTTTGATACGTTGCAATGAAAATCCACATCGGTAAACATTTCTTCCTCTCTGATCTTCGTCTGTTCCTGAATCATACGGATGATCTCGGACAGGTCGCAGAGAGCATTTTCATAATTTTTTTCAATATCGCCTTTTGTAGATACATTGGCAACAACAATGATCTTCTGCCGAAGCTGATCATAAGCGATCACCTTGTCAAACAACATAAGATCATAATCCTTAAAATCTCCCCGGCTGATCCGGAGTTTTGGCTCTGCATGAGCAATCATCGCATAGGCAAAATACCCTACGAATCCACCGGTAAACGGAGGCATATCCTCTAATTTCGGAGATTTATATTCGCTCAGGATATCCCGGAGGACACGGAACGAATCGTCTGTGTGTAACGTCTGCCTGCCGCCTTCTTTTTCAATTACAACTTCCTGTTCTGAACAGGAGACACGCATCACCGGATTATATCCAAGAAAAGAATAACGCCCCCACTTTTCTCCGCCCTCCACACTCTCGAGAAGATAAAAACGCTTGTTTTTATCTGCAATTTTTCGCAGCAGAGTGATCGGGGTGATGATGTCTGCAAAGATTTCTTGTTTCACCGGAACAATGTCATATTTACCGGCATATTTTTTAATTTCTTCTACGGTCTGGTTTTGTATCATTGGGAATCCTCCTATTCTTCGCATCCGCTTCTTTACATCTGCTCTCCTCGCACGAGCCACGCTATTCTTCGCATCCGCTTCGCTCCTGCTCATCATATGCGGCATTCGCCGCATATTCCGAAAATCATGCTCTCCTCTGCGAGCTAGCTCGCTCGGAGGGCATGATTTCCGGAATGCGTGGCTCATTGCTAACGTTAAAAAAAGCCTTTGTCTCCTTCCGCTTGGGAAAAGGGACAAAAGCTAAAATGCTTCTGCGGTACCACCCTGATTGGCCACATAAATATGACCCACTCATCATGCACAATCATGCACTCCTGCAGATAACGGTTCAGGTCTCCGTCAGCGTCTACTCAATCCGTAACAAAATCTTTCAAGCTGCCCTCTCAAGTCCATTCACAACGAACATGCTGCTGCATCGCACCAACCTGCAACTCTCTGAAAACATGAACTCGTTCTTACTACTCTTGATCATCGGTTTGTTATCAGTATATCACTTTTTTTCCGATTGTCAACAAAAAATTTTCAAAAAATCATCCTTCTGCCATCTTAATAAATTTTGAAAAAATCCTCCTGCTATTCTCATCTACTAAGTAAGAGAGTTCCGGATGCCACTGAATCCCCCATATAAATCTCTTTTTTGGTACATACACAGCTTCAACCAAACCATCCTCTGAAACCGCCATAGCTGACAGTTTCGGTGCAAGCGCCCTAATCGCTTGATGATGGTAACTGTTGACCATGATCGCTTCTTTTTTCAATAGACTGTATAATGGGCTTTTTTCTGCAATTTCCACGGAATGTACCGGCTGATCATAAGGCGGTTTCTGGTGGTGTTCTGTATCAGATGGATGCTCCCCCGGCAAATCCTGATACAAAGTCCCTCCCATAATGACATTGATATACTGGATTCCCCGACATATTCCCAACACTGGTTTATCCTGTTCGTATGCCAAACGAAATAACACTGCCTCCATTTCATCACGCTCTTTACAGCACTGCCCGCATGCTGGAGTAATCCGCTGCGCATACAGATTTGGAGAAACATCCTGTCCTCCGGTAAACAAAAATCCATCCATCGTTTCCGTCAACTGCTGTAAAATCTCCTCATCGGAAACAAAGGGAAGCATGACTGGAATCCCTCCCGCCTGCTCAATTCCTTTCATATATCCCGGATGCATCCAATAGCTCTCCCGTTCGATATCCATAAGGGGCACAACCCCGATCACCGGTTTTTTCATATTCATCCTCCAAAACAATCTAGTGCTCAATTAGCTTGATGACTGCTGTATTGGCATATGTCAATGGCTCATTATGTACAAAAAAGGCAACCCGGTCAAAAGGAGCATAAAGCGTCTCTATAACATTCCCCTCATACGGATTCAAGATATTGGCAAGCGGCTGTCCGACACTGACTTTCTCACCCGCCTTTACCATAGGCTCAAAAATCCCGGATTTTGCTGTCTTGATACAGATCATGTCATCATCATATACCACCTTTGAATCCAGTCTGTCCGGTATACTGTATTTTATTATTCCCTGTATGGACAAAAAATTCATAACAGCCAAAACTGCCTGCCCGGCACTGTTTCTGTCAATCCGTGCGGTGGTAGTCGTATATAAAGAAAACGCCTGTGTGTCCCATACCTGCCAGTTATAATTTAAAGTCGCTGTATCATAAGGTCTTACTTTCCGGATAATCACATAAGGGAGACCAAACTGTTTTGCTATTTCAGGATCACTGTATCCCTCATCCATCAGCCGCACATGCGGGACAAAATCCCCCGGCATATAAAAAGAGGTGAACTGAATACCAAACTGGTACTCCGAAATTTCCTTAAACACACCATCTGCAATCCTCTGGGTCGTCTCCCCCAGATCATATCCGGGAAACATCCGGTTGATATCCGTGTTATCCGTTGACCAAAACCTTTTTTGTATGTTCATGGAATATGGATTGATGGAAGGAATAATGAGAATCTTATGCCCTTCCGTAATTCTTCCTTCCTCTTCAAGCTGCCCCATTTTCTTAACGAGCTGTGAACAGCAGTACATCTGCTGTATCTCATTTCCTCTGGAACTTCCCACGATACAGACCGACTTATTTCCTGTTCCAAATTCATATCCTGTCACCCGGAATGTATCCCTGTATAATCCTTTCAGTTCATAGATTTCTCTTTTATTCATATCCGCACACCTCCTTTTTCAGCAGCCGCCCCATAAGAGACCCCTCGACCACAATCGGATAATCCCTTATCGTAAACAGCATACCGTCCTCCGGTGCGCACACTTCATCAAGCGCCTCTCCGCACAGCGGATCTACAATCTTTCCGATCACTTCACCTTGTTTCATTTTCGCACCATGCTGTATGGAAGGAATAAACACGCCGCCGACACTGGCATTTAAATAACAGACATCATCCGGGTTTCGGGAAATGATCGGTTTTCTGACTGGATTTACTTCCCCCGTCCAAATCCCCATCTTTTTCATCAAGTTGAAAATCCCGTCCACCATCTGATTTCCATAACTCTGCGTGATCCGCATCCCCACACCCATTTCCACTACCAAAACCGGTGTCCCTGTATCATTTAAGCTGTACGCAAATGTGGATTCTAATACCGTACTGGTTCCATGTACCCAGATAAAATCAACATTTGCTGCCTCTGCCATCGGCACCAGAGTGTCCTGATGCAGTTCATTGATACGGATCTGTGGTATCTCTGTCAGATAAATATTACTGGCATGGATATCAAACACACAGTCGGAGCCTGCCACATCTTCCATGATCCGGGCGGCCACATATTCCATCATACTGCCATTGATATCTCCGGGAAACAGCCGGTTCATATCCAGATCAAACGCCGGGATTCCCCTTGTAATAGAATCAATCCCCAATGGATTCATCGCCGGATAAATATCAACGATCCCCTTAAGGCACTCCCTGTTCTGCTCAATACGACGCTGCAGTTCAAAACAGACATACTGCCCTTCCAGTTCATCTCCGTGGATACCCGTAACAACACTGATCCTCTTCATATCATCTAGGGATGACATGGTTTTTTCAGGGAGAATACGATTCTTTTTAATTTCAAGTTTTTCATCCACCGGCAGCCCCACCGATGCTATTGTTTTTATCATAATTTCCTCCATTTCACCGCTTTTCCACCAAAACGTCTATCTTTTGCGACTGTGCCCCACTGTTCCACATAAGCCCCCGGTTGATCGCGCAGTCTGCGGCATCCCTTCCATGACCAAGTTTTATGTAATGATCCAATACCAGACAGTCATTTGTGGGGTCAAATGCCACCCACCGGTTATCGCAAAGCGCCTCCGCCCACGCATGGCTTGCGCCCTCTCCAATGATCAGCCCGCACACATAACGGGCGGGGATTCCCGCCATACGAAGCAGCGCAACATAAATATGTGCGTAATCCTGACAGACACCTTTGCCCAGTTCCCACGCTTCTTCTGCTGTAGTCTGAACCTGCGTAGCCCCCGGCACATAAGAAAAATCCTGATGTACCCTGTGCATCCATGCCATGCATATCTCGTAATGGCTGCTGCATTTTGAAAGCTCATAAGACCTGTAATACTCCAAAAGACCGGAACCGGGTATGCATTTTCCATGAGGAACACGAAAAATCCCTGTCAACTCACCCCGGTTCTCCTCCTCGTAGTCTGTCTGAACAATCTCTACCTCACCGGATGTCTGAAAGACAAACTGCTTATGTGGCTCTGTCTCGCAGCCATAAATCTGTCTGTTCCCAAAAGAATCCTCTCCAAAGGAATACTTTGTCTCAGGAAGCACCGAACACTCCATGCCCAGCAAACGCTGCCTTGCATCTTCTCTGGGGATGCACTTGATCGTAAAATAACATCTGCCAACAGCCTCCTCATATTTTATTTCCATCTTATACTCAAAATGCAGTACCGTCACGAAACCACTCCTAACTTGTCTGCTGCTATATGATCGCCTCAACATTAGATACAATCTTATAGTAATCCAAATCAGGATTTTCCACAAGTCTTTTCATTTCCTCCAGCCTGTCCCTGTCATAAGCCAGTCCGCTCCGTTCCACCCGCGGAATCATGCGGCAGACCTCCCTTACCAGTTCCTCCTGTGACGCTTTCAGCCTTGCATACATGTCAATGCGCTCGATCCGCTTTCCCGCCTTGATCATATTCCGCACCTGT
>JAMPFC010000083.1 GCA_023664685.1 Roseburia sp. | reverse complement strand
GTTCCGTTTCTCTGTTGAGAAACTCCACAATGTGAAACAGGCTAAAGCCTAACAAGAAAAATGCTTACGATCATAGTACAAAGATCATAAGCATTTTTTGTTCTTATTTTTTCGTCGTAAACCATGTATAAGAATTTCGACCGGTTCGGATCCGGTACAATACCGGCGTATTTCCTTTATTTACAAGAACTGCTTTGGAACATTTTACGGAAGCTCCCGGTGTGAGGGAAATGTCGCTCAGATCCTCGAGAAGTTCAAAGTAAAATCCCCAGTCGATGTTTTCTAATTGTGTGGTTCCGGTCGAATCAAAAATGTTGTAGTAATAACTGAATAAATCTTTTGCCTCTACGACCTCACTGCCGGATTCATATTTGATCTGGAAACGGAAGTACAAATACTCCTGTGAGGCGGTCGGAACAGGATTTTCGCTGTTTTTCAGGACACGGTTTTTGGCGGAGTCACCGGATTGAAAGGTTTCCAGTTTGATCGTGAACGTTCCAATCTTTTTTCCGTCGTCGTAGTAGTTGATCGTATGCTCGTCATAAGCGGAGAGCGGATTCAGTTTTCCACCCGTTTTTGTGTCGGCGGCTGAGCCGGAAACCGTCACGGTGCAGTAGAGTTTTTTGCCGGAAACTTTTGCGCAGATTTTGGCAGTGCCGACTTTTTTTGCTGTGACTTTTCCGGAAGAACTCACGGAAGCGACGGATTTCTTTGTGGAGCGCCAGACAACTTTTTCTGTCGTTCCGCTCACTTTCAGTCTGGTGGTTTTTCCCGTCCGGAGCGTAACTGCTTTTTTATTCAGCCGTAGTGTGGCCGCTGACGAGTCCGGGGCGCTAGTCCATGAGACGGAGAAAGCAAGGCAAAAAACCAGTACAAGTGAAAAAAAGCGTTTCATAATTCCCATAATATCGTAATTTCCTTTCTATATGATTTGAAAGTCTGATGCGGTACAAACCTGTGATAGAGATATTGTACATCAAACTTATGAAAAGTGCAAGAGTAACTGAGGCTGCACGGAAATCAATTTTGAACGACGATTGTTCTTGAAACGGGTAAATTTCGTGTAGCAACAGGAATATTTTCCGCTTCGGCCCCGCTTTCGCTAGATAAACACGTAGCGGTGCTAAGGCTACAAGGTGCGCTTTTCGCACCTCGTGCAAAAGTCGCACCTTATACGCAGCCTAAGAACCGACGGTTTATAAGGGCCTCATCTGAAAATATTCCTGTTGTTGCACGAGATTTTCTAGTATTCCCTGAACAGTAGTCACTCGAAATTGAGGTCAAAATTGATTTCCATGAGGTTTGTCACTGGAAAAAAACAGCAACCTATGTTATACTAAATCTGGCTTTTTATTATTTTAGCGGAAGGAATACACAAAATTATGTCAGATATAAATAAAAAAAATATTCGTAATTTTTGCATCATTGCACACATTGACCACGGAAAGTCCACGCTCGCTGACCGTATCATCGAAAAGACCGGACTTCTGACAGAGCGAGAGATGCAGGCGCAGGTGCTTGACAATATGGAACTCGAGAGGGAGCGGGGCATCACGATCAAGGCGCAGACTGTCCGGATCGTGTATAAAGCAGAGGATGGGGAGGAGTATATTTTTAATCTGATCGATACTCCCGGGCATGTGGATTTTAATTACGAGGTGTCCCGAAGCCTTGCGGCATGTGAGGGAGCGGTTCTGATCGTGGATGCGGCGCAGGGGATCGAGGCGCAGACGCTTGCCAACTGTTATCTTGCGATCGATCATGATCTTGAGATCATGCCGGTGATCAATAAGATTGATCTGCCGAGTGCGGAGCCGGATCGTGTAAAAAATGAGATCGAAGACGTCATTGGGATCGAGGCGCAGGATGCGCCGCTGATCTCAGCCAAGATGGGAACGAATATCGAGGAAGTGCTTGAACAGATCGTAAAGAAGATACCGGCGCCGCAGGGAGATGAAAAAGAACCGTTAAAAGCGCTTATTTTTGATTCGGTCTACGATCCGTATAAAGGCGTCATTATTTTCTGCCGCATTTTTGACGGGCGCGTAAAAAAAGGAACAAGGATCCATATGATGGCGACCGGGATGGAGGAAGAGGTCGTGGAAGTCGGGACGTTTGGAGCCGGACAGTTTATCCCCTGCGAGGAGTTGTCTGCGGGTATGGTAGGCTATATCACAGCGAGTTTGAAAAATGTAGAGGGAACCCGTGTGGGAGACACGGTCACAGATGCGGATTTTCCATGTGCCGAGGCGCTTCCCGGATATAAAAAGGTGCAGCCGATGGTTTACTGTGGCCTGTATCCGGCGGACGGGGCGAAGTATCAGGATTTGCGCGACGCACTCGAAAAGCTGCAGCTCAATGATGCGGCACTTCAGTTTGAAGCGGAGACGTCGATTGCGCTTGGATTTGGTTTCCGCTGTGGATTTCTCGGCCTGCTTCATCTGGAGGTGATCCAAGAGCGGCTTGAGAGGGAATACAATCTGGATCTGGTGACGACAGCGCCGGGTGTTGTGTACCATGTATATAAGACAAACGGAGAGAAAGTGCTTGTGACAAATCCTTCCAATTTGCCGGATCCTTCCGAGATCGAGCATATGGAAGAGCCGGTGGTCAATGCGGAGATTATGGTGACGACGGAGTTTGTCGGAGCGATCATGACGTTGTGTCAGGAGAGGCGGGGGATTTACCTCGGTATGGAATACATGGAGGAGACAAGGGCGCTGCTCAAATATGTCCTTCCGCTCAACGAGATCATTTATGATTTCTTTGATTCCCTGAAATCCCGTTCGCGCGGGTATGCCTCATTTGATTATGAGTTAAAGGGATATGAGCCTTCGGAACTTGTCAAATTAAACATTCTGATCAATAAAGAAGAGGTCGATGCGCTGTCATTTATCGTACATGAGAGTACCGCGTATGAGCGAGGAAGGAAAATGTGCGAAAAATTAAAGGGAGAGATTCCGAGACACCTATTTGAGATTCCGATCCAAGCGGCGATCGGCAATAAGATCATTGCGAGGGAGACCGTAAAAGCAGTCCGGAAGGATGTGCTTGCAAAATGCTATGGCGGGGATATTTCCCGAAAGAAAAAACTTCTCGAAAAGCAGAAGGAAGGAAAGAAGCGGATGCGCCAGATCGGGAATGTAGAAATTCCGCAGAAAGCATTTATGAGCGTGTTGAAGCTGGACGAGGACAACTGACAGATGGAGCCGATCGGAATTTATATCCATATCCCGTTTTGCCTGAAAAAATGCAGATATTGTGATTTTTTGTCATGGGCGGCGGGGGAGGAAGAGCAGAATCGTTATACCGAATATCTGGTCAGGGAAATCCACGGAACGAAGCTTTTTCAAGGCGGGGTCTGCCGAGAATATGAAAATAGCGCAGCCTGTGCGGCAGATTCCATTTTCATCGGTGGCGGAACGCCGAGCCTGTTATCCCTGAATCATATCGAGCGGATCATGGAGGCAGTTTCTGATCGTTTTCAGCTCGCTTCGTCGGCAGAGATAACGCTTGAGTGCAATCCGGGGACAGCGGAGTTTTCTAAGCTCAAGGCATACCGCCGCCTTGGGATAAACCGTCTCAGTATCGGGGTGCAGTCAGCAGTCGAAAGGGAACTCAAAGCACTTGGGAGGGTTCATTCCTTTGAGGAAGCGAAAACAACGTTCCGGCTTGCAAGAGAAGCCGGTTTTGCAAATATAAACGTGGATCTGATGAGCGCGCTGCCGGGTCAGACCGTGGAGAGTTATAAGAAGACGCTTCATGAAATTTTACGCATGGAGCCGGAGCATATTTCTGCGTACAGCCTGATCTTGGAGGAGGGAACGCCCCTTTATGAGCAGTACTGTGGCGTTTCGCCGGTGGAGGAGGACACCGATCGGGAAATGTATTCCCTTACGAAAGAGCTTCTTGCCAGACATGGATATGAGCGGTATGAAATATCCAATTATGCAAAAAAGGGATATTCATGCCGGCACAATCTAAAATACTGGTCGGATGGGGACTATGCCGGTTTTGGGCTTGGCGCCAGTTCTAAGATTGCCCATATACGGTACAAAAACGAGAGCAGCATGGAGAAGTATGAGGCGGGGCTGCGAAACGGAACGGGAGTGGCAAAGGTGGAGGAGGTTCTTGACAAAAGGGCGCAGATGTCGGAATTTTTTATCCTCGGCCTGCGCAAGACTGCCGGCGTCTCCTTAGATGAGTTTGCGGAACGCTTTTTAGAGAGGGCGGAGCAGGTATACGGAAAAGAAATCCACAGGTTTATTCACGACGGACTTCTCAAACAGGAGGGGCAGAGGCTGTATCTGTCGGAGAGGGGACTTGATCTCAGTAACTATGTGTTCTGTGGATTTATTTAAAAATAGTTTGAAAATCGTGCAATTTTTTGTAGACAGATAAATTAAAAACAGTTACAATAAAATAAATGTATTATAATATTTTTTAAGGAAGTGAACAAATGAATCCAGTGTATGAGAAGGTAGTGTTATGTTATAAGCAGATTCGGGCAAAAGTTGGGTTTGTACCGAAAGTAGCGATCGTACTCGGGAGCGGTCTCGGGGCTCTGGCTGATGTCATTCAGGTGGTTGATACGGTTGATTATGGAGATATCACAGGTTTTCCGGTTTCAACAGTGGATGGACATAAGGGGCGTTTTGTGTTTGGTTATATTCAGGAGACGCCTGTCGTCATCATGCAGGGAAGAGTGCATTTTTATGAAGGTTATGAGGTTAGTGATGTCGTACTTCCGATCCGCGTGATGAAACTTCTTGGGGCAGACATTTTATTTTTGACAAATTCAGCCGGCGGTCTCAATACGATGTACCGTCCGGGAGATTTTATGATGATCACAGACCACATTGGCAGTTTTATGCCCTCTCCGCTGATGGGAGAAAATATCGACGAGTGGGGCCGGCGTTTTCCGTCGATGGAAAATATTTATGATGTGCAGCTCTGTGAATTTATCCGTCAGGCGGCAAGAGAGTGCAATGTGCCTTTGAGAGAGGGCGTTTATGTACAGATGAAAGGCCCGCAGTATGAGACGAGTGCCGAGGTAAAGATGTGCCAGATACTCGGCGGAGATGCGGTCGGCATGAGTACAGCGATCGAGGCAGTGGCAGGGAGGCATATGGGAATGCGCGTGTGCGGTTTGTCCTGTATTTCCAATATGGCATGTGGGATCAGTAAGACGCCTCTGAATCATATGGAAGTGACGGAAGTCGGTGAAAAGATGGCGCCGCTGTTCCGGCTGCTCGTGTATAAGGCGATCAGTAAGATGACAGAGGACATGGTGGACAAGCAGAAGGCGGAAGCACCGCAGCAGCCGACGGAGTCCAGTGTTATCATTGATGATATGTAATTCTAGCAAATGTAATTTACTTTATTGAGCAGGTGTTGATGGATCATGAGAATAAGATTTTATAATTGCAGAATACTTACGATGAAGGATGGGAATGATATCATTACTGGTGAACTGCATGTGAAGGATGGAAAGATATCCGGAATCTATGACAGTTCGGACAAGGCGGCCCCGGCTCCGGAGGAGTCATGGGACAGGGAGATCGATGGACAGGGGAATCTTCTCATGCCCGGGTTTAAAAATGCCCATACCCATTCCGCCATGACTTTTCTTCGTTCTTTTGCAGATGATCTTCCTTTGCAGGAATGGCTTTATGATAAAGTTTTTCCAATGGAAGGAAAGTTGACGAAAGAGGATCAGGTTCTTTTGGCAAAACTCGGGATGCTTGAATATTTGTCAAGCGGTATCACAGCGAACTTTGATATGTACCTTGACAATGCCTGCCATGCCAGAGCATCGAAGGAAATCGGGTTCCGTACGGTGCTGTGCGGCAGTATGAATGATTTTGGCGGTACGGTTGAGGAGACAGAAGAAGAGTTTTACCGGCTAAACGAAGTTTCACCGCTCGTTTCCAGTAAGATCGGGTTTCATGCAGAGTATACCACAAAGGGAGAGACACTAAAGCAGCTTGCCAAAATGGCGAACCGGCTCAAACAGCCGGTGTATACACATATTGCAGAAACAAAGAAAGAGGTCGATGAATGTTATGAGAGGTACAACGTTTCACCGTTTGAGTTTTTGGATTCTATTGGTATGTTTGAGTATGGCGGCGGTGGTTTTCATGGCGTCTGGATGTCAGAAAAAGATAAAGAAATCTGCAGCAAAAAAGCCGTCTCGATCGTATCCAATCCGTCGTCCAATCTCAAGCTCGCGAGTGGCATAGCCGATCTGTGCGGTCTGTTGGAGGCGGATATCAATGTAGCACTTGGTACAGATGGAGCGGCGAGCAACAATGCTCTTGACATGTTCCGAGAGATGTATCTTGCCTCTGTACTCCAGAAGGTCACAAAAGAAGATGCGTCCGCGATGGATGCCGACGATGTACTGCGGATGGCTACGACAGGCGGGGCAAAGGCAATGGGGCTTACGGACTGTGATATTCTGGCGGAGGGAAAATGTGCAGACCTGATCATGCTTGACATGCACCGGCCGAATATGCAGCCGGAAAACCATATTACCAAAAACATAGTCTACAGCGGTAGTAAAGAAAATATAAAAATGACGATGATCGATGGGAAGATCCTGTATGAAGACGGACGCTTTTACGTGGATGATGACGTAGAGCAGATTTATTCAGACGCAAATGGGATCATAAACCGTATGAAAGAGGTGTGACCGAAAAGCCACACCTTTTTTCTTTTTTGCTATTAACTATTTACAAATGTAATCCGATATAGATATTGATACGATATCTATGCGCAGATAAGAAGTCTGTTCATAGAAAGGAGAGAGTTATGGGAGAGACGATGCCGAGTGAAAATGAGTGGATCATCATGGAGGTTTTGTGGAAGAATGAAAAACCTCTGACTGCGACAGAGATCATTGCGCATCTTAAAGGAATCAAAGATGTCAGCCCGAAGACGATCCGTGTTTTGATCAACCGTCTTTTGAAAAAAGATATCATTGGTTATACGGTGGATGAACATGATTCCCGGGTTTATCATTATTATGCGGTCAAGACAAGAGAAGCGTGTCTTGCGGAGAAAAGCGAACGCTTTTTGAACAGCTATTTCAATGGGAATCCGCTCGGAATGGTGGCTTCATTTGTTCAGAATGAGCGTTTTACGAGAGAGCAGTTGGATGAACTGATCGGGATTCTCGAATCGGGGAAAGAACAAAAGGATGGAAAACAGCATGAGTAGATTTTGGCGGCTTATGACAGCTTACACAAGCTATGCATCCCGTTTTCTGATCTTTAAGATCACAAGGACAGTAGTGTTGTCTTTTGTGCTTCTCCTTTTGATTTTTCTTCTGAGGGCGTTTATTGACCGGAGAAAAAAAGAAACAGGGGGCCTGCGGGGCCTGTATTTAAAATTGAGTTTGTGGGCGGTCTTACTTCCGGTTCCATTTTTGGGCGGATTAAAGATTTCGGATGAATCGTTTGGCTGGAGGAACCGTATTTATGTTTTTCTGTATGAGAATATGCTTGGGCATCCATCCGCTGCATGGTTTTATCTCGGCGGAATGCTCATCACTGCACTCTGGTTTCTTTTCCGAAAAGTCCGTCTTCGCCGTTATGTGAGACAATTTGCAGTGTGCGATGATCCGGAACTTAAGGTATGGGATGAAAAGAGGGCAAAGCGGATCCAGATCCGGATCAGTCCGTTACCAGTTACCCCTTTCACGATGGGGATTTTCCGGCATACGATCGTACTGCCTGCCTATATGCTTGAGGAATTTGGGAAGGAAGAGGTCAAAGAAGTCCTGCGCCATGAATACAATCATATCAAAAACGGGCATTTGCTTTTGTATGCGGTGATCGGGCTGTACCAGATTCTTTGGTTTGCCAACCCGCTCGTGCATCTGGCGGCGCTTATGGTCAAAGACGATCTGGAGCAGCTCTGCGACAATCTTACGATCCGGGACAATGATCACGCCCCCCAAAAGTATGGTCTTCTTCTGATCAAAACAATGGAGTACATGGAACGAGACTGGAAAGGAAAGACGGTTTCCCCGGCATTTCTGGCAAAGAGATCGTTCCGGGCCATGAAAAAAAGGATTGGGATGATCGCAGAATATGAAAAACCAGAAAAAGCGTTTTGTAATAAAATCCGGGGTGTGACGATCGCGCTTGTTCTTCTCCTGTTTGTTTTGGGAAAGGCGGTATCATACCCGGCGTATACGATGTATGAGGGATTTTCCCTGTATACTCTTGATGGGACGAAGGCGGTCTTTCAGGATAACGACGAGTTCGACCGGGCAGTCACCATGACAGATCGGGGATTGTATATAAAGAATGACAAAGTAAAGGAAATGCTGGCTGCTGACGAAATAATAAAAAGAGAAGACAGCTATTGGGTGTTTTATGGCGGCTATATGAAAATGCCCGGAATCGGCGGAGGCGGAGATGTCGTTTTGTATGAGCCATATGCAAAAGAGGAACAAACGGTAATGCTTCCGTATAATGAAACGGATACGATGGCAGAGATTTTTCAATGGCTGTTTCAACATATATAAAATAAGTTTTTACAAACTATTAAAGAAAGGAAGAGGTGAGTGATATGTCGATCACGATACATGTAGGAAATACGGAGGGAGGTTTGTTTACGACAAACCAGAATGCGGCGGCGAGACATGCGGCGGAAAAAGGAAATCATGCCAAAGGACGTTCCACGATCTTTGCCGGGGATATGGCGGTTCGCCCGGACAGCATCATGCTTAAGAAGCAGGAGGCACAGAAGCAGGCGATGAAGATCGTCGGGGATACATTTGATGTGGAGAAAAAGGCGAGCCAGAGCCTAAAGGATATGGCAGACCAGATCGAAGAGCTGAAGGGCCAGAATCTTGAAAATAACCGGGAAATCCAAAGTATCAATGACAAACGTGACAGTCTGATGGAGAGCTATGGCGTTACGAAGGAGAGTGCCGAACATAGCGATCTTGAACTTTTGCGCAAGGAGAGGGAACTCGTGCCGGGTGAAGAGAGCCTGACCGAAGAGGAGAAAGAACGCCTCACAGAGATACATAATGCCGGACTCACCGATTATCAGAAAAATATGCTCGAACTGGATGATCAGGAGAAAGAGTACCGCAGCCGCATCGATGAAAATAATGCCGGGATAAACAGCCTGAATGCGTCATTGCGGAGTGCGAAGATCGACCGTCTCAAATCCGACCCGATGGTAAAAGCAGCGAAACAATCGGAGGAGATCATGGAAGCTGCGAACAAAGATATGATCGGCGCCCTTTACAACGAGGCAAAGGAGCATATCGAGGAGAAGATGCAGGAGGAGAAAGAAAAGGCAGAAAAACGCGCCGAAAAGAAAGAGGAAGAAGAAAAGCTGGAAGAAGCAAAAGAAGAGAGAGAAGAAATACAGGAAGAGCTGCTTGAAAAGGCGGCGGAGAATGATTCGGAACTGGATGAGATCCTCGACAAGCTTAAGTTGATCGATGAAGACTTAAAAGGCGTGACAGTAGACAAAAATCTTTGATCAAATGGAAATTATATGGGGTATTTTGTGACCCTGATATCATATGATTTCAAAAGTAAGCAGGGGATTTGTCCCGAAGAAGAAAGGAGGGGAATGGAAATGAATTTTAACTATGGCAGCTTTGGATTGTACAACAGTTTGTTTGGCAGCAGCTCAAGCAGCAGCTTTTACAGTGCGCTTGGCGATTACTCGAGCATACGCACGGGAAGTTATAAGAAACTCCTGACTTCCTACTATGCAAAAGCAAAGGCGAATGAGAAGACCGAGACCACGAGTACGACAAGACGCAAGAATCATGCCTATCAGAACATCCTTGACAGTAAGTCATATTACTCAGGAAAGGAACTGACTGCGGTAAGGAAAGAGGCGGATGAGCTTTCAAAATCAGCTAGTCAGCTGACGAAGACAGGTACAGGATCGTTATTTCAGGCGAAGGAAGTCACAGTGACCGATGAGAAGACAGGAAAGAAGACGACTGCGCAGGAATACGATATGGATGCGATCGCAAAGGCGGTAAATTCTTTTGTATCGGATTACAATTCAGCCATAGAAGCTGGTTCCAAATCGTCAAACCAAAATGTGGTCAGAAATACACAGTACATGACAAATATGACAGGCATTTACAAGAACAGCCTGTCGGATGTGGGAATCACGATCGGGAAAGACAATACGCTTTCTGTCGATGAGAACAAGTTAAAGAGTGCGAATATTGATACACTGAAAAAAGTGTTCAATGGAAAATCGTCCTTTGCCGCTTATACGGCAAGCCGTTCTGAGAGCATCAGTTCTTCGGCGGCTCGGGCGGCCTCTACAGCGTCCACGTATGGAAGCACGGGAAGCTATAACATGTTCAATAACTACTATAGTTCCTATAACTGGTATTTCTAATGGAAATATTGTGTGCATACTATCATTTCCACATAAATAGGGGCGGACATCGCAGGATGCCGTCCCTTATATGGTTATCGTTCTGCTCTGCAGCCTGAACTGCGCCGCAGGCTGCTCTTTATATGCCATCTGGCTGCCCAAACGCTTCTAACTCTTCCGCATATTGTTCCCATTTTTCCATGACAAGTCCGAGTTCTTCCTCAAGGGCTTCTTTTTGTCTTGTAAATTCCGTGAGTTTTGCCACGTCGGAAGAATATTCGGGGAGACAGATCTGGTCGTCGATTTCGGAAATCTGTGTTTCCAACTGCTCGATTTTTTGTTCGGCGTCTTTATAATTGGTTTCAATGCGGCGGCGTTTTGCCTCCCGCTCTTTTTGTTCCCGCCAGTTTGATTTTCCATCTGAGACCGGCCTTTTATCCGGAGAGGGGACAGATTGAGTAAGATGTATATGTTCTACCGTATCCTTTTTCTCCAGATAGTAGGAATAATCCCCTTCATAAGAAAGAAGCTTGTGATGTGTAAGCTCCATGACCTTTGTCGCAGTTTTATTGATAAAATACCGGTCGTGGGATACGTATAATACCGTTCCGGTATAGCGGCAGAGCGCCTCCTCCAGAATTTCTTTTGAGTCGATATCAAGGTGGTTTGTCGGCTCGTCGAGAAGCAGGAGATTTGCTTTTGACAGCATGAGTTTGGCAAGCGACACCCGGCCTTTTTCGCCGCCGCTGAGAAGCGAGATTTTTTTATAAACATCATCTCCGGTAAAGAGAAAGGCGGCAAGTACATTCCGTATTTTTGTGGTGGTCAGATCCGGGTAATCATCATGGATCTCATCAAAGATCGTTTTCTCTTCGTGGAGGACGTTGTGTTCCTGATCATAATAACCGATTTCTACATTTGTTCCAAATTTTGCCATTCCGGAATCGGCATGTTCCAGTTCGCAGAGTATTTTTAAAAGCGTTGTTTTTCCGGTGCCATTTTTGCCGATGATGGCGGCGCGGTCTCCCCGTTTTATGTCAAAACAGATGCCGGAAAATAAAAAATTGCTGCCAAATGTTTTTGAAAAACCTTCTACGGATAGAACGTCGTTTCCACTTGTTTTTTCCGGTGTGAGTTCAAAATGCATTGTTTTATTGTTTTCTGCCGGTTTTTCGACCGGCGTCATCTTCTCAAGCATTTTTTCCCGGCTCTCCGCCCGCTTGATCGATTTTTCACGGTTGAACGAGCGGAGTTTTTCGATCACCTGCTTCTGATGTTTAACCGTGCGCTGATAATTTTCATATTCTTTGAGGAGTGTATTGCGAAGCTGTTCCTTTTTGGCGGCATAATCGCTGTAATTTCCCTGAAATACCCGGACTTTTCCGTGGTCGATCTCGATGACTTTTTCCGAAATCTTATCCAGAAAGTAGCGGTCATGCGAGACGATGAGGACGCTTCCTTTATAATTCGCGAGATAGGTTTCCAGCCACTGGATCGACGGAAGATCGAGATGGTTGGTCGGCTCGTCCAGTATGAGAAGATCCGGGGCAAGAAGCAGGAGCCTGCCGAGGGCGATCCGTGTCTTTTCCCCGCCCGACAGTGTATTGATGCACCGGTCGGTATCTTTTTCGGAAAATCCAAGTCCATTTATGATGCCCATGATCTGGCTTTTGCATGAATAACCGTCTTTGGCTTCAAATTCTGTCTGCAGGCGGTGGTATTTTTGCAGGAGAGCTTCCAGTTCTTTTCCCTCTTTGTGCTGCATCGCCTGTTCCATTTCCCGGATGCTCCGGTCGAGTTCCACGATGTCAGATTTCACCTCTAGCAGTTCCTCGTAGATCGTATTGTCCGAGTGATATCCCTGCTGCTGTGGGAGATAACCGAAGGTTTTGTCTTTTGCGGCAGTAATCTCTCCGGAATCTGCGGTCAGTTCTCCCATGATGATGCGGAGAAGCGTGGTTTTCCCTGTACCGTTCATTCCGACCAGAGCGGCACGTTCCCCATCGTTTATATGGAAGGTGACGTCTTCAAACAGGGGGTCGTCACCAAATTGTTTGTATATATGGCTGCATGCTAATATCATAGGAAACTCCATTCTTTTTCTGTTCTGTGCATCTCTATGCTGTACATATGAGTGCTACCTCAAAACCTGCGGTTTTTTCGGTGTTCGTTGACACTCACATAATCAGCAGATTACAAACAAAATTATCTGCAAGCAGCTATTTGTCTGTAATCT
>JAMPFC010000082.1 GCA_023664685.1 Roseburia sp. | reverse complement strand
CATTACCCATCCCCCACAAAACCAACAGATAATGAAGTATTATCCGTCACTTTCCCCACCCTTTCCCTATCCATTCCAACCCATTCCTTGGGGCTGTCAGGAAATATCGATTTCTAAACCCTAAATATTAAAAAGGGACTATCTATTTCCCGACAGCCCCAAATCTTTATCCTAATCCCAATTCCCATATCCCCTGCTACCCCTCTATCCGAAAATCCTTCCTTGGGTGCTTCCGCATCAAAATATCCCGCTGTTTGGACATGGAGACGTGGGTATAAATTTCGGTGACGTGGATTGAACTGTGGCCGAGCATTTTTTGGATGTAGCGGATGTCAACGTCGGCTTCGAGGAGGCTTGTGGCGAAGGTGTGACGGAACATGTGCGGTGTGATATGTAGGTCGATCGAGGCGAGGGCAGTGTACTTGTTGATCATTCTGCGGACAGACTGGTCGGAAAGTGGTGTACTGTTCTGGTTGGCAAAGAAGTGGTCGCAGGTATGCATTTCTGTCAGGTAGGAATCTTTGTACTCCCGCAGGATGCGGGCGACGTCCTCGTTCCCAATCTGTAGTTTTCGCTCTTTGGAACCCTTTCCGTAGATGAGAATGCAGTTGTCCTGTAAGTCGACGTCATCCGGTTTTAGTGAACAGAGTTCGGAGATGCGGATGCCAGTGGCAAAAAGAGTCTCGATCACAGCGGCGTCCCGGAGGGCATTTCTGCGCTGATGGCCTGTTTTGGCGCTTTTGTACTGGTGATAGATGGTGGAGAGAAGGGTTTCGATTGTGCGGAGGGAAATGGTTTTGGGCAGTATGACAGGCTCCCGGAATTTTATCTCAATCTTGTGGAAGGGACTGCGGTCGATTTTTTCTTTTTGCTCCAAATAACGGAAGAAAGCTTTGACCGAAGCGATTTTTCGCCTTACTGTCTTTGGGGCGTAGGTCTGGTGAAGTGTTGCGATATAGGCTTCCAGTACATCGGGAGTGACGTCAGAAATGTCATTCGTGCAAATTTTTTGCCCGAATTGTTTTAGGTCGATCCGGTATGCTTTCAGCGTTTTGTTGTCCAGTCTTTTTTGGGACTGACAGTAAGTGAGATATGAGGAAATGTGCGTTTGTAAATTATTCATGATAATCTCCATTTCTGAGCGATTTATCGCGAAGAACCGCACGAGAAATCTCGCAGAGTTTCTCGTGTCGGATCAGAGCAATTTGTTTTCGCTCAGAAACAAATTGCCCTGCGAGGCAATTAAGAATTTTGGTTCTTAATTGTCTCACAGTGTCTCCATTCTTTGTATTTGATCTGCTAACGATATTTTACACGGATTTTGGCAGAAAGAAATAGAAAAAATTCTTTTCGCAATTTCCTTGCATGGACAAACTTTGTTTGATAAAATTGACTTGGTGGCGTCAAGCGATACAAAATAGGAGATAACCGATGTTTGGATTTAAGAAAAAAGTGATAGTAGAACAATATGATAAAGAGAAAAAGCAGCCGGTGGTCCGGGCAAGTATCTGTACGGGAGAGCAGGTGGCGGGGTTTAAGGATAAGGAAACGGGGCGGTTTCATGAGATGATGCTAGTCCGGAACGAGGCTGACAAAGCATATTTTATGGAAAAATATGGTGTAGAAGAGGAAGAACTCATAAAAGAATATTGAGGTTTGGCTGGGAGTTGAACGAAAACCATCAATCATCTGCTCGGAATGGCATCAGCCGGATTTCAAAATCAAAGTCTTCCGCATCAAACCGATACTGTGGAAGCAGTTCCGGGCCGCAGCTATTTGAGCCGATTCCATTCTGGGCATAGTCGAGGTAGAGTACGGTGCTTCCGCAAGGTGTCAACTCGTAATTGTGCATTTTTTCCGTGAGTTCCTCTTGCGTGTAGAGGGAGACATTGAAGGAAAATGGTTTTGTTCCTGCGACAGCAAGTCCAAAGCTTTCAGAAGAAAACTTGAGAGGCCCGCGGTTCTCAGCCGGGCCTTTTTTGCGGATGATTACATAATCACAGTCAAAATGGCTTCCATTTTCCTGTGGCCGGATATAGTCTTCGTGAAACGAAGTGACGTCGCCGGAATAAATTCCGTGGCTTCCGGCATGGTGTTTATCCGAGTAGCTTTCCATTGGCCCGATGCCATAATATGTGATCTGTTCAAGGCTCCGATCCAGAAACAGACGCAGTCCAAAGCGGGGAAGTTCTGGAAATTCTGCATTTCGTTTGACAGACATGGAAAGGTCGGTCGTTCCGTCGTTCTGAATCTGCCAGATGATATGAATATCCATGATCTTCTGGATCGAGGGAGCGGACAGCGACAGGTCGGTGCAAAGCTTTACGCCGGAGCCGGAGTGTTCCCAGACGGTCTGATAAGCACGAGCTGTAGCGTGGTCATACCCTGCACGAAGCCAGTCCTTTTTTATGTTTCGGTCATTGTCCGTGGGAGTGCGCCAGATGTTCAGGTTCATTGGGGAATCCAGAAGTTCCGTGTCTTGAAACGTCATCTGCTGGAACAGGCCGGTTCTTTTATCAAATACATAAGAAAAATGTTCCCCTTGCAATAAAAGAGAGGGTTCCGTTTCCGTTACATGGATCGGGGACAGCTCCTTTGTCCGGTGCGTGAGAATGGAAAGACAGGTTTGGTTCTGGCTTTCTGATGCCGACAGAAGAATTTCATCAAATCCGAGAGGATGGCATGCCGGAATGAGTTCGGATTCTTTTTTTGCTTGATACATGACTTTCAGATATGTTTTTCCGTTCTCGGGAATATCCGGGGAGAAGGATACCGTGCTGTCTCCGTGTGGGGGCGCTGTCACATCGCAGAAGGTTCCCTTTTCGATGACTGTCCCATCGCAACAGACCTCGTAACAGATGGAAATGGCGTCTTCTAATGACGTGAAGTCCATATAATTATGAAAAGTCAGTGTGCCTGCCTGCTGGTCAGAGGATGTGAGCCGGACAGGGCGGTGTACATTTTTGTATTCCAATAATCCGGTGTGCGGAGTCCGGTCAGGGTAGACAAGGCCATCCATGCAAAAATTCCCGTCATGGAGTATTTCTCCGTGGTCGCCGCCATAATAATAAATGGTTTTTCCGTTTTCTGATTTTCCTTTATCAATTCCGTGGTCACACCATTCCCAGACAAATCCGCCGCAGATTTGATCGTATTTTTCGAATAGTTGAAAATAGTCCTCAAAATCTCCGGGGCCATTTCCCATCGCGTGGCAGTACTCGCACAGGATATAAGGCTTATCGGCACCATGCTCTAGATGTTCCTGTATTTCTTCCAGAGAGGGGTACATCCGGCTGTAGAGGTCAAGATTAGAAAAATCGTATGTTTTCTGGCTGTTTCGGTACAGGGCGCTTTCGTAATGGGTGAGGCGGGCAGGATCAAATTCTTTTGTCCACCGGAGCGCTTCTTCAAAATTGCAGCCAAAAGCGCTTTCATTTCCCATCGACCAGATCACGACACTCGGACGGTTTTTGTCACGGTGTACGCATTTTTTTACACGGTCGAGGATCGCGTCCATAAATTCCGGATTGTCAGCGATCGGCTTATTCCACTGTTCGCTGCGGTTTTCCCAACTGTTATCCTTATAATAAAATTCGATCGGCCCGTGGGCTTCCACGTCGGCTTCGTCAATGACATAAAAGCCAAATTTATCGCAGAGTTGGTAAAATACAGGTGAATTTGGATAGTGGCTCGTGCGGATGGCATTGAAATTGTGCTGTTTCATCATAGTAAGGTCTCGGATCATCTGCTCCAGATCGATGGCAGCTCCGGTGATGGGATCGAAGTCATGGCGGTTTACGCCCCGGAATTTGATGGCAGTATCATTCAGGAAAATGACCCGGTCACAGATTTTTATTTCCCGGATGCCGATCTGGTCGGTGATGACCTCGTGTTCTGTCTCAATGACCAGTGTATAGAGATAGGGACTTTCCGGGGTCCAGAGTATGGCATCACGGATTTCCAGTGTGGCGTCAGCCCTCTTATCGTCGCCGGCATGAACAGCAGAATCCTCTCTGGCGCTGCTCGTCCCGAAATTTCCTTCGCCAGTCAGATGGGCATGTGCGACAGAATCGCCCTTTGCATCAAAGACCGTGATGTTCGTGGGGACGATATTTTGAAAATAATCCAGATGTACCTTGACCTGTGCTTTTCTTTTATTGTCAGGGCATTTTGTCGTCACAAAATAGTCAAACACGCCGTCGGTTGGGCGCTTTAACAGATATACATCCCGGAAGATTCCGCTCATTCGGAATTTGTCTTGATCCTCGAGGTAGCTTCCGTCACACCACTTAAGGACGAGGACAGCCAGACGGTTTTTTCCTGTCCGGAGCAGCTCTGTGACACGGAACTCATTTGTCGAGTGCGACACTTGGCTGTAGCCTGCATATTTGCCATTTAACCACACATAAAAACAGGAATCAACACCCTCAAAATTAAGATAGGCATTGGGGGCAGACTCATCTTTTTCATAAAAAAAGTCAACGAGATAAACACCGCAGGGATTATCCTGTGGAACATAGGGCGGATCAAATGGAAATGGATACCGGACATTTGTATACTGGTGCGTATCATATCCGTGGTTCTGCCACACACTAGGGACGGGAATCGTATCGAAGGAGGCGGTGTCATGCCCCTCTTCAAAAAAATTCTCCTCCAGATCGTAGATGCTTTCATAATATTTAAAACTCCAGTCACCGTTTAGCAGTTGAAAACGGTCGGAGGTCTCTCTGGCGTGCAGAGGGGAAGAAACCCGTTTTGAGGCGGGTATATAGTAAGCCCGGTCGGGCATCGTATTTTCATGCAGGATATGGAGATTTTCATAGTGTCGTGGAAATTTCATAGTGATCCTCCCTTCTACGGATCTTAAACTAATTATGTGCTTTCCCATATTATAACCGGAATGAAGCGGGAAATCCACCTTTTTTTACTTCATAAAATTGCGATAACTCGCAAAAATTTTCAATAGGAGTTGTAAAATCAATCTGGGTGAGGTATAATGCTACTAACGAATTTTGCGATAACTCGCAAAAATTTTCAATAGAAAGAGGAATTACCATATGGAAATTAAGAGAGATATCTATTTGAATAAGCTGATCAGTAAGAAGCACAATGGACTTATTAAGGTAGTAACCGGCATCCGTCGCTGCGGAAAGTCCTATTTGTTGTTCAACCTGTTCAAAGAGCATCTGCTGACAGAAAGAACGGATGAGCAGCATATTATCGAAATTGCATTTGATTCCTTTGAAAATAAGCGTTTTCGTGATCCAGATGTTCTGTATCCCTATCTTAAGGAGCAGATTAAAAATGATGGAATGTACTATGTACTTCTGGACGAGGTGCAGCTTTTAGGAGAATTTGAATCCGTATTAAACAGTCTGATCCGTATGAAAAATGTAGATGTATATGTGACAGGAAGCAATGCCCGTTTTTTGTCTAAGGATGTGATCACCGAGTTTCGAGGGCGGGGAGATGAAGTCCATATGCATCCTCTCAGCTTTGCTGAATTTATGTCAGCCTATTCGGGGACGAAACAGGACGGTTGGAATGAATATATGCTTTACGGTGGATTGCCTCCTATTATGAATATTTCGAGTTCAGAGGAAAAGATTAATTTTTTGAAATCATTGTTTGAAGAGACCTATATTTCAGATATTGTTGGCAGACATAATGTACGCAACCGGGCAGAATTGGAGGAAATTTTGAATATTCTCTCTTCTGCGATCGGCTCGCTTACAAATCCTGCAAAGTTGTCAGCCACCTTCAAAAGTGTTAAGCAGAAGACGATCAGTAATGCGACGATCAAAAGGTATATCGACTATTTTTGTGATTCTTTTTTAATTGATAGTGCTGTCCGCTATGACATCAAAGGGAAGAAGTATATCGGCACACCAGTCAAATATTATTTTACCGATTTAGGATTGCGCAATGTCCGTCTTAATTTTCGTCAGCTGGAAGAAACTCATACTATGGAGAATATCATTTTCAATGAGCTGAAGATACGGGGGTTCAATGTGGATGTGGGTGTTATCACTCGGAATGAAACAAATGAAAAAGGTCACGGAATCCGCAGGCAGTTGGAGATTGATTTTGTCTGCAACAAAGGCTCTAAGCGTTATTACATCCAATCGGCTTATGCGATTCCGGATCAGGAAAAGATGCAGCAGGAGCAGCGCTCTCTAATGCTGACTGGCGACTTCTTCAAGAAGATCATTGTCACGAAAGATGCACCTGCGCCATACTACAATGACGATGGGGTACTGGTTATGAGCGTCTATGATTTCCTGTTGAATGAAGGAAGTTTGGATAACTGATTGCTGAACATGGTGATTTGAGAAGAATTTATCTTTTCACAGCAAAAGATTTGTGTTACGATAGGTAGGAAAGGTTGGTGAATGACGATGAGTAATAAAGATCAAATTATACAGATGTTGGATCGGGTGCCAGAATATAAATTAGGATATGTATTGGCTTATATGCAAGGAATTGCAATCGATGAAGAAGAGGACGATGTTTATTGCGAGAAGTTGTATCAAGAGTATCTGCAAGACACGGATGAAGAAAGAGATGTTGAATACTCTTTAGAAGAATGTAAAAAAGAGTGGGGGCTTGATTAGTGTATCGTATTGTAATTAAAAAAGGGCGAAGAAATTTATTGATAGGCTCCCTAAAAACGAAAAGATTCGGATTGTGACTGCGTTAGAGCAATTACCAGACGGAAGAGATGTTAAGTTGATGCAAAGTCATGAAAATCTTTGGCGGTTGCGAGTTGGTGAGTATCGAATCCTTTATACAGTCGATAATAGCAAATTGATTGTTTGTGTGATTGATGCCGGAAACCGTGGAGAGATTTATAAAAGGTATTAAATCGAAAAAAGAAACGGAGAACTGATTTGATGAAAAAATATATTCATTTCGGAATCATTTGTTTATTATTAGCCATATGTGCCTGTATGAATACGAAAAATGCAGAGGCGTATTCCAAAAATGAACTTGTGGAAAAAGTAAAGACAAAGACCTCTGACCCTGTGAAGAAAGTATATTATGCAGATTACGACTGCAACGGAACGCGGGAAGCATTTATGATCACAAAGAAATCCAAATACGAGCAGGCATTGTGGTTTTCCAGTGAGCAGGAGGTAAAAAAGATCGCGGCCTCCATGATATGGGTGGATCAGGGAATCTGCGAGGTCTCGCCAAAGCAGAAATTATTTGTGGCTGAGGGAAGCGCCGGGGGAAGTGGCAGCTGGTCGTATTGCTGTTATGTAAAGGAGGGAAAGGCAATCCTTGTAAAAAGAGCCGGAGAGGGGTTGACGCACAGCTCCGGTGCGGAGTTTTTGATTTATCAAAGTGCATTTGACGGCATGTATGACGGGGCGAGTAAATTTTATTTGGGGCATACATGGAAAGAGTATTATCTTAGATGGACAGGCACTAAATTTGTGGAATATAAGGGCAGGGTGATCAGCAGAAAGCAGCTCGAGCAGTATCAGGGGGCGGAGCAGTATTTAAAGGAGGTGGAAAAGAAAGGATACCGGATCGGGAAAATCTTCTATCGAAAAAATGGTATTATCAATGTAAATGTATCCCAAAAGACTGCGAAGAGCAGCGACATTGATTATGATAATTTTACTTTAAATGTAAAGGGGAAGAAGGTTTCTCTGAGAATATGTAATAATAAGGGAAAGGATGTTTTGGAAAAATCTAGTTTTGGAGGAATTTATAAGGCAAGAGGTTTCCCAAAAGGGTGTACGATTCCCGATTTGGTATTTCAGGATTAGAAAAGGAATCTTGCTTTTTTTGCCGGATTGATGTATTTTTATGTTAGGACTACTTTTTAATAAAATTGAATGAGCTAGGAGCTAGAACTATGAAGAAAAAAAGATTTTTAAAGGAATTTATTTATGCTGTATTCCTGTTAGCAGCCATTATTCTTTTATTTTTATGGTTTACAGCGAAAAACAATGAGCGTACAGAGGAACAGAATAGGGACTATGCTGCGGATTCTGCACGGTTAAAGTCCGTACAGATCGATGATGAGCTGAATAATGCTCTGAGTCGGATCAATACCTATGCGTATTTTGTTGGAGAGAGTCTGAAGGAGCCTGTGATCACAGCACAGATGCTTCAAGAAATGGAAAAAAATTCACAGTTTGATGCAATGCTGTTTACAGATGCAGATGGTGTGGATCATGCTTCCGACGGGCGGGAGAAGTCGGTACCGTGGCGGGAATTTTATATTGAGGGAATGAAAGGAGAAAGCGGTGTTCAGATTGTATTTGACCCTCATTTTTTTGATGAGCCGATGGCATGTTTTTATGCACCGGTAAGGGTTGATGGTGAGATCATCGGCGTATTGCGGGGCGCCTTTATGGCGGAAGAATATTTAAAAAATATGCTCGCTACTACATATTTTGGAGAAAAGGCACAGGTATTTTTATGTACATCGGATGGCAAGGTGATCGCCAGTTCAGATGGTGGAACATATGACAATCATCTTATTGATGTTTTGGCAGAAACAGAAGTAATTGACAAGGAGACTGCCAGTCAGGCAAAACAAATTTTTGAAAATGGCGGGAGTGGCGCTTTGATCTGCAAGAAGCCGAGCAGTACAGACAATATCTGCGTTACCTATCTGCCGACGAACCAATATGTTCTTGTGCAGACATTTCCACAGGAAGTCACACAGCGTATGGTTTCCGCAGAAAATTTCGTGGGAGTTCAATTAGAAGGTATTTTGAGTGCGCTGTTTGTGGTTTATATCATCATTATTATGCGTGCCGGACACAAGCGAAGGCTGTTGGAAAAAGAAAATCAGGAGCTGGGGTATGTTATAAGCAGTGTCAATACGCTGTTTTCCCGGTTTGCCATGTTTGATCTTGAGGAGGATTCCTACCAATATTTGATCGGGACAAAACCGGAGGGCGGCGGCATTGAGGACAGTGGAAGTTATCAGGATATCACAGAATATCTGGCTGCTACTGTGGAGGAGAGCAGCCGTCAGGAATTTCTTGATTTCATGGACAAAGATAATGTCATTGAAGCGATGTCAGAACGCGACGATCTGCGCTATGAAGCACATGTTATAAAAAATGGGCGGCTAGAATGGGAACACATGAATATTATCTGTCTGGAACGAAATGAGGGGCAGGCTTCCAAAGTTTTGTTTATCCGTCAGAATATAACCGAGTTGAAAGAGAAAGAACTGCGGGTTCAAAAAGAAAGAATGCTTGCAAACCGCAAGGAGCGGCAGTACCAGATCGCAATCATGTCCAATTCCTTTTGCAGATATGAATTTAATCTTACGCAGGATCTTGTTGAGCAGGATATTGTCAGAACGGTCAATGGACAGGAGGTTTCACTTCTTGAGCGGATCGGGCTTTCGGCGCCATGCAAGGCTTCCGAGTGTTTTGAAAAATGGAAACAATTTATTTTGGAAGAATCGCTGGAAAGCTATTCTGACATTGTAAATATAGAGAACCTTACGAGATGTTTTGAGCGGGGAGAACGGGAAGTCATAGCTGAGTATTGGGGCGGAAGTTCCGAGGAAAATCAGATCTGTGTACACCAGTCCTTTGTCATGACTAGGGCAGAGGATACGGGCGATATCATGGTCATGGTACTGTCCAAAGACATCACGGAACAGGTCAGAAAACAGAGAGAGCAGACGCAGGCGCTTCAGGATGCACTGCTGCAGGCACAGCATGCAAACAAGGCAAAGACTACATTTTTGTCCAATATGTCGCATGATATCCGTACTCCGATGAATGCCATCATCGGTTTTGCGACTATTGCGGTCAGCCATATCGACAGCAGAGATCAAGTTTTGGATTGTCTGCAAAAGGTGCTGTCCTCTAGTAACCACCTCCTCAGCCTGATCAATGATGTGCTTGACATGAGCAGGATCGAAAGTGGAAAAGTCCAGATCAAAGAGCAGGAGTGTAATATTTCCGAACTGATACATAATCTGGTAAATATCATCCAGCCACAGGTCAAAGCAAAACAGCTTGAATTGTTTATTGATACCTTTGAGGTGGCGAATGAAGATGTGATCGCAGATCCTTTGAAATTGAATCAGGTGTTTATCAATCTGTTGAGCAATGCGGTGAAGTATACGCCCGCCGGCGGCATGGTTTCGTTCCGGATCATACAAAAGGCGACATTTAGGCATGGATATGGCAATTATACCTTTATCATAAAAGACAATGGTATTGGAATGTCCCCTGAATTTGTGAAGCATGTCTTTGAACCATTTGAGCGGGAGACGACGGTGACACAGAACAATATACAGGGAACTGGTCTGGGTATGGCGATCACCAAGAACATTGTCGAGATGATGAATGGAAATATCAGCGTAGAGAGTGTGCCGGGCGAGGGCAGTACATTTACGATCGAACTTGAGTTAAAACTTCAGGATACGGAAAAAACGGAGAAGCGGATCAAGGAGCTTGAGGGGTTACGGGCTTTGGTAGTAGATGATGATTTTAATGTCTGTGACAGTGTCAGCAGGATGTTAAAGCAGCTTGGACTGCGTCCGGAGTGGACAACCTCTGGCAGAGAGGCGGTGTACCGTGCTAAGACCGCTCATGATGAGGGGGATTCCTACCATACCTTTATTATTGACTGGCAGATGCCGGGATTTAGCGGAGTGGAAACCGCTAGAAAAATCCGGGAAAAGGTTGGCAATGAGGCGCCGATCGTCATTTTGACGGCATATGACTGGACGGATATTGAGGAAGAGGCAAGGGCGGCAGGCGTTACTGCTTTCTGTGCGAAGCCGATGTTCATGTCTGACCTAAAGACCGTGCTGCTTGCTACAAACGATCTGTTGGAAAAGAAAGAAGAGGCGCCGGAATGGACGCTGGCTGATTTCAGCGGAAGGCGTATCCTTCTGGTGGATGATATTGAACTAAACCGTGAGATCGCGCAGGTGATTCTGGAAGAGGCAGGTTTCGTTGTGGATACTGCGCCGGATGGAACGGATGCGGTGGCGATCATGGAAAAGGCAGAGGAAAATTATTACGATGCGATCCTGATGGATGTGCAGATGCCGATCATGGATGGTTATGAAGCGACCAGAACCATCCGCAGGCTTCCGCGAACGGATGTGAAAGATTTGCCGATCATTGCCATGACAGCCAATGCATTAGAAGAGGACAAAGAGGCAGCCCTCACGAACGGAATGGATGCCCATGTTGCGAAGCCTCTTGATGTGGGTACATTCATAGCTGTGCTTAAAAAGTTTGTCAAGTAAAGATTTCTTCTTTTTTATGAAAATACAGCCCCTTGATGGTGCCGTCAAGGGGCGTTTGTATTTGTAAGATCGTTATTTTTTCACTTGTCGTCCCTCGTGATCGACCGCATACCCATCTTTCAGGATCAGCTCGGAGATCGGAACAAAAGTAAAGCCCTTTTCCTTTAACGTTTTAATCATCGTATCCAGTGCTTCCGCAGTATGCTTTCCCCCATTGTGGCACAGGATGATGGAGCCATTGCCGAGGTGTTTGTGTTCTGTTACTTTTCGTATGATGGTGGCGGCGTCGTAGTCTTTCCAGTCGAGAGAATCGACGTCCCACTGGATCGGGAAATAATTGATATCGCGGCACACTTGGATCAGGTTGTCGTTATAGTCACCGTAGGGCGGGCGGAAAAGCTGCATGTCTTTTCCTGTGAGCTGTTTGACTTTTTCGTGGGGAGTGAGGATTTCAGTTTTACATTCCTCGGCGCTCAGTGTAGACATCTGCTTGTGATTTTCGCTGTGATTGCCGAGATCGTGTCCGGCAGCAGCGATCGCTTTTACGTCATCCGGATATTTCTCGATCCACCCGCCGGTCATGAAGAAAGTAACCCGGACGTCATTATTCTTGAGGATTTCTAAAAGTTTTGAGGTGTCTTCGTTTCCCCAAGCGGCGTCAAACGAGAGGGCGATCTTTGGTTCTTCTGTTCCGACACAGTAGATCGGGAGTTCTTTTGAATGGATACGTGAGCTGATGGTAGCGGTGGTCTGGGGATAAAAATAGATACTTGTCACTAAGAGGAGTAGTGAGGTGAGTACGATGGCTCCGACTTTTGTAAAAAGAATGAGATTCTCTTTGTCTTTTTCGATATCTGTCATAAAAAAATTCCTGTAGACTTTTTTACATTTTATTTTTGGGAGGATACATTTATGCAAAAAATATGGAAAGCTGGAATTGACAACTCGCATCAAATCGGATACAATAAGATTGACAGTACGGGCTTGTACTGGTTTCGACAGGCCGGCTGAAGATGGAGAAGCTATCCGTGGACTGTGACCACGTTAAAACGCAGACAAAAATTAAACGCTGAAGATAGAAATTTAGCATACGCAGCCTAAGCGCTGCTGTCTGACCCGGGGCACCTACACTTTGGGATTCAGGCATCAATGATGTAGGAAACGACGTATATTAAGCTTTGCGTATACGGGCGTATCATGAAGCTACTAAAACCTGAAGGATGTTCATTTCCGTCAGGCAGAGGGAATGTCAAAGAATGAACTATGATAGTAGAAGTACATGGGATTCCGGTTTGGACGCGGGTTCGATTCCCGCCAGGTCCACTTCTTTATATTTTTTTGAATCAGGAGGTGGTTTCATGCCAACAGAAAAAGAATTGGCAGATTCATTGCTTCAAATGTATGCGGAAAACAGAAGGGCAAGGTATGCACAGGATATGGCAAAAGAGTTGGACTATCAGGCGGCCATGTTAAAG
>JAMPFC010000081.1 GCA_023664685.1 Roseburia sp. | reverse complement strand
TTGCATTTTTTATTTTACGATATATCTACCAGCAGAAAAAATGGGGAAACTCAAACTCACTTTGACTTTACTTTTTACCTGAAAAATGATACAATTATTCATAATGCGACAAGAGTAGACTACGTTCGGAGGTGTAGTTATGATATCAAACCAGATACTGCAAAATACGGTTGATGGAATAAAGGGGATTACAAAAAACAACTTATGTGTCATGGATACAGAGGGGAATGTACTGGCTTCGACTTCGGAGGAATTGACAGGATTTGCAGGGGACGGGCAGAACTTTGTGCAGTCGCCGGCGGATAGTCAGGTGATGAATGGCTGTCAGTTTTTTAAGATTTACGACGAGAGCCAGTTGGAGTATATTGTCGTGATACAGGGGGATTCGGAGGAGGTTTATACGATCGGGAAGATTATTGTATTCCAGATCCAGAGCCTTCTTGTGGCATACAAGGAACGGTATGACAAAGATAATTTTATCAAAAACCTTCTGCTTGACAATCTTCTTCTCGTTGACATTTATAACCGTGCCAAGAAGCTGCATATTGAGATGAATGCCCGGAGAGTGGTATTTATCATTGAGACAAACAAAGAAAAGGACAGCGGTGCATTGGAGACCGTGCGCAGCATGTTTGCCACGCAGACAAAGGATTTTATCACAGCAGTTGATGAAAAGAACATTATCCTTGTGAAAGAGATCAATGATAAGGAAAAGATCGAAGATCTGGAGAAAACCGCCGAGGTCATCGTGGACATGCTCAATACGGAGGCGATGACGAAAGTCCATGTGGCGTTCGGAACGATCGTGAAAGAACTCAAAGAGGTTTCCCGTTCCTATAAGGAAGCGAAGATGGCACTGGATGTCGGAAAGATTTTTTACAGCGATAAAAAAGTCATTGCGTATAGCAATCTTGGGATCGGACGTCTGATCTATCAGCTCCCGATGCCTCTTTGCAAAATGTTTATCAAAGAGATTTTTTCGGATAAGACACCGGATGAGTTCGATGAGGAAACACTGACGACGATCAACAAATTTTTTGAGAATAACCTGAATGTTTCCGAGACCTCAAGGCAGCTTTATATTCACCGGAATACGCTTGTGTACCGGTTGGATAAACTGCAAAAAGGTACAGGACTCGATCTGAGGGTATTTGATGATGCGATCACATTTAAGATCGCTCTCATGGTTGTGAAATATATGAAATATCTTGAGTCGATGGACTACTAATTTTAGGGGATGAAAACTCATATGGCTGCAAAAAAAGAACGTCCCATCATTGCGATGGATGATGTGAGCAAACAATATCAGACAGGTGTAGACGCACTGAAAAAAATATCACTCCAGATTTGGCAGGGGGAGTTTGTTTTTGTTGTGGGGAAAAGCGGCTCCGGAAAATCCACATTTATCAAATTGCTTTTGAAAGAGTTGGATCCCACTTCGGGCAAATTATACATTGCCGGGAGAATGGTCAACAAGCTGAAACGGAAGCAGGTGCCGCTGTACCGCAGAAATATCGGCGTGGTATTTCAGGATTTCCGTCTGCTAAATGACCGGACGGTATTTGAAAATGTGGCGTTTGCCCAGAGGATCATCGGGAGAAGCAAGAGGGAGATCATCCGGAATGTGACGACGATGCTGACGATCGTCGGGCTGACGGATAAAGCGGATGCCTATCCCAATGAGCTTTCCGGCGGCGAACAGCAGAGAGTGGCGATCGCCCGGGCGCTAGTGAACCAACCGACCATTCTTCTTGCCGACGAGCCGACAGGAAATCTGGATCCTCAGAATGCGTGGGAGATCATGATGCTTTTGCAGGAGGTCAATAAAATGGGGACTACAGTTGTAGTCGTCACGCATAATAACGATATTGTGGATGTGATGCAGAAGCGTGTCGTGACACTGGAGGATGGGAATCTGATCCGGGATGATAAAAAAGGTGGTTACGAATATGAGAGGGATTAGTGTATTTATTTATAGTGTGAGACAGGGATTTAAGAGCCTGCGCAAAAACAGTATGTTTACGCTTGCCTCGATTGGCACGATGGCGGCATGCCTGTTTCTTTTTGGAATGTTTTATTTTATTGTCAGCAATTTTCAATATATGATAAAAGAAGTGGAGACGTCGGTGGGCGTGACTGTGTTTTTTGATGAGAGGATTTCCCAAGAGCAGATTGATGCGATCGGGGAAGCGATCGAGGCCCGTGATGAGGTAGACCATATGGAGTTTATTTCTTCTGAGGAGGCATGGGAACAGTTTGTGGAAGACAATTTTAGTGAAAATCCGGAACTGGTCGACAGCTTTGGAGAGGACAACCCGCTTGAGGACTCGGCGTCTTTTCAGGTGTTTTTGAAAGACATTTCTGAGCAGAATGAGGTGGCTGCCTATATCGAGGGGATTGAGGGTGTGCGGTTAGTCAAACGATCGGATGATACAGCGAAAAATTTTGAAAATGCAAATAAACTCGTGAGTTATGTCTCGATCGCGATCATCGTAATTTTGCTTGCGGTGTCGATTTTCCTTATCAATTCCACGATATCCACAGGTATTACTGTCCGGCGGGAAGAAATCGGGATCATGCGGCTGATGGGAGCCTCGGACTTTTTTATCCGCGCACCGTTTATCGTGGAGGGATTGGTCATCGGAGCGATCGGCGCCTGCATTCCGCTTGTGATATTGATTTTCAGTTATGGGTCGATCGTAAAATATATTAACAGCAAATTTCATATCATTTCAAACTGGCTGACTTTTCTGGATGCTGCCCAGATTTTCCGGGTTTTGATTCCAATCTGCCTGATCGTGGGGATCGGGGTAGGTTTTCTGGGAAGCTTTGTGACAGTCAGAAAGCATCTTGACATATAAAGGGGGAAGATGACGATGAAGAAAAAGGTAATGGCTTTGCTCATGGTGACAGGATTGATGTTTAGTTTTTGCCTTTCAGGCCTGAATGCGTCGGCGGAAGAACCGACGAGTGATTATGATGCCCAGATCAAAAAAGCGGAAGAGGCAAAGGCAAGCGCGCAGAAGCGGGTGGATGAATTAAAAAAGGATATAAGGGAATTAGAGAAAAATAAAGGGGATATACTGAAATACGTTAAAAAAGTAGACAAAAAGATGGAAAAGCTTTCCGATACGATCAAAGGGCTGAATAAGCAGATCGAGGGTTCCAGAAAAGAACTCGTAAAATTGGAAGAGGAGCTTACGATTGCTGAGAATTTGGAAAAAGAACAGTATGAAACGATGAAGAAGCGAATAAAATATATGTATGAAAATGGAAACGACGGTTATATGGACGCCATTTTCAGCGCAAAGAGCATTGGGGATTTTTTGAGCCGCTCGGAGTATGTTGAGAAAATCTCCAAGTTTGACTCGGAACTTTTCAGTAAATTTGTCGAGACGCGGAATGAGACCGAGGTCAAGCGGACGGTGCTGGAGAGTAAGATCGAGGAGATCGCGGGGCTTCAGCAGGAGGCTCTTGCGGAAAAGGATGCCTTAAAGAGTTTAAAATCAAGTAAAAAGTCGGAGCTGAATAAATTGAGTTCTGCGATTTCTGCGACAGACTCCCGAGTGAAAACCTTTAATGAGAAAGTGGCAGAGGCAGAGCGCAAAGTGGAAAATCTTCTTCTCGAGAAGCAGAGGGAGATCGAAAAAAGAGAAGCGGCGAAGCAAAACACGGCGGCCGGAACGCCTGCCGACCCCGCGACGGATTCCTATGCAGCCAATACCGGCGGCTTGCGGTGGCCACTCCGGGTACCCGGACGGATTTCTTCCAAATTTGGAACAAGAACAAGTCCGACAGCGGGAGCCAGCACCTATCATCAGGGAATCGACATCGCAGTATCAGCGGGAACTCCGATTGTGGCAGCAGGTGCGGGCGAAGTCGTTACCGCATCGTATAGTGCAAGTGCAGGAAATTATGTGATGATTTATCATGGGAACAGTTTGTACACCGTATATATGCATGCTTCAAGACTGGCAGTCGCCGAGGGAACCACGGTAAATCAGGGCGATATCATTGCCTATGTCGGCTCCACCGGAATTTCCACCGGGGCGCACCTTCACTTTGGCGTATCTATAAATGCGGTTTATCTGGATCCTCTTAACTATGTGAGCCAATAGTGAGCAAGGCACGATTTTGCCGGAAGTGGGGGCAGGGGCGGTGGGACATCAAAAGGGGCATTGCCCCAACCGGCACGGATATGTGGTGTTGCAAGCTTGCTTGCGAAAACACATATCTGTGTCGGTTTTGCCCCGAAGGGGGCTTTTGATGCCCTGAACCATATTATACATTACGACAGGTACTTGTCCCACTTCCGGCAAAATCGTATCTTGCGAGCATCCTTCATGAGCATGCAGCATCTATGATGCGGAATGCGAATGAAAGAAGCATTGCTAAAACACAATATTATCCCAACATTCAGGAGTTGATCATATGTCGAAGGAACGGAGAAAAGGATTTATTTTTGGAACATTGTTCGGTCTCGTGGTGGCGCTCGGGGCGGTTTCAGCCGCCCGGTATTTTGGTATTCATCTCTATATTCCCGGCTCGGCATCACAGCAGTTATATGATAAGACGAAAGTTGTCGAGAAATGCATCGATGATTTTTATCAGGGAGAGGTCAAAGACGAGGAACTCATCAATGGCGGAATAAAGGGGATGGTAGCTGCGCTGGGAGATAAGTATTCCCAGTATTATACGGAGGAAGAGTACAAGGAGGTCATGAATGGGATCAATGGCTCTTATGTAGGAATCGGTGTGTCGCTTCGGCAGGATGAAAAGGATGATTCGATTCGTGTGGAAAAGGTCACGCAGGGCGGGCCGGCAGAAGAGGCTGGGATAAAAAAAGGAGATAAACTGCTCCGTGTGGACGGAAAAGAGATAGCTGGCCTTACGATTGATGATGTGGTGTCGCTGATCAAGACGGAGGACAATAACGAGCGTACGATCGTGATCGGCATCGAGAGAACGGATGCCGACGGAAAGACCGAGACGATGGATAAGGAGGTCACATGCCGGGAAATCAAGGTAGTTTCTGTGAGTTCTGAAAATTACGATGATGTGGGGTATATCAAAGTTTCGGAATTTGACAAAGAGACTGCAGGGCAGTTTGAGATCGCTGTGGAGAATTACCGGAATGACAAGATCAAAGGACTGGTGGTCGACGTCAGGGATAATGGCGGCGGCTCACTGGATGCGGCCATTTCTATGTTGGATGAGCTTCTTCCCGAAGGTGAGCTGATCACGGAAAAGAGTAAAAAAGATGGAGATGAGACATATTATTCAACAGATGAAAAGAGTTATGATAAGCCAATCGTCGTACTTATGAATGAAAATAGCGCCAGTGCATCCGAAGTTTTTGCCGGGACGCTTCAGGCGAGAGGGGCAGCGATGCTTGTCGGGACAAAAAGTTTTGGAAAGGGAATTGTCCAGACGGTATTGTCTCTGGAGCGTTCGTGCGGGGGCGGCGTCAAACTGACGACAGCAGAATATTTTCTTCCGGGCGATGTGAGTATACATGGAAAAGGGCTTACTCCGGATCAGGAAGTTTCGTATGAGGCGGAGGGGGATTATGATGCGAGCAAGGATGAACCATTGCAGACAGCTTTGCAAATGATCCGTGGTTCGTGAAAGAATTGACAGGTTTATCGCGCAAACGCAGCGCAGAAGTGTGGGGAATCATGAAGAAATATATGATAGCGTTGGATCAGGGGACGACCAGTTCCCGTTGTATCCTATTTGACAAACAAGGAAATATATGCAGCATGGCGCAGAAGGAGTTCCGGCAGATTTATCCGAAGCCGGGCTGGGTGGAGCATGACCCGGTGGACATCTGGGCAAGCCAGTTCAGTGTGATGACCGAGGCGATGAGTAAACTCGGTGTGTCGGGGGCGGAAATCGCCGGAATCGGAATCACAAACCAGAGGGAGACGACGATCGTCTGGAATAAGAGAACAGGAGAACCGGTATACCATGCCATTGTCTGGCAGTGCAGACGTACCGCAGACCGGATCGCAAAGCTGTCAGCGGATGGCTTTGAGCAGACGGTACGGGAGCGGACAGGCCTTATACCGGATGCTTATTTTTCGGCGACAAAGATCGTCTGGATCTTGGAAAATGTGCCGGGAGCCAGAGAGCAGGCAGAGCGGGGAGAGCTGCTCTTTGGAACAGTAGATACATGGCTGATCTGGAAGCTGACTGGTGGGAAAGTCCATGTGACAGATTATACAAATGCTTCCCGGACGATGCTGTATGACATCCATAAACTTCAGTGGGATCCGGAAATATTGGAATATTTTGGGATTCCTCAGAGTATGCTTCCGAAAGTACGGCCCTCTAGCGAGATTTATGGTCATAGCGATAAATCGCTGACGGGGGCAGAAATCCCAATCGCAGGGATTGCGGGCGACCAACAGGCGGCGCTTTTTGGCCAGTGCTGTTTTGAGCCGGGGGAAATGAAAAATACGTATGGAACCGGATGTTTTCTTCTGATGAACACAGGAGACGAGCCGGTGGTTTCTGAAAATGGCTTATTGACGACACTGGCGGCGAGTGCGGCGCAAACACCACAATATGCACTGGAGGGGAGTGTCTTTGTGGCTGGAGCGGCGATCCAGTGGCTCCGCGATGAGATGAAACTCATCCGGACAGCGGCAGAGTCGGAGGTATGCTGCCGGGCAGTGGAGGATACGGCGGGAGTTTATGTGGTTCCGGCATTTACCGGAATGGGGGCGCCTTATTGGGATGCAGACGCCAGAGGGATCATTACCGGACTGACAAGGGGTGCAGGACGGGATCACATCGTACGTGCCACCGTGGAGTCTCTGGCTTATCAGGTTTATGATCTTGTTCAGGTCATGAAGCAGGATTCGGGTCTGCCTCTGGTTTCCCTTAAGACAGATGGCGGAGCCTGTGCCAATGATTTTTTGATGCAGTTTCAGGCAGATCTTCTGGGAGCCTGTGTCCACCGCCCATCGTGTATCGAGACGACTGCATTGGGCGCGGCTTATCTGGCAGGGCTTGCGGTTGGTTATTGGAGCAGTTTGGAGGATGTGAAGAAAAACTGGTCGTTGTCCCGGTGCTTTGAGCCACAGATGAGGGATGCGGAGCGGGAGAAGCTTCTAGGCGGATGGCGGGAAGCGGTAAAGCGGTGTCTGGAATAGGAAAAGAACCATTGGTGTACGAATTTTTACCATTCGTGCACTTTTCTGTTTTTACAGAAGAAATGTGGTAGTATAAGAATATCAAGACTTGAGGGGAGAAAATACAAAGATGCATAAAGAGGATAAAAAGAAACAATTTAAAGATTATTTTGAGGGGATTCCCTATCTGGAGACGGAGCGGTTTGTTTTAGTCCCCTTTGCACGAGAAGATATGGATGAGTACTTTGATATATTAAGAGATGACAGAGTGCAGAAATATTTGGGCGGTGGAGTGCCATTGTTTGATAAAGAACCGAATATTACAAACTGGCTGAATAACATCAATGATAAACTTTTGAAACGGAAACTGGTTTTTACATGGTGTGTGAAGGAGAAAAAGAGCGGGAAAGTGATCGGGAGGATTGATTTGGGCGGTTTTATAAAAAAGACAATGGCAGAGATCGCATATCATTACGCTTATGATAGTTGGGGAAAAGGCGCTGCCACAGAAGTTGCAGCATGTGTGACAGGTTTCGGGTTTGAAGAACTTGGACTTCGGAGGATTCAGGGACTTGTCCATGTGGGAAATAAGGCGTCAAAGCGTGTTCTTGAAAAAGCCGGATATTTGCAAGAGGGGATTCTTCATCATTATCCCTTTGGAAGAGAATTTCACGATGTTGTGATGCTGGCGGCTGTGCGCTAAAGAGAGTATCAAACGGTAATTAAATTTTGCTAATCGGTTATACCTTCTTAATAATCTAATCGAAAGTACAGAACAAAGGTTTAAATTGTTCTGTACTTTTTGTGTCAAAATGTAAAAATTTATTTATGTATAATTTTTTATTTTATGTCTTGACAAATACTTTCATCTGACAGTATGTCGGATATCAAAAAGACGGTTGGCGGTAGTGTAGATTCATTTTTAAATGGTGGTTCTGATGTGGTAAAAGGAATAGGAAAAATGCTTTCTGGTGCATTAACCGCATTTTTAGGTGAAGGTGTGGCATCATCTGATAAGATTGAAAAATATTTTGTGCTGACTGAAGGAATAAGTATAATACGTTTCGATGTTAAAGCATGGTACCATTCTGTTGAAAGCAAATCAATACGTACGAAAATGGAAAAGATTGTTTGTGTTGTTGGCACAAAATCTATTGTAGATTTTTCAAAAATTGATTTATCTACATTTATATATTTTTATCAAAAGCAATTGATACAATCAGGAATGAGTGCTTCTGACTTAAAAAAGGAGATTGAAAATGTAAAAAACATATATAATGAATTTCATGATCAGCTGCAAGTAGTTACAGCATAATGCAATTGTAAAGTAAAGATCAATAGTATAAAAGCATTTGGAAATAGAAATCCAGATGCTTTTTGCTCTTGCGTAAAAGGCGGGGGAAGAGTGATTTGAAATCTAACAAGTTTTGGCTTTACTGAGATACAAGTATTGCATGATGCACAAAAAGCAGTATAGAAATGAGGAGACTATGGCAAATCCATATAGTTATGCATGTATCATCAAAAGCCAGAAAATACGGAAAATCCATAAAGTCAAAAGTTTGAAAAAGTGTACTTTTTCAAACTCAAATTACGTAAGGTATTTTACTACATTTTCTTGGTATATGCAACAGATTTTTTCATTTTTAGACAAATTTTGGGTGAAATTGGGGTGATTTTGCTGTTTTGGGGTCTAAATCAAGTTGTAATAAGTGAGTTTGAAAAAGTACACTTTTTAAAACTTTTTAAAACTGGAGGAAAAACGGTGAGTAGCTCAATATATGACTGGTATCAGTTTGGTCAACCGAAAAATTATGAAGAATTAAAAGAATATATGAAAGAACGTCAGTATGAGCATAGTTATTACTATCACTATACTAGCCTGAAAAACATAGAGTCTATTCTGGAGAACAAGGAGTTGTGGATTTCCTGTGTAGATGGATTTAATGACACGAAAGATAAAAAGCAATTTGAAGGGCAAGAGAAAGAATATTATTCATTTTGTTTTTCAACAGGAGTATCAGAAAATCTACCATTGTGGTATCTGTATGGCGGTATTGATGGCAAGGGAGGGAGGATTCGTTTTACGAAAAATACAGTGAATGAGTATATTTTTGATGACACGGAGAATGCAAAGGAATTAAATTTCAACCCGAATATCAAATGTGTTCTGGCACAAAAAGAAGATGGTGAGATTAAACGGGAAGAACGCATAACTTTGAAAGTATCAGAAACAATGGATATTGAGTTTCGGGATGTTTTGTATTATTCCAATAATAATGAAAAAATACGTTTGAAGTATAATACGATGACAAATTATGATATGTTAAAAGATAGTGCGGAAAAACTAGAAAAAGATTGGAATCACTTTCTAAAAGGACTCATTTGGTATTATGAGAAAGAAACGCGCCTGCTGATTCATTTGAAGGGCGAGGCATTAAAAAAAGTAAAAGCAAATAGAAATAAAGAATATGTTGTTTTGCTTAAATTGAATGCCGATTTATTGGATAATATACAAGTAACTTTGCCACCGGAATTTGACACGATGAAGTGCCTAAAGAATTATCCTAATATAGCGAAATTGCTTGAAAGAAAGAAAACGCAGTGGAGTAAAGTTGTTCTTAGCGACTATCACGGAACGATAGATTTCAAGTTGTGTGATAATTGTGAAAAAAATAAAGAAAATAATAATGAATGAGAAGGAGAAAGAGCCATGAGTATAGAAGAGTTTGTAGAGACAATGCAGGTTATCATTGTGATAGCGGTGGTGGTTTCTGTGGTAGTTCAACTGCATTTTGCTGCTAAAATGACCGAAGCTGTCAAAAGTAAAGGATATAATGTGATATCTTTGAATGTGCATGCAAAGTGCTTTTTTCTGCCGATATTAGCGGTCTATTTTGCAACCCTGCCAGACCTTACCCTGAAAAGAAAATGCGAATCGATAAAGAGGCAGAATGAAGAGCTTCTTGCCGAAGTGGCTAAGATGAACGAACAGCTTGCCAAAGCTGGGATTGTTAGCAACGGAAAGCCATTGTCAGAAAAAGATGAACTTCCGGACTTATAATGGCGGAGGGACGAGCGGAGGTATACATAATGAACGAACGATATTCCATCATGTTTTCACAGGAGAAAAATCTATATGCGCCGGGGCTTCCCGTAATCGTGGAGGCGGGGCAGTTATTAAAGGATAATGAAGTGGAGCGCATACTGGTTCAGCTCAAACTGTTAAATATCACGGATAAGACGATAATTGCTGTCAAACTGCTTATCACAGGAACAGATTCTTTTGGAAAAGTGGTTGAAAAACAGGATTTTCAGATGCTGGATCTGCAGGCAAAGAGAGATGAACATTTCGGACAGAAAATCCCCCTTGTCCTGAACAATAATACCGTCCGTTCTTTTACGACACAGGTTATCGAGGTTGTGTATTCTGATGGGACTAACACTGTCTTACCGTCAGCCAGTCTGACGCCTTTGGAGGAAGTAAAAACCCTTAAAGCGTATCTGGAAAATAAGGAACTGGTACAGCAGTATGGCATCGACAACAAGGGAAATGACTGCCTGTATGTTCCTCAGAATATGTCGGATTTGTGGGTATGTACCTGCGGAAAGTTCAACCATGAGAAAGAATCCGCCTGTCATGCGTGCAAGCGTGAACGCAAGAATGTGTTCCGTACACTTGACAAACGTATGTTGACCGCAGAGGCTACACTGCGCAATAAAACCATGCTTTATAAGAGCGCACAGCAGTTACTTGCAAAAGAAAATTTGGAAAGCGTGGTGCGTGCGCAGAAAATTTTTGAGCGGCTGAACGGTTTTAAAGATTCCTCCGCGATGCTTGAGACGTGTAACGAGAAAATAGTGCAGCTCAAGAAAGAAGAGGAGCAGAAAGCGGCGGAAGCAGCAGAAAGAGCGAAAAAAGCCAGAGAAGAACGGCTTGCCAAAGAGAAAAGAAAAAAGAAGATCATTATCATAGCGGCATCTGTCGCCATAGTGTGTGCACTTGGGATTAGTGGGATTAGTGTGATTGTTGAACAACAGTCTGAACAACAGTATAATCGGGGAGTGGAACTGCTTGGATCGGGGAAATATGAAGAGGCCGCAGAAGTGTTCGAAAAATTGGATGACTATCGGGGTTCACAACTCAAAAAGGAACGAGCCAAGTATCTTCAGGGGGTAAAACTGCAGATTGCCGGGGCATATGAGGAGGCAGTGAAAATTTTTGAACAACTGGGAGAGTATGAGGATAGTACACTTCGATTGAAATATTGCAAGGCTGGTGCTTTAGTAAATGCTCAAAATTTTTCGGAAGCAATCGAGATTTATAAAGAGCTTGGATCATTTGAAGACAGTGAGCATAAACTTTCAGAAATATATCGGTCCGCTTTGTATCAGGAGAGTGTACAGGCAGAATAGATTTGTATTTTGGTCATTATGAACAGGACTATGGAAGTTTAGATGGCAAAGAGGATATTGAATGGACAGTATTGGAGCGAAAAGGCAATTCTGTTTTGCTAATAAGTACTTATATTTTAGCAAAGAAAAGGTATTATCCATTGAACAAAAAAACAGTTACGTGGCGAGATTGTTCTCTTCGGAAATGGTTAAATGAAAATTTTTATCAAAAAGCATTTGATGAATCGGAGCGGGGAAAAATCATAGAAACCGAATTGAACAATACTGATGAGAAAAATACGAGGGATTCTGTCTTTTTACTGAGTGAGGACGAAGTGGAGAAATATATGAAATCGGAGGGGGATAGGAAGGCGTGTTACTATAATGGATTTGGGTTTGTTACTTGGGGGTGGTTGTTGAGAGGAGAAAGGACATTCGAGCGGTGGGATACCACTGGTAATTACGCTTATAATGCATCAATGGTGAATTATTATGGAGAAGCGATGTCGTACGGTGATGCGAAAGGGAAAAAGGGTGTTCGTCCGGCACTCTGGTTACAGGTAGGCGAATGATAAAGACGGTGTGACAGTATTTTAATACTTGCGGATGATGAATTAGAGAAGTTTTTGCAGAAAAAATTGCAGTTTGCTTGTGTGAAAAAATGATTCGGATATGTATATGGTAAATTTACTACAGATATTATACCCTTTGGAAAGAGAGCTGATTATATTTGGTAAAAGATTGATGTGGGGATGAAAATGGAAAAGAATAATAAAAATAAATCGGCATAAAATAAGTTATAATTGCATTTTGCAAGAATTTGATGTAGAATATAGCTAGAGAAGCTGTGAATCAGCGGTGGGTTGACACCTAAAATCTGATACGTTTTCCGAACGCAGGTGTCGGAGGTTGGCAGGCAACGGAAAAACCTGCTATTTTCCGGACGCAGGTGCCGGAGGTTGGCAGACAACGGAAAAATCAACCACGAAAAGGGAATGTTAGGTGCTGCGGCATAGGCATTCCCTTTTCTACATAATAGGAATAAAATAAGTTCTGACGAACTTATTAGCGAGTTGCTACGCAACATTGGTATGCACAGAAAGCATGTGCAAGAAATATGATAAAAGGATATAGTTATGGACATAGGTTGACGATTGAGGAAATGGAGAGAAGATTATAGTAGATTTTGGCAGTGTGGTATCTAAAAGTACAGAACAAATGTTCAAATTATTCTGTACTTTTTTT